>NZ_CP023702.1:4750000-5070833 GCF_008704555.1 Streptomyces nitrosporeus
GGGATAAGCTCCATGGTCGAGAGGGAAACAGCCCAGAGCATCGACTAAGGCCCCTAAGCGTACGCTAAGTGGGAAAGGATGTGGAGTCGCAGAGACAACCAGGAGGTTGGCTTAGAAGCAGCCACCCTTGAAAGAGTGCGTAATAGCTCACTGGTCAAGTGATTCCGCGCCGACAATGTAGCGGGGCTCAAGCGTACCGCCGAAGTCGTGTCATTCCAGCATGTACCCCCAACGGGGGCTGGGATGGGTAGGGGAGCGTCGTGTGCCGGGTGAAGCAGCCGCGGAAGCGAGTTGTGGACGGTTCACGAGTGAGAATGCAGGCATGAGTAGCGATACACACGTGAGAAACGTGTGCGCCGATTGACTAAGGGTTCCTGGGTCAAGCTGATCTGCCCAGGGTAAGTCGGGACCTAAGGCGAGGCCGACAGGCGTAGTCGATGGACAACCGGTTGATATTCCGGTACCCGCTTTGAAACGCCCAGTACTGAATCAGGCGATGCTAAGTCCGTGAAGCCGGCCCGATCTCTTCGGAGTTGAGGGTAGTGGTGGAGCCGATGAACCAGACTTGTAGTAGGTAAGCGATGGGGTGACGCAGGAAGGTAGTCCAGCCCGGGCGGTGGTTGTCCCGGGGTAAGGGTGTAGGCCGTGTGGTAGGCAAATCCGTCACACGTTAAGGCTGAGACCTGATGCCGAGCCGATTGTGGTGAAGTGGATGATCCTATGCTGTCGAGAAAAGCCTCTAGCGAGTTTCATGGCGGCCCGTACCCTAAACCGACTCAGGTAGTCAGGTAGAGAATACCGAGGCGTTCGGGTGAACTATGGTTAAGGAACTCGGCAAAATGCCCCCGTAACTTCGGGAGAAGGGGGGCCATCACTGGTGAGGGAACTTGCTTCCTGAGCTGGGGGTGGCCGCAGAGACCAGCGAGAAGCGACTGTTTACTAAAAACACAGGTCCGTGCGAAGCCGTAAGGCGATGTATACGGACTGACGCCTGCCCGGTGCTGGAACGTTAAGGGGACCGGTTAGTGCACTTTCGGGTGTGCGAAGCTGAGAACTTAAGCGCCAGTAAACGGCGGTGGTAACTATAACCATCCTAAGGTAGCGAAATTCCTTGTCGGGTAAGTTCCGACCTGCACGAATGGCGTAACGACTTCTCGACTGTCTCAACCATAGGCCCGGTGAAATTGCACTACGAGTAAAGATGCTCGTTTCGCGCAGCAGGACGGAAAGACCCCGGGACCTTTACTATAGTTTGATATTGGTGTTCGGTTCGGCTTGTGTAGGATAGGTGGGAGACTTTGAAGCGGCCACGCCAGTGGTTGTGGAGTCGTCGTTGAAATACCACTCTGGTCGTGCTGGATGTCTAACCTGGGTCCGTGATCCGGATCAGGGACAGTGTCTGATGGGTAGTTTAACTGGGGCGGTTGCCTCCTAAAGAGTAACGGAGGCGCCCAAAGGTTCCCTCAGCCTGGTTGGCAATCAGGTGTTGAGTGTAAGTGCACAAGGGAGCTTGACTGTGAGACCGACGGGTCGAGCAGGGACGAAAGTCGGGACTAGTGATCCGGCAGTGGCTTGTGGAAGCGCTGTCGCTCAACGGATAAAAGGTACCCCGGGGATAACAGGCTGATCTTCCCCAAGAGTCCATATCGACGGGATGGTTTGGCACCTCGATGTCGGCTCGTCGCATCCTGGGGCTGGAGTCGGTCCCAAGGGTTGGGCTGTTCGCCCATTAAAGCGGTACGCGAGCTGGGTTTAGAACGTCGTGAGACAGTTCGGTCCCTATCCGCTGTGCGCGTAGGAATATTGAGAAGGGCTGTCCCTAGTACGAGAGGACCGGGACGGACGAACCTCTGGTGTGCCAGTTGTCCTGCCAAGGGCATGGCTGGTTGGCTACGTTCGGAAAGGATAACCGCTGAAAGCATCTAAGCGGGAAGCCTGCTTCGAGATGAGTGTTCCCACCACCTTGAGTGGTTAAGGCTCCCAGTAGACGACTGGGTTGATAGGCCAGATGTGGAAGCCCGGTAACGGGTGGAGCTGACTGGTACTAATAGGCCGAGGGCTTGTCCTCAGTTGCTCGCGTCCACTGTGTTGGTTCTGAAATAACGAACGGCCGTGTTGTTGTCCGGTGTTGGTTAATTTCATAGTGTTTCGGTGGTCATTGCGTTAGGGAAACGCCCGGTTACATTCCGAACCCGGAAGCTAAGCCTTTCAGCGCCGATGGTACTGCAGGGGGGACCCTGTGGGAGAGTAGGACGCCGCCGAACAATTATTCCGGGGAAGCCCCGCACCTTTTGGTGCGGGGCTTTCCTGCGTTCACCACCGGAACACATCCATGTGCTGTATGAAGCGGTGTGCTGTACGAAGCGGTTCAGAACGGAAGCTGGCCTATAGGGCTCCTGCCTTCGTTGCCAGCAGCTGACGTCAACGAAAGGACCGCGATGCCCGATCAGAACAGTGCAGCGCCGAAGGGCTACACCACGGTCGCCCCCTGGGTCGTGACCGACGACACGGGGGCCTTTCTCGACTTCGTCACCCAGGCGTTCGACGGGCAGGAGCTGGCGCGGGTACCGACCGAGGACGGCTTGATCGGACACGGTGAGATCAGGGTCGGGGACACCGTCGTACTGGCCTTCGACCGCCGTGCCGACTGGCCCGTCATGCCGAGCCTGCTGCGCGTGTTCGTACCCGACGCGGACACAGCCTTCTCACAGGCCGTCGGCGCCGGCGCCCGGATCGTCACGTCTTTGGCGAACGACGCCTTCGGGAGCCGGGGAGGGCGGGTCAAAGACCCGTTCGGCAACATCTGGTGGGTGACCAGCCCCGTGGAGGACCTCACCGAGGAAGAGATGTGGGAACGGCTGAGGGAACCCGTCTACGCCGAGGGCATGCGCGTCGCCCAGAAGACACTTGACGCCGAACTCAGCGGACGGTCCCAAGGACGCAGCAGCGCACCCGTCAGGACGTCCGGCTGAGACTCGAAGCCGCTCCGGGATTCCGTGGCACGGTGTTCAGAGCCGGCCCGATGCCTTGAGGGCCAGATACGCGTCGGCCAGGGAGGGCGCCAGAACGTGCGGTGCCGCGTCCACCACCGTGACCCCGTGCCGTCGGAGCCGGTCAGCTGTCCGACGTCGTTGTTCCTGAGCCCGGGACCCGGAGGCGGCATCGTAAACCGCCTCGATCGTTCCCCTGGCCCGGGCCATGACCTCGACCTGGGGGTCGGTGACCGAGGCCACCAGCACCGTATGGCGCTGGGTCAGCTGAGGGAGGACGGGCAGCAGGCCCTCTTCGACAGGAACGGCGTCCAGACTCGTCAACAGCACGATCAGCGAACGCCGAGGAGCATGGGCCAGCACCGTGGTGCACAGGCCGTGGGCGTCCGTCTCCACCAGCTCCGGTTCGAGCGGGGCCATGGCACCGACCACTGCGGCCAGGGCGTCACCGGCACCGGACGTCCCCCTGACCCGGGCCTTGACGCGCCGGTCGTAGGCAAGGAGATCCACCCGGTCGCCCGCTCGTGCGGCCAGTGCCGTGAGGAGCAGAGCCGCATCCATCGCGGCGTCCAGCCGTGGCACGTCACCGACCCGGCCCGCTGAAGTCCGGCCCGTGTCCAGCACGATGAGGATGTGGCGGTCCCGCTCCGGCCGCCAGGTCCGGACGGCCACCGCGGACTGGCGTGCGGTGGCCCGCCAGTCGATGGAGCGTGTGTCGTCGCCCGGAACATAGGCGCGCAAGCTGTCGAACTCGGTGCCCTCCCCCCGGGTGAGCACACTGGTCCGCCCGTCGAGCTCGCGAAGCCGCGCGAGACGTGAAGGCAGATGCTTCCGGCTGGTGAAGGGGGGAAGAGCCCGTACGGTCCAGGGGACGCGGTGGTACCCCTGGCGGGCGGCGAGCCCCAAAGGGCCGAAGGAACGGACCGTGACCCGCTCCGCCCTCCGGTCACCGCGCCGTGAGGGCCGCAGATACGTGGTCAGCCGAACCCGCTCACCGGCGGGAACGCTCAGCCGGTGATGTGCCGCGGCCTGCTCGGCCTCCGAGGACCAACTGCTGGGCGGCCAGGCGTCCCGGAGACGTGCGCGAAGACGCCGGCCGGATGGGTTGGTCACGGTGAGCCGCACTTCTGCGGCCTCGCCGAGTCGAACGGATGTATCACCGGATCGGGTGAATCGCAGCGAACGTACTGGCGCGGCCAGGAAGTAGTCGCACAGAATTGCCAATGCGAGCGGGGAGTTGACCGCGAGCAGGCCCGCCCAGCTCGGGGCCAGGATGCCTACGGGCAGCGAGCCCAGGGCGGCCAGCAGTGCGGCTCTTCCGGTGAGGGCCATGGTCACCGCCTCATCGGGGAACGGGGACGTGAGCCAGGACCGAGGTGATGACGGAGTCCGCGGTGACTCCCTCCATCTCGGCTTCCGGCCTCAGTTGGATGCGATGACGAAGGGTGGGAAGCGCGAGGGCCTTCACATCGTCCGGGATGACGTAGTCCCGGCCGGTGAGCCAGGCCCATGCGCGTGCGGTGGAGAGCAGAGCGGTCGCACCTCGGGGAGAAGCTCCGAGGACGAGTGAGGGGGATTCACGCGTGGCACGGCAGATATCGACGACGTAAGCGGCGATTTCAGCGGAGACCTGGGTCTTCTCCACCGCGGCACGGGCAGCCTCCAGGTCCGCGGGGCCGGCGACGGGCCGTATGCCGGCCGCACCCAGATCCCGTGGGTCGAAACCGTCGGCGTGCCGGGTGAGGACGTTGATCTCGTCCTCGCGGGACGGCAACGGCACGGTCAGTTTGAGGAGGAACCTGTCCAGCTGGGCCTCGGGCAGCGGATAGGTCCCCTCGTACTCGACGGGATTCTGGGTGGCCGCGACGAGGAACGGGTCGGGCAGGGCGCGGGGGATACCGTCGACGGTGACCTGCCGCTCCTCCATCGCCTCCAGGAGGGAGGACTGGGTCTTCGGAGGAGTTCGGTTGATCTCGTCGGCGATCAGCAGGTTGGTGAACACCGGTCCCGGCTGGAAGGAGAACTCCGCCGTGCGGGCGTCGTAGACGAGAGAACCGGTGACATCGCTCGGCATCAGGTCAGGGGTGAACTGGACGCGTTTGGTGCCCAGTTCGAGGGACGAGGCGAGAGCGCGGACCAGAAGCGTCTTGGCCACGCCCGGGACGCCTTCGAGGAGTACGTGGCCCCGGCAGAGCAGTGCGACGACCAGGCCGGTCACGGCGGGGTCCTGACCCACCACAGCCTTGGCGATCTCGGCGCGCAGGGCCTCCAGAGAGGCACGGGCGCTGTCGGCGGAGGCGGGAGACGTGGGGCTCCCCCCGAGAGCTGTGTGCTCAAGTCCGGCGGGCTCCGGGGTCGGGGCGCTCATGAGGTGCGTATCTCCCTTTCGAGGGCGTCGAGTTGGTCGGTCAGGAGGACAAGGGCGGTGTCGTCGGCCGGAGCCGGGCCGAAGAGCAGGGCGCCGGCGTCGTGGCCTGGTTCGGGCAGGCGTGCGTGGACGGCGGGAAGCAGGACCTCGGGGGACTGGGCGTCATGGGAAGGGACGCCGACGAGGGGGGCGATGCGGCTGCGTGTGGCGGAACGCAGTGCGGTGGCGGCGTGGTCGCGGGCGTCGGTCCTGCGGTAGAGGCGGGCACGGCCCTCCACGGACTCCGAAGCGCGGATGGCCACGGGAAGCCGCTCGGTGACCAGGGGGCCCAGCCGGCGCGCTCGCCAGACCGCGGCGAGGACCGCCGCGAGGGCGAGTTGAAGGGTGCCCCAGAGCCAGCCGGAGGGAATGAGAGCGAGGAAGCCGCTCTCACCGCTCGTGCTGTCGGCACGGTCGGCGCTGTCGTCCCCGGTGTCGTCCTGGCCGCTGTTGCGTCCTTCCATGGCCGATGGATCGGAAAGAGAGGGGAGGTACCAGACGAGATGAGGGCGGGAACCGAGGAGCTGCAAGGCGAGCGAGGCGTTGCCCTGCTGGTCGAGGCGGTCGTTGTACAGGAAGTCGGGGGCACCGAGCAGGACGGTGTCACCGGAGGGGTGCTCGGGGAGGACGAGGAGGGAGGCGAGGCCATTGCCGGGGTAGCAGGCGACGGCCCCCCGGGCGTCCGTCGTGTAGCCGAATCCGCCGGTGTCCGCGGCTCCCGCCGAGCGGGCTGCGGGAAGGTCGCAGCGTGGCGGCCCGGGCTGTACCGGCCGGGGGGCCTCGGCCTCCGCACCGGGGGCCAGCAGCCCGATCGAGCGGGGGCCGGGGGCGACATGCACCGTGCGGCCCCGGGATTCGGCTGCGGCCTGCCGGAGGACGTACTGCTGGTGGCCGGTGAGCACATTGGGGCCGGCCACGAGCAGCGTGGTGTCGGGCCCGCTCGCCGCCGTCGCCTGGTCCAGGGTGGTGACGACGTCGACCGAGACGCCCCGGTCCTTCAGGAGCTCGGCGACGGCCCGGCTGCCGTGCGGGTCGGCCGAGCGGGGATCGAGGCGCCCGTGTGCGCCTCCGGAGCGGAAAGCGGCGAAGGCCACGCCCCCGATGACGAGCAGCAGCAGGGCGAGCAGCAGACCACGCGCCCGCCGCCAGACCTGGTCAGGGGTGCGGGAGACGGACGTCGGGGCGGTGGAGGGCGGCGCGGCCTTCGTGGAGGCCGTGGACGCGGACATCAGGAGACCTCCACAGCGGTTCCCGCGGCCGGCAGGGGCTTGGCGGCTTCGATCTCCTGGTCGAGGGCGCGCAGGCGCCGGTACGCCGCTTCGTCGGCCGGCCGGCCGCCGTATGTGACGTCGTCGAAGGTCCGGGCCGCGGCGCGGAGCCGGGAGGCGTGGGCGGGCAGCAGCCGGCCGGCGTCGGCCGCGGCCTCGTCCGCGGTGCGGCCCGGCCGCGGGTCCAGGAGCGCCCGGTCCTCCAGGGCGCGCACCAGGGCGCGCATGTGCTCCTGGACGGCTTCGGCCCAGCGGTGGGCGTCCGCGTGCGCCTTCGCCGCGGCGCGGTGGGCCTCCGTGCTGCGGACGGGGCCGCCGAAGAGCGCCTCCTCGGGACGCGGGGCGCGTTGCGGGGTGCCGAGCCGCCACCAGAGCGCGGCGGCCAGCGCGAGGACCACCAGGACGATCACGACGAGGCCGAGCGGCCCGCCCGGGGCGGCCCCGGCCACCCCCTCGAAGAGTCCTCCTACCCAGTCCCAGAACCGGTCGAAGGCGCGCTCGAGGAGATTGGGGTCCTGCTCGTGGTACATCGGGTCGGACAGTTCGTCCTGTGCCGCCTCCCGGGCAGGGATCCGGGATATGTCCACGGGTACGTCGTCCGCTGCCCGGACGAGCCGTTGCGCTGTGGTGGTGCCCCCCGTTCGCGTCACGGCATCAGCTCCTGGGGTCCTCGTATCCGGGTACCCCGGCCGCCCTGGCGAGATCCAGGTCCAGTGCCTCGCGGCGGATGCGCTGGTCGATGTAGAGAAGTGCCATCACGCCTGCGGCGAAGGGGTAGGCGAGCGTCGCGACGACCACTTCCCCGATGCCCGTGACGATGAGGAAAGACCAGCCGAAGTCGGTGGAGCCGCTGAGGAATTCGGCCGGTCCGCCGCTTTCCAGGGCCACCGCGAGGACGCCGAACGGAACGGCGATGACCATCGTGACGACGAGGATCAGCAGGTAGGTCAGCGCGAGGACGCCGAACGTCCGCCACCAGGCACCCCTGACCAGCTTCGCGGACCGTCGCAGCGAGGTGAGGACCGGCTGCCGTTCCAGCATCAGCGCCGGCGCGGCGAGGGCGAAACGGACCATCAGCCAGAGCAGGACGACCGCGGCCGCGACCAGGCCGAGGAAGGCCAGTGCGACACCGCCGTTCCCGCCCAGGAGGAGCCCGGGAAGCAGCGCGACGGTCATGATCGCCACGTTCATCAGGCTCAGCAGCAGGGTCAGTCCCAGGAGGGGGAGGATCCGGGGCCGGGCCTCGGCCCATGCCTCGCCCAGTGTCACTCCCCGGCCCAGCACCGAGCGGCTGATGACCACGGTGAGGACGGAGGTGGTGAGGAGTGTGGCGATCATCGAGATGACCGTGGCAGGAGCCATGGAGGACAGCTGCGACTCCATCGAGTCGGTCGCCTGGCGCAGGGCTTCGCTGCCGACGGCGTTCGGGTCGATGGAGACCGGTTCCGGCAGGACGTAGCGCTGCAGGAGGACGATCAGGATCTGGGAGATCACGGAGACGGTGAGGCTGATACCGAGTACCGGGCGCCAGTGGGCCCGCATCGCGGACACGGCACCGTCGAGGATCTCCCCGATGCTCAGCGGGCGGAGGGGGATGACCCCCGGCTTCGCGGCGGCCGGCCCGCGGCCCCACCCGGCGCCCCCGCCGGTGCTGCCGGCCCGCCCCGGGGCGGGGGCGGGCCCGGCCGGTCCGTTTCCGGCCGTGCTCGGTGGGGACCACTGCCCGGCGGGAGGCCGGTCCCTGGACCACTGGTCGGCCGGGCCCTTGTCGTCGGCCGGGGCGGAAGGCCTGGGGATGCCGGTGCCCTCCTGGTCGTCGGAGGGGGCGGATCCGGGCGAAGCCCAGCCCGGAGAGTCGTTCATCATCGCTCCTTCACGGTCCTGACCGCTCATCGGGGCGGCAGGTTGGCAGCCATCGTGCCACGCGCCGCTCCGGTGCGTGCCGGGCACCTTGTCTCCTCCTTGTCTTCTTACGGCGGCCACTCAGAGGGCAGACTGGGCGGATGGTTGATCAGGACGCGTGTTCGTCAGTGGGTGTCGAGCCTCCGGCCCTTTCCGTACTCCGCTGGGACGGGTCGCCCGAAGGCCCCGCCGTGGTGCTTCTCGACCAGACACGGCTGCCGTCGCAGGAGGCCGAGCTGGTCTGTGCCGATGTCCCGGCTCTGGTGCAGGCGATCAGGACGCTGGCGGTGCGCGGCGCTCCTCTGCTGGGCATCGCCGGCGGGTACGGGGTCGCCCTGGCCGCGGCCAGGGGTGAGGACGTGGCCAGGGCCGCGGAACTGCTGGCCGGGGCGCGGCCCACCGCGGTGAACCTCGGGTACGGCGCTCGGCGGGTGGAGAGCGCGTACCTGGCCGCCGTGAGGAAGGGAGCGGACCGGGGGGCCGCCGCCGAAGCCGCACTGGCCGAGGCGAGGGCTCTGCACAAGGAGGACGCCGTGGCCAGCGCGCGGATGGCGCGGTACGGCCTGGAGCTGCTGGCGGAGCTCCTGCCGGGAGGTGCGCACCGGCTGCTGACCCATTGCAACACCGGAGCGCTCGTGTCCGGTGGCGAGGGCACCGCCTTCGCGGTCGCGCTGGAGGCGCACCGCGGGGGAAGTCTGCGGCAGCTGTGGGTGGACGAGACGCGTCCGCTGTTGCAGGGGGCCAGGCTCACCGCGTACGAGGCGGCGCGGAACGGTCTGCCGTTCAGTGTCCTCACGGACAGCGCGGCCGGTTCGCTGTTCGCCGCGGGGGAGGTCGACGCGGTGCTCATCGGTGCCGACCGCATCGCCGCCGACGGTGCGGTGGCCAACAAGGTGGGAAGCTACCCGCTGGCGGTGCTGGCGAAGTACCACCATGTCCCGTTCATCGTGGTGGCGCCGGTCTCGACCGTCGATCTGCTCACCCCGGACGGGGCGTCGATCATCGTGGAGCAGCGCTCCGCGAGCGAAGTGACCGAGTTCACATACCCGGGTGCGGGTCAGGCCGGACCGGAGGGCGCTGCGGCAGGCACGGGGACCCGGCCGGCCCAGGCGTACAACCCGGCCTTCGACGTGACGCCGCCGGAACTGGTCACGGCGATCGTCACGGAGGAGGGTGTCATTTCTCCGGTCACGGGGGCCGGACTGGCGGAGCTGTGTGCCAGGTCATCGCAGGTAACGATTAGCTAATGGGATGATGTCGTTTATGAAGGGACGCGTCCTTGTCGTCGACGACGACACCGCGCTGGCCGAGATGCTCGGCATTGTGCTGCGTGGAGAAGGTTTCGAGCCGTCGTTCGTAGCGGACGGCGACAAGGCATTGGCAGCTTTCCGCGAGGCCAAGCCCGATCTTGTGCTGCTGGACCTCATGCTGCCCGGACGGGACGGCATCGAGGTCTGCAGGCTGATCAGGGCCGAGTCCGGCGTGCCGATCGTCATGCTCACCGCCAAGAGCGACACCGTCGATGTGGTGGTGGGCCTGGAGTCGGGGGCCGACGACTACATCGTCAAGCCGTTCAAACCGAAGGAGCTGGTGGCCCGTATCAGGGCACGTCTGCGCAGGTCCGAGGAGCCCGCACCGGAGCAGCTGACGATCGGTGACCTGGTCATCGATGTGGCGGGGCACTCGGTGAAGCGGGAGGGGCAGTCCATCGCGCTCACCCCGCTGGAGTTCGACCTGCTGGTCGCGCTGGCCCGTAAGCCGTGGCAGGTCTTCACCCGCGAGGTGCTGCTCGAACAGGTGTGGGGCTACCGCCACGCCGCCGACACCCGGCTGGTGAACGTGCATGTCCAGCGGCTCCGCTCCAAGGTCGAGAAGGACCCGGAGCGGCCGGAGATCGTGGTGACCGTCCGCGGCGTCGGTTACAAGGCCGGACCGAGCTGATATGACCCCGGGCAGCGCTGCTCCGAAACCCGGGGGGCCGGGAGTCCGTACGGAGCGGGCTGCCGGCCATGATCCGGCGTCCTCCCGGTTCGGCCGGGTGCTGAGGGGTGGCCGGCTGTTCCACGAAGCGCCGGGAGGGACGGTGCTGCGCCTGCTGATGAGGTGGGCGCGGCGGCCGTTGCTGCCCGCTGTGCGGCTGTGGCGCCGCAATCTCCAGCTCCGGGTGGTCGCGGGCACGCTGCTGATGTCGATCGGTGTGGTGCTGCTGCTGGGCTTCGTGGTGATCGGGCAGGTGCGCAACGGCCTGCTCGACGCCAAGGCGAAGGCGGCGCAGACCCAGGCGGCCGGTGGTTTCGCGGCTGCCCAGGCCAACGCGAACGCCCCCCTCGCCCCGGGTGACCAGGGTGAGGAGGAGGGTGCCGACGGCGTGACGGCGAACACCTCCTGGCGGACGGAGCTGGTCGACCAGCTCGCCAGCGGAGGGGCGAACGCGTTCAACGTGGTGGCGCTGAGCGCGGACTCCGTCGATCAGGGCGCCACCAGCCGGGCCCCCCGGGGTTCCGGCAGTGTCGAGGCGTCGAGTGTTCCGCAGAGGCTGAGAGACGACGTCGCCAAGGGGCCCGGGGCGTTCCAGACGTACACGGAGATCCGGTATTCGTACGGGAAGGATCCCCGGCCGGGGCTCGTCGTGGGCAAGCGGCTCTACGACATCGACCACAACCCGTACGAGCTGTACTACCTCTTCCCGCTCACGCAGGAGGAGAAGTCGCTGACCCTGGTCACGACGACGCTCGCAACGGCGGGTCTCTTCGTGGTCGTGCTGCTCGGCGCCATCGCCTGGTTCGTCGTGCGCCAGGTCGTGACACCCGTGCGGATGGCGGCGGGTATCGCCGAACGGCTTTCGGCGGGCCGGCTCCAGGAGCGGATGAAGGTCACCGGGGAGGACGACATCGCCCGCCTCGGTGAGGCCTTCAACAAGATGGCACAGAACCTCCAGCTGAAGATCTCGCAGCTCGAGGAGCTCTCCCGGATGCAGCGCCGGTTCGTCTCCGACGTGAGCCACGAACTGAGGACGCCGCTCACCACCGTGCGGATGGCCGCTGACGTCATCCATGAGGCGCGGGTGGACTTCGACCCGGTGACCGCGCGTTCGGCGGAGCTGCTGGGCGACCAGCTCGACCGCTTCGAGTCGCTCCTGTCGGATCTGCTGGAGATCAGCAGGTTCGACGCGGGGGCGGCGGCCCTGGACGCCGAACCGATAGATCTGCGGTCGGTCGTGCGGCGGGTCATCGGCGGCGCGGAACCACTGGCGGAGCGCAAGGGCAGCCGGATCGTCGTCATGGGCGACGAACTGCCCGTCGTCGCGGAAGCCGACCCGCGCCGTGTCGAACGGGTGCTGCGCAACCTCGTGGTCAACGCCGTGGAGCACGGCGAGGGCAGGGACGTCGTCGTGCGGATGGGTGTCGCGCAGGGTGCCGTGGCCGTCGCCGTCCGGGACTACGGCGTGGGGCTCAAGCCGGGGGAGGCGACCCGGGTCTTCAACCGTTTCTGGCGTGCCGATCCGGCGCGTGCCCGTACCACGGGCGGTACCGGGCTGGGGCTGTCGATCGCGGTGGAGGACGCCCGGCTGCACGGCGGCTGGCTGCAGGCGTGGGGCGAGCCCGGCGGCGGCTCCCAGTTCAGGCTGACGCTGCCGCGTACGGCGGACGAGCCGCTGCGGGGGTCTCCGATACCGCTGGAGCCCGAGGACTCCCGGCGCAACCGGGAGGAGCGCGAGCGGTCGAAGGCCGCGGAGGCGGCCGGGGACCACCGGCTGATGCCGGTGCCGAGCCAGGGGGGAGCCGCGTCACGGGCACAGCTTCCGGTTCCGGCCCGTGGCTCCATGGTGCCGCGACCGGCCCCGGGGCCGGTCGATCCGGCGGCCCTGCCCGGCAGCGGTGCATGGGTGGTGCCCCGCCCGGCGGGAGAACGGCCGGACGGTGCCGTCGGCCCGGTGACGCAGGAACCCGAGCAGGAGGACACGACCCGTGGACACTGACCACCGGCAGAAAGGCCCCGGCCGCAGGACGCGGGTGTCCGTGCTGCTCGGCTGCGCCACGGTGGTGCTCGCCGGCTGCGGGGCGATGCCGGTCACCGGTGACGTCAAGGCGGTGGAGGCCTCGCAGGCCGGTGACGCCCAGGTCCAGGTGTACGCGGTGCCGCCCAGGGAGGGCGCCTCACCGGTCGAGATCGTCGACGGCTTCCTGGAGTCGATGACGAGCGACGACCCCGACTTCAGGACGACCCGCACCTATCTGACCGAGCAGGCGGGGCGCAGCTGGCAGCCGGGCAAGGGGACGACGGTGCTGGCGAAGGCGCCGAACCGCACCGGGCCCTCGCTCCACGACAAGGAGCGCCGGCCCTCGGAGACCACCTACACGCTGACCGGCGACCAGGTGGCGACGGTCGACGCGCAGAGTTCGTACCGGCCGCTGGCGCCGACGGATTACGCGGAGATCCTGCACCTGGTACAGGAGAAGGGCGCGGACGGCAAGGAGGAGTGGCGCATCGACGTGGTGCCGGACGGTCTGGTGCTCGGGCAGTCCGACTTCAAGCGGCTGTACCGCTCCGTGAACAAGTACTACTTCGCGGCCGGCCGTGCGGAGGGGGACCCGGCACTGGTCGCCGACCCCGTCTACGTACGGAACCGGACCGATCCCGTCACCCGGATGGACACGGCCACCCAGACGGTGCGGGCGCTGCTGGCGGGGCCGACGAACTGGCTGCGGCCGGTTGCCGGTTCGAGGTTCCCCGCGGGCACGGCGCTCGTGAAGGGGACCACCTCGCTGACGCCCGACGACGAGAACGTGCTGAAGGTGCCGCTGACCGGGCACGCGGACAAGGCGCGTCCGGGGGAGTGCCGGATGATGGCGGCGCAGGTGCTGTTCACCCTGCGCGATCTCACCTCGGCCCGGGTGGGGCAGGTGGAGCTGCAGGGCACCGACGGTCCGCTGTGTTCCCTGCGTGCGGACGAGGCCGGGGAGTTCGAGGCCGGCAAGGGCTCCGACGCTCCCGACAGCCAGTACTTCGTCGACGACAAGGGCCATGTGCAGCGGATCCTGGGGAGCACCAAGGGGCTGGGAGTCCCGGCGCCGGTCCTCGGTCCGCTCGGTGAGGGTCCCGTCGCGATGAGCGCGGTCGGGGTCTCCCGGGACGAGCGGCAGGGGGCCGCGCTCTCGCAGAACCAGCAGAACCTCTATGTGTCCTCGCTGGTCGACGGGGGCGAGGAGGAGCTCGTTCCGGCCGTGACCAGTCGCGCCGAGAAGGCGGAGGACCGTCTTTCCGCGCCGAGCTGGGACGGCAACGGGGACTTGTGGGTCGCCGACCGCGACCCGGCCGGTCCCCGGCTGCTCCGGCTGGCCGGCGGGGAGGGGGAACCGCAGACGGTCGCCGTACCGGGGCTGGGCCCGGGGCGGATCGAGGCGCTCCGGCTGTCGGCCGACGGCGTCAGGATCGCGCTGAGGGTCTCTGACGGCGGGCACACGACCTTGCGGATCGGGCGGATCGAGCGCCACGGGCAGGGTGCTGCGGCGCGGGTGTCCGTCGAGGACCTGCGTACCGCCGCACCGCAGCTGACCGATGTGACGGCCGTGTCCTGGTCGGGCCGCAGCCGCCTGGTGGTGGTCGGCAAGGAGGAGGGCGGTGTGCAGCAGGTGCGGTACGTCCAGGCGGACGGTTCGACGCCGTCGTCGGGGGTGCTGCCCGGGGTGAACCAGGTGACGGCCGTCGCCGCGGCTGACGACGAGCAGCTGCCGCTGATGGCGGACACCGAGAGCGACGGGATCGTGAAGCTGTCGCCGGGTGACAACTGGCAGACGGTGCTCAAGGAAGGCTCCTCGCTGGTCTACCCCGGCTGATCCGTTCCCTCGGCCGGCCCCTGGCCCCGGGCTCCCCGGCCGGGGTCCCCGGGCCGCTCGCACGGTCTGCGCGCCGAGGCGGTTCTCGGTGCCCGGGCGTCCGCGGGACGGGAGCGGCCCTCCGACGGGTGAGCCGGTTGTCCACAGAGCGCACCGTCGTCCACAGGCAGAACCACGTCCGGGCGGTACGGGGCACAGTGGTGCCATGAGCGGATGGTGGCGGGAGTTCAACGGACTGGTTCTGCCGGTGGCCTGTGGGGGCTGCGGCAGACCGCGTACGCCGCTGTGCGGGGAGTGCGCGGCGGAGCTGGCGGCCCCGCCGTCCCGGGTGAGGCCGGATCCCGAGCCGCCGGGGCTCCCGGTGGTGCACGCGGTCGCCCCGTACGGGGACGCGGTACGCGCGGCGCTGCTGGCCCACAAGGAACGCGGGGCGCTGGGACTGGCCGGAGCGCTGGGCGGGGCGCTGGCGGACGCTGTGCGGGCGGGAGCGGGCCGCCTGGGCGGTGAGGGGCCGGTGCTGCTCGTGCCCATGCCGTCGTCGCGTTCCGCCACGGCCGCGCGCGGGCACGATCCGGTCCGCAGGATGGCCCGGTCCGCGGCGGTCCGGTTGCGGTGCGAGGGCGTCCCGGCGCGGGTGGCCGCGGTTCTGCGGCAAGGACGGCGGGTGGCCGACCAGGCGGGGCTGGGCTCCCGGGAGCGCCGGGAGAACCTGGCGGGCGCGCTGGTGGTGGTGGACCGGGCTCGGCCGTTGCTCAGGGGAGGCCGGGTCGTGCTGGTGGACGACCTGATGACGACCGGGGCGACCCTGGCGGAAGGAGCGCGGGCGGTGCGTACGGCGTGGGCGGGCGGGCCCGGGGGCGCGGCCGGTGCCGAGGCGGTGCCTCGGGCGGGACCCGCCCGTGCCTGTGCAGGGGCGGGCCGTGCGGGCCCCGCCTCGGCGCGGGAGGCGGGTGAAGGGGCTGGGGTGCGGTTGGCGGCCGCGGTGGTGGCGGCTTCTCCGTCGGCTTTCGAATTAAACCGGAAATGACAGAAAACTTTCATCATTGCAGGTGGCGAGTAGGTAAAGGAGCCCGATCGGAGGTACGCGTGAGTAGCGGGTGCCGACACGGCGGTGGGCAGGCTATGTTCGGTTGTGAGGCATGGTTCCTACCGACCTCGATGAATGCACCACCAGGTTTCGGGCAGGTAACTCACCGACGGGCGACATACCCGGAAAGCGGTGGGGCGGACACCTCGCCGTCTGGGGAGGAGGAGGCGGAAGCCGCCGAGTTCGCGGCTCCGGTGAGTGCCGGAGTCTGGTGCAAAAGGGAGATGCTCCGCACCCGAGGCGGAGCGATCCGGGAACGGAGTTCTGCGTGGACATCGTCGTCAAGGGCCGCAAGACCGAGGTACCCGAGCGGTTCCGCAAGCACGTGGCCGAGAAGCTGAAGCTGGAGAAGATCCAGAAGTTCGACGGCAAGGTGATGAGCCTGGATGTCGAGGTGTCCAAGGAGCCGAATCCCCGTCAGGCCGACCGGGCGGCGCGGGTGGAGATCACACTTCGCACACGTGGGCCGGTCATCAGGGCCGAAGCGGCGGCAGGCGACCCGTACGCAGCGCTGGATCTGGCCACCGACAAGCTGGACGCGCGGCTGCGCAAGAGCCACGACAAGCGCTACAGCCGCCGGGGCAACGGCCGGCTGTCCGCAGCCGAGGTGGCCGAGGTCGTGCCGGGCGTCGCTTCGTTCAACGCGGACGGCGAGCTGATCCCCACGGAGACGCCGCCGTCCGTGCCCACCACCAAGGTCGGTTCGCTCGAGGTGCAGGGCGAAGGACCGCTCGTGGTGCGTGAGAAGACGCACGTCGCGGCACCGATGACGCTCGACCAGGCGCTCTACGAGATGGAGCTGGTCGGGCACGACTTCTACCTGTTCGTCGACTCCGAGACCAAGGAGCCCAATGTCGTCTACCGGCGGCACGCGTACGACTACGGTGTGATCCACCTGAGGACCGACCCGCTGGCCGCCGACGGTGCGGGCGGCGCGGGCGGTGCGCTCGGCGGCTGACACCGCCCGCGCGACTGTGGACACGGTGCCCCCGGAAACGTCCGTACGTCCGGGGGCGCCATGTCCTTCCTGGCGGGAGCACCGCTTCGGCGTGCGGGCATGAAATTATGGCGCCCCGGTCAAGTGGCGCTCCGAGTAGTGCCGTTGGCGGGCAGCCTGTTATCTCAGGCCGTGGCCTTCAGGGGGAGGAACGATGGCGGACACCTTCGGACCCGTGCGCAGGACGAACGGTGCCCACGACACTGCCGCGACGGACCCGGGCGTGGACGACGGCGGTTCCCGGAAAGAGCCCATCAGAGTCCTGGTGGTCGATGACCACGCCCTCTTCCGCAGGGGGCTGGAGATCGTTCTCGCGCAGGAGGAGGACATCCAGGTCGTCGGGGAGGCGGGCGACGGCGCGGAGGCCGTCGACAAAGCGGCGGACCTGCTTCCCGACATCGTGCTGATGGACGTCCGGATGCCCAGGCGCGGGGGGATCGAGGCGTGCACCTCGATCAAGGAGGTCGCCCCCAGTGCGAAGATCATCATGCTGACGATCAGCGACGAGGAGGCCGACCTCTACGAGGCGATCAAGGCCGGTGCCACCGGTTACCTCCTGAAGGAGATCTCGACCGACGAGGTGTCCACGGCCATTCGCGCCGTGGCGGACGGCCAGTCCCAGATCAGTCCGTCGATGGCGTCGAAGCTCCTCACCGAGTTCAAGTCGATGATCCAGCGCACCGACGAGCGCCGGCTCGTACCGGCGCCCCGGCTGACCGACCGGGAACTCGAGGTGCTCAAACTGGTGGCCACCGGAATGAACAACCGTGATATCGCCAAGGAATTGTTCATCTCCGAGAACACGGTGAAGAACCACGTCCGCAACATTCTGGAGAAGCTGCAACTGCACTCCCGGATGGAAGCCGTGGTCTATGCCATGCGGGAGAAGATCCTGGAGATCCGCTGACCCGGACGCCGGCCGGACCGCCGTGCCCTCCACGGAGGTTCTCCGCCCCGCGCTCCCCGCCCGGAGCCCTCAGGCCAGGGCACGGGTGATTTCCGCCTGTAGGGGTTCGCGTAGCTCCGGGGCCTGCACCTTCTCCAGCCGCACATCGGTGCAGCCGACCCAGGAAGCAGCCTCCACCAGGGCCCGGGCCATCGGCTCCACGGCTTTTCGGTCCTCCAGGGAGACCTGCCGGGCGACCAGCGTGCTGCCGTCCCGGGCGGGGTCGACCCGGCCCCGCAGCCTGCCGCCCGCCAGCAGGGGCATCGCGAAGTAGCCGTGCACCCGCTTCAGCCGGGGCACGTAGGCCTCCAGGCGGTGGGTGAAGCCGAAGACCCGCTCGGTACGGGCGCGTTCCCAGATCAGGGAGTCGAAGGGGGACAGCAGTGTCGTGCGGTGGCGTCCGCGCGGTTCCGACTCCAGGGCTTCGGGGGCGGCCCAGGCGGGCTTCTGCCAGCCCCGCACGGACACGGGGACGAGACCGGATTCCGCGACCACGGCGTCGAACTGCTCGGCCCTGAGGCGGTGGTAGTCGGCGATGTCCGCCCTGGTGCCGACGCCCAGGGCGCTGCCCGCCTGGGAGACCAGCCGGCGCAGGCACTCCGCGTCGTCCAGGTCGTCGTTCAGCACCGCGCCGGGGATCGCGCGCTCGGCCAGGTCGTAGACGCGCTTCCAGCCGCGCCGCTCGGTGCAGACCACCTCGCCGTACATCAGGGCGCGTTCGACGGCGACCTTCGACGCCGACCAGTCCCACCACTCGCCGCCGTTCTTCGCGCCGCCCAGCTCCGTGGCGGTGAGAGGCCCCTCGGTGCGCAGTTTTCTGATCACCGTCTCGTACGTCCCGTCGGGGAGGGGGTGGTTCCACTGCGGGCGGGAGCGGTAGGCGCGGCGGCGGAAGGCGAAGTGCGGCCACTCCCGCATCGGCAGGATGCACGCCGCGTGCGACCAGTACTCGAAGGAGCGGCCGCCCGACCAGTACGCCTCGTCGACCGTGTGGCGCCCGAGGGCGCCGAGCCGCGCGTACGGGACGAGTTCGTGCGAACGGGCCAGCACGGAGATGGTGTCGAGCTGGACGGCACCGAGGTGCCGCAGCACCCCGGTGACACCGCCCCTGCGGTCCGGGGCGCCCAGCAGTCCCTGGGCGCGCAGGGCGATCCGGCGGGCCTGGTCGGCGGAGATTTCCAGAACGGGCGTCGGGACTGGCGTCATGCCCGAACTCTAGGACGCGCCACTGACACCGGGTGCCGGGACGTACGGAAGGGTCCCGGCCAGCCCCAGGTCCGAGGGGAGCAGCGCGCCGGTCCAGGTGTCGCGCCAGGTGCCTTTGTTGAGCAGTGCCGAGCGCTGGTCGCCCTCCATACGGAAACCGGCACGCAGGGCGACGGACCGCGACGCGGTGTTGCCGGTCTCGGCCCGCCACTCCAGGCGGTCCGCGGCGAGCACGGTGAACGCCCAGCGGGCCGCTTCGCGTACGGCTTCGGTCATGAGGCCCCGGCCGCGGTGTTCCCGGGCGATCCAGAAACCCACCTCGTAGATGCCGGCCCGGTCGCGGCGGTGGACGCCGAGCGCACCGGCCGGACGCCCGGTCTCCCGTGGCACCAGGGCGAAGCTGTACATCGAGTCGTCCGCCCAGCCGTCGGGGGAGAGCTTGCGGGTGAAGAGCTCGGCGTCGGCGCGGGTGTAGGGGGAGGGGACGACCGTCCAGCGCTGGACGGCCGGGTCCTGGCAGGCGGCGAACACCTCCTCCTCGTCCGTGGGGGCGAAGGGGCGCAGCAGCAGGCGTTCGGTGCTGAGGGTGGTGGGTTCCATGAACGGATTCTGCTGAGTGCGCCGTGCCGGGGCGAGCTCTTTTCGGGCTTCCCGGCACCTTCCGTGCCCCGTGGCCGTTGTTCCTGGAGGGCGGGGCGGGGCCAACGCGGCAGCAGCCCTCCCGGCGCGGCGGGGTCCTCGCTTACGATGGCCGTTGCGGTGGGGCCCACCTGCCGTGCCCGCGCCAGTGTCCATCACACGACCCAGTGCCAGGCCCGACCGGCAAGGAGACCAGCCTCAGTGTCCGTCTTCAACAAGCTCATGCGTGCAGGCGAAGGCAAGATCCTGCGCAAACTGCACCGCATCGCGGACCAGGTCAGCTCCATCGAAGAGGACTTCGTCAACCTCTCCGACGCCGAGCTGCGGGCGCTCACCGACGAGTACAAGGAACGGTACGCGGACGGCGAGAGCCTGGACGACCTGCTTCCCGAAGCGTTCGCGACCGTCCGTGAGGCGGCCAAGCGCGTTCTCGGACAGCGCCATTACGACGTCCAGATCATGGGCGGTGCCGCGTTGCACCTCGGTTACGTGGCGGAGATGAAGACCGGTGAGGGCAAGACCCTCGTCGGTACGCTCCCCGCGTACCTCAACGCCCTCTCCGGCGACGGTGTCCACCTGATCACGGTGAACGACTACCTCGCCTCGCGTGACTCCGAGATGATGGGGCGGGTGCACAAGTTCCTCGGTCTCGAGGTCGGCTGCATCATCGCCAACATGACGCCGGCGCAGCGCCGTGAGCAGTACGCCTGCGACATCACCTACGGCACGAACAACGAGTTCGGCTTCGACTACCTCCGCGACAACATGGCGTGGTCCAAGGAGGAGCTCGTCCAGCGCGGGCACAACTTCGCGATCGTCGACGAGGTCGACTCGATCCTCGTGGACGAGGCCCGTACGCCGCTGATCATCTCCGGCCCGGCCGACCAGGCCACGAAGTGGTACGGCGACTTCGCCAAGCTGGTCACGCGCCTGACCAGGGGCGAGGCGGGCAATCCGCTCAAGGGCATCGAGGAGACCGGCGACTACGAGGTCGACGAGAAGAAGCGGACCGTGGCCATCCACGAGCCGGGTGTCTCGAAGGTCGAGGACTGGCTCGGGATCGACAACCTCTACGAGTCGGTCAACACGCCGCTCGTCGGGTACCTCAACAACGCGATCAAGGCCAAGGAACTCTTCAAGAAGGACAAGGACTACGTCGTCATCGACGGCGAAGTCATGATCGTCGACGAGCACACCGGCCGTATCCTCGCCGGCCGCCGTTACAACGAGGGCATGCACCAGGCCATCGAGGCGAAGGAAGGGGTGGACATCAAGGACGAGAACCAGACGCTCGCCACGATCACCCTGCAGAACTTCTTCCGCCTGTACAGCAAGCTCTCCGGTATGACCGGTACGGCGATGACCGAGGCCGCCGAGTTCCACCAGATCTACAAGCTGGGCGTCGTGCCGATCCCGACGAACCGGCCGATGCAGCGCGCCGACCAGTCGGACCTGATCTACCGCACCGAGGTCGCCAAGTTCGCCGCGGTCGTCGACGACATCGCCGAGAAGCACGAGAAGGGGCAGCCGATCCTGGTCGGTACGACCTCGGTCGAGAAGTCCGAGTACCTCTCGCAGCAGCTCTCCAAGCGCGGTGTCCAGCACGAGGTGCTCAACGCCAAGCAGCACGACCGTGAGGCGACGATCGTCGCCCAGGCCGGACGCAAGGGCGCCGTCACCGTGGCCACGAACATGGCCGGCCGGGGCACCGACATCAAGCTGGGCGGCAACCCCGACGACCTCGCCGAGGCGGAGCTGCGCCAGCGGGGCCTGGACCCCGTCGAGCACGTCGAGGAGTGGGCAGCGGCCCTGCCCGCGGCCCTGGAGAAGGCCGAAGAGGCCGTGCGGGCGGAGTTCGAAGAGGTCAAGGAGCTCGGCGGCCTGTACGTCCTGGGCACCGAGCGGCACGAGTCTCGGCGTATCGACAACCAGCTGCGCGGCCGTTCCGGCCGTCAGGGCGACCCGGGCGAGTCCCGGTTCTACCTCTCGCTGGGTGACGACCTGATGCGGCTGTTCAAGGCGCAGATGGTCGAGCGCGTCATGTCGATGGCGAACGTCCCCGACGACGTGCCGATCGAGAACAAGATGGTGACCCGGGCGATCGCGTCCGCGCAGTCGCAGGTGGAGCAGCAGAACTTCGAGACGCGTAAGAACGTCCTGAAGTACGACGAGGTGCTCAACCGCCAGCGTGAGGTCATCTACGGCGAGCGCCGGCGGGTTCTGGAGGGCGAGGACCTGCAGGACCAGATCCGGCACTTCATGGATGACACGATCGACGACTACATCCGCCAGGAGACGGCCGAGGGCTTCGCCGAGGAGTGGGACCTGGACCGGCTGTGGGGTGCCTTCAAGCAGCTCTACCCGGTGAAGGTCACGGTAGAGGAGCTGGAGGAGGCCGCGGGCGATCTGGCCGGTGTGACGGCCGACTTCATCGCCGAGTCGGTGAAGGACGACATCCACGCCCAGTACGAGGAGCGCGAGAAGAGCCTCGGCTCGGACATCATGCGTGAGCTGGAGCGGCGCGTGGTGCTGTCCGTCCTGGACCGCAAGTGGCGTGAGCACCTCTACGAGATGGACTACCTCCAGGAGGGCATCGGCCTCCGTGCCATGGCGCAGAAGGACCCGCTGGTCGAGTACCAGCGGGAGGGCTTCGACATGTTCAACGCCATGATGGAGGGCATCAAGGAGGAATCGGTCGGCTACCTGTTCAACCTGGAGGTCCAGGTCGAGCGGCAGGTCGAGGAGGTCCCGGTGCAGGACGCGGCCGAGCGGCCGTCCCTGGACAAGAAGGACGCGCCGGTGGCCGCGGGTGCCGGGCGGCCGGAGATCCGGGCCAAGGGCCTGGAGGCGCCTCAGCGCCCGGACCGGCTGCACTTCTCCGCGCCCACGGTGGACGGGGAGGGCGGGGTCGTCGAGGGTGACTTCGCCAACGGTGACGGCGACGGTGCGCGGGGTTCCGGTGACGGGATGACGCGCGCGGAGCGCCGCAAGGCGCAGAAGGGCGGCGGTCGCCGCCGCAAGAAGTAACGCCGGGCGTTCGACGGGGCCGGGGCCGGACACCGAGGGGTGTCCGGCCCCGGCCCCGTCGCTGTGAGGAGGGCCCCGCGGGCCCGCCTGCGGTCCCGGACGGTTCCGATCCCGGCCCCGGTCCCGGCCCGGTCACCGGCCGCCGACGGCGGTGAGGCGTTCGCCGCCCAGGTCCACCGCGGCACAGCGCCACCGCAGATCAGGGCCCTGTTCCAGGCGGAAGGCCATCGCGCGTACCCGTTCCCCGGTGGAGATGCTGGCGAACGCCTCGACCACGCCGGTGGCGGGCTGTGTGCCGCGGCAGGTGCGGACGACCGGGCGCCCGGCGCCCGCCCCGAGCGGGGCGGTCGGCGCGAGCTCCGCCAGCTGGTCGTACGCCTCGCCGATCGTGTGGCCGAGCATCCAGTGCACGGGGCGCTGTCCGCTGAGGACCGCGAGCAGGCGTTCCGCGAACCACTGGTGCGGCCGCAACGGCCGCAGTGGCCGGCGTGGTGCGCGCTGCGGCGGGACGGTGCCCGGCCTCGTCCTGTCCCGTCGGCCTGCCGGCCGTGTCGTGTCCGTGCTCATGTCCTGGCCCCCGTGGCTGGTCTTCGGTGCCCGGGCGGTCACCGGGTGGTAACCGCTCGCAGAGGATCTTCTACGGGCAGGTGTGGCGGGCCCGCAACCGGCCGTGGGGCCGGACGAGGAGCCGGGAAAGGATCACCTATCTGGGTGGTGGGCCATGTGCCGTAAGGGATCCGAGGGGGGTGACGGGCTTCTTCAGGTGGACGGGTCGGGGTGGCTCGCGGGCCCCGATCGGGGACGGGGGCCACGTATCCTGGGTGCGTTGTCGACGAGGAAAGCGGTCAGCCATGCGCGTGTACGTCCCCCTGACTCTGTCCGGCCTTGCCGAGGCTCACGGGGTGGGCGAGATCGGGCCCGGCCCGCTCACGGCCTACGCGGTCACCCCTTCCCTGCGCGAGTGGTACGTGTCCGACGACCTCGAGGAGCTGGAGTACGCGGCGCTCAGCCGTGCCGCCTCCGCCTCGCTGCGGCTGATCGCGGGCCGGCCCGACGAGGCCCGGCGGCGGGTCGTGGTCGCCGTCGACGTACCGGACGGGGAGGCGGTGGCCGATCCGGGCCAGGCGCTGGACGCCTCGTCGGTCGGCGAGGTGCGGATCCCGCGGGCCGTGGCGCTGGCGAAGGCGGCCGCGGTGCATGTGGACGCCGACGACGCGGAGAAGGACGTCGCCGCCGCGGCGGCGGCACTGGGCGCGGCCGATCTCGGGGACGACGACGCGCAGTTCACCGTGGACGGTGCCGAGGACCACGAACTGCTCTGGTTCGGGCTCCAGGAGATCCCCGGCCTCATCGGCTGACACCGCCCCCCGTCCCCGCACCCCCGGCCCCGGCGTCCCGTGACCCGGGGCGGTGGCGTTGTCGTATGCGGCGGGTACCGTCTTGGTATGGCGAACCGGGGGAAGCACCGCACCCATCTGGTCTGGGACTGGAACGGCACACTGCTCGACGACATCGACGCCGTCGTCGGGGCGACGAACGCCGCCTTCGCGGAGGCCGGGCTGGCGCCGATCACCCTGGAGCGTTACCGCGAGACGTACTGCGTGCCGATACCCCGGTTCTACGAACGGCTGCTCGGGCGGCTGCCCAGTGACGCCGAGTGGGAGCGGATGGACGGGATCTTCCACCGGCACTACACCGAGCGGCGGGCCGCCTGCGGGCTGACCGAGGGGGTCGAGGATCTGCTCGGCCGGTGGCTCCGGGCGGGCCACAGCCAGTCCCTGCTCAGCATGTACGGGCACGACCAGCTGGTCCCGACGGTGCGGGAGTACGGCATCGAGCCCCACTTCGTGCGGGTCGACGGGCGCACCGGGCCTTCGGGCGGCAGCAAGGCGCAGCACATGGAGCGGCACTTCGCGAAGCTGGGGGACGTGGACCCCGGGCGGTCGGTGGTGATCGGCGACGCGGTGGACGACGCGGTGGCCGCCGCCCACGTGGGGGCGCGTGCCGTGCTGTACACGGGTGGTTCGCACAGCCGCAGCAGTCTGGAGGCGGTGGGGGTCCCTGTCGTGGACACCCTGGCGGAGGCCGTTGCGGTGGCCGAGTCCATAGGCGGCTGACAGGCCGGGGCGGTGCCGGAGCCCCAGGGACTCCGGACGAAGCCGGGGCGGTGCCGGAGCTCTTGGAACTCCTGACGGGAAGGGGCGCCCGGGACCGGCCCTTCCGCCCGGAGCTCTCAGGCCAGGAGCCGGTCCAGATGGTGGTCCAGCACCCTGAGCGCCTCGTCGGGAGAGCGCTGCCCGAGGGCGACGTCGACGCCCAGACTGGTGGCGAGGTTCCAGCAGATGTCGGCGTCGGTCCGGTCGTCGTCCAGCGCCGGGACGCCCCGCCCCTGCCGGGCCGCGGTGATGAGTGCCGCGGTGAAGTCCAGGAGTTCGCCGCTGCCCGGGGCCAGCACGGTGGCCATGGCCGGGTCCGATATCGCCTTGCCCACCACGGCGACCGAGAGCTGCAGCAGTCGCAGGCTCTCCGGATCACGGGCGAGCATCGCGCGCAGGCACTCCCGCAGTGTCGTCTCCGCGCTCGACGGGCCGGCCGTCCCGACGGATTCCTCGATCCGTGCGTTCAGTGCCCGGACGGCACGGTCGATCGCGTCCCGGACCAGGGACTCCCGGGTGGCGTAGTAGTGCTGCACCTGGCCCATGGACACCCCGGCCTCCACCGCGACCTTGCGCAGCGTCACGCCCTCCAGCCCGTCGCGGAGCGTCAGCGTCCAGACGGCCTCGGCCAGGCGGCGGCGGCGCGCCTCGTGGTCGACGATCTTCGGCATGTGTCCTCCCCGGCGAACCAATGCGTTTGCATTGCGTCGCTCCCGACAGTCTATTACAATGCAAGTGCATTGTTAAAAGTCCGAGGGGGAGCCATGAAGTTCGTCGTTCTGCTGATCGCCGGAGTGGCCCTGGTGGTCTTCAGCGGCCAGGCCGCGATCCGGCTGCTCGCCGACCACGGCAACGGCGGGGTGCTCGACGGCGTGCCGTTCCCGGCCGCACTGTGCGCCTACATCGCCGCCCTGATCGCCGGAGCGCTTCTCGCCGGCTGGGCGCAGGGCCGCGCCAGGGCCCTGGGGCGCCCCGGGTGACACCCGGCGGGACGCGCCGCGGCCGGGCCCCGCGGGCCCCGGGCGCGGGAGCCGTCCGGCGGGGCGACGGCCGGCCGGGTCGCGGGTGTGCCGCGTGGAGTGGTGGAACCGCCCGGCGCGATGTCCGAAGTGTCAAAGTCCGGGGTCTTCTTTTGTACATATGCGGCTCATGACGGTTGTGGGTGCGGGAGAGATAGCCTGGTGCCGTGATCAGCGCGATACGCCTCGGGGGCAGTGCAGCCCCCGGCCTGCGCCCGGAGTGCCACGGCACCCGGGCGGTCCGCGCTTCCCATCTCCCGGACCGCCTGCCGAAAATGGCGCATACGGCCCCGGACATCTCCCCAGGCGGCATAGCGTCGACCCAGACCGGAAACCCCGTGTCGAGGCGGTACGTCGTCTTTTACACCTACGTCACGCAACGGCGCGCGACAGGAGCCAGAGGACATGCAGACCAAGCTGGACGAAGCCAAGGCCGAGCTGCTCGCACGGGCGGCCCGGGTAGCTGACAACAGTCCGGGCGGTGGTGTCGGCGGCCCGGACGGCGCCCCCCGGGTGCGCCTGACCGAGGCGGGCACCGGGGCCGAGCAGGGCGAGCTCTCGGGCACGGCCCAGTTGCTGGCCTACCTCCAGCGCTACTACCTGCACACCGCGCCCGAGGACGTCGTCGACCGGGACCCGGTCGACGTCTTCGGGGCCGCTTCGTCCCACTACCGCCTCGCCGGGGACCGGCCGCAGGGAACCGCAAACGTCCGGGTGCACACCCCGACCATCGAGGAGAACGGCTGGACGTGCAGCCACTCCGTCGTCGAGGTCGTCACGGACGACATGCCGTTCCTGGTCGACTCGGTCACCAATGTGCTGTCCCGGCAGGGCCGCGGCATCCACCTGGTCATCCACCCGCAGATCGTGGTGCGCCGCGATGTCGCCGGGAAGCTCATCGAGGTCCTGGCCGACGACCGGCCGCGCGGTGACGTCGGACAGGGCGGCAAGGGCCGCAAGGACGCCCGGACCGAACTGCCGCACGACGCGGTCGTGGAGTCGTGGATCCACGTCGAGATCGACCGGGAGACCGACCGCGCCGACCTGAAGCAGATCACCACCGATCTGCTCGGCGTCCTGTCCGACGTACGGGAGACCGTCGAGGACTGGGAGAAGATGCGCGACGCCGCCCTGCGGATCGCGGACGACCTGCCCTCCGAGCCGCTCGACGACCTCGGTGACGTGGAGGTCGAGGAGGCCCGCGAGCTGCTGCGCTGGCTGGCCGCCGACCACTTCACCTTCCTCGGGTACCGCGAGTACGAGCTCCGTGCGGACGACGCCCTGACGGCGGTCGCCGGGACCGGTCTCGGCATCCTGCGCTCCGATCCCAAGCACCACGAGGACGAGGCGCACCCCGTCAGCCCGTCCTTCGACCGGCTGCCGGCCGACGCCCGTGCCAAGGCGCGCGAGCACAGGCTGCTGGTCCTGACCAAGGCGAACAGCCGGGCCACCGTGCACCGGAACAGCTACCTCGACTACGTCGGCGTGAAGAAGTTCGACGCCGACGGCAACGTCATCGGCGAGCGGCGGTTCCTCGGCCTGTTCTCGTCCGCCGCGTACACCGAGTCGGTGCGCCGGGTGCCCGTCGTCCGCCAGAAGGTCGCCGAGGTGCTGGAGGGTGCGGGCTTCACGCCCAACAGCCACGACGGCCGCGACCTGCTCCAGATCCTGGAGACCTACCCGCGCGACGAGCTGTTCCAGACGCCCGTCGACCAGCTGCGGTCCATCGTCACGTCCGTGCTGTACCTCCAGGAACGCCGCCGGCTGCGGCTGTACCTGCGCCAGGACGAGTACGGGCGCTACTACTCCGCCCTCGTCTACCTGCCCCGCGACCGCTACACCACCGCGGTCCGGCTCCGGCTGATCGACATCCTCAAGGAGGAACTCGGCGGCACCAGCGTCGACTTCACCGCGTGGAACACCGAGTCGATCCTCTCCCGGCTGCACTTCGTCGTCCGGGTGCCGCAGGGCACCGAACTGCCGCACCTCACGGACGCCGACGCGGACCGCATCGAGGCCCGGCTGGTGGAGGCCGCCAGGTCCTGGGCCGACGGTTTCCAGGAGGCGCTGAACGCCGAGTGCGGCGAGGAGCGCGCGGCCGAACTCCTGCGCCGTTACGCGCACTCCTTCCCGGAGGGCTACAAGGCCGACCACTCGCCGCGTGCGGCCGTGGCCGACCTGGTGCACCTGGAGGCGCTCAAGAGGGACCGCAGGGACTTCTCGCTCAGCCTCTACGAGCCGGTCGGCGCCGGTGCGGGCGAGCGCCGCTTCAAGATCTACCGGACGGGCGAGCAGGTCTCCCTCTCCGCCGTCCTGCCCGCGCTCCAGCGCCTCGGCGTCGAGGTCGTCGACGAGCGCCCGTACGAACTGCGCTGCGCCGACCGTACGCACGCCTGGATCTACGACTTCGGTCTGCGTATGCCGAGGACGACGGAGACCGCCGGCCATCTCGCCGAGGACGCCCGGGAGCGTTTCCAGGAGGCCTTCGCGGCCGTCTGGACCGGTGAGGCGGAGAACGACGGCTTCAACGCCCTGGTGCTGGGCGCCGGACTGGACTGGCGGCAGGCCATGGTGCTGCGCGCCTACGCGAAGTACCTGCGGCAGGCGGGTTCGACGTTCAGCCAGGACTACATGGAGGACACCCTCCGCAACAATGTCCACACCACCCGGCTGCTGGTCTCGCTCTTCGAGGCCCGGATGTCCCCGAGCCGCCAGAAGGCGGGCACCGAGCTGACCGACGGGCTCCTGGAGGAGCTCGACGGGGCGCTGGACCAGGTCGCCTCGCTGGATGAGGACCGGATCCTGCGCTCCTTCCTGACGGTCATCAAGGCGACGCTGCGGACCAACTTCTTCCAGCTGTCCGACGAGCACGAGCCGCACGGCTACATCTCGATGAAGTTCGACCCGCAGGCCATCCCGGACCTCCCGGCGCCGCGCCCGGCGTTCGAGATCTGGGTGTACTCGCCCCGGGTCGAGGGCGTCCATCTGCGCTTCGGCAAGGTCGCCCGGGGCGGTCTGCGCTGGTCGGACCGGCGGGAGGACTTCCGTACGGAGATCCTCGGGCTGGTCAAGGCGCAGATGGTCAAGAACACGGTGATCGTGCCGGTCGGCGCCAAGGGCGGGTTCGTCGCCAAGCAGCTGCCCGACCCGGCCGTCGACCGGGACGCCTGGCTGGCGGAGGGCATCGCCTGCTACAAGACGTTCATCTCGGCCCTCCTGGACATCACCGACAACATGGTGATGGGCGAGGTCGTGCCGCCGGCCGACGTCGTCCGGCACGACGAGGACGACACCTATCTCGTCGTCGCCGCCGACAAGGGGACCGCGAAGTTCTCCGACATCGCCAACGACGTCGCCGTCTCCTACGGCTTCTGGCTGGGCGACGCCTTCGCCTCCGGCGGTTCCGCCGGGTACGACCACAAGGGCATGGGCATCACCGCCCGGGGCGCCTGGGAGTCCGTGAAGCGGCACTTCCGCGAGCTCGGCCACGACACGCAGAGCGAGGACTTCACGGTCGTCGGCGTCGGGGACATGTCCGGTGACGTGTTCGGGAACGGCATGCTGCTCTCCGAGCACATCCGCCTGGTCGCCGCCTTCGACCACCGGCACATCTTCATCGACCCGTCCCCGGACGCCGCCGTCTCCTACGCGGAACGGCGCCGGCTCTTCGACCTGCCCCGCAGTTCCTGGGCGGACTACGACAAGGACCTGCTCTCGCCGGGCGGCGGTGTCCACCCGCGCAGCGCCAAGTCGATCCCGCTCAACGCGCACATCCGCAAGGCGCTCGGCATCGACGCCGAGGTCGCCAAGATGACGCCCGCCGAGCTGATGCAGAACATCCTCAAGGCGCGCGTGGACCTGCTGTGGAACGGCGGCATCGGCACCTACATCAAGTCGTCCGCCGAGTCGAACGCCGATGTCGGCGACAAGGGCAACGACGCGATCCGGGTCGACGGGGCGGACCTGCGGGCCCGGGTGGTGGGCGAGGGCGGCAACCTCGGCGCCACCCAGCTGGGCCGGATCGAGTTCGCCCGTAACGGCGGACGGATCAACACCGACGCGATCGACAACAGCGCCGGTGTGGACACCTCCGACCACGAGGTGAACATCAAGATCCTGCTCAACGGCCTGGTCCGTGACGGCGACATGACGGTCAAGCAGCGCAACAAGGTGCTCGCCGAGATGACCGACGAGGTGGGCCGCCTGGTCCTGCGCAACAACTACGCGCAGAACGTGGCGCTCGCCAACGCCTGCGCCGAGGCGCCCTCGCTCCTCCACGCCCACCAGCGGTTCATGCGCCGGCTGGGCCGGGACGGCCATCTGGACCGGGCACTGGAGTTCCTGCCGAACGACCGGCAGATCCGGGAGCTGCTGAACCACGGCAAGGGCCTCAGCCAGCCGGAGCTGGCCGTGCTGATGGCCTACACCAAGATCACGGCGGCCGAGGAACTGATCACCACCAGCCTGCCGGACGACCCGCACCTGCAGAAGCTGCTGCGCGCGTACTTCCCGCAGCTGCTCGGCGAGCGCTTCCCCGAGTCGGTCGCCGGGCACGCGCTGCGCCGCGAGATCATCACCACGGTGCTGGTCAACGACACGGTGAACACCGGCGGCACGACCTTCCTGCACCGGCTGCGGGAGGAGACCGGGGCGTCGCTGGAGGAGATCGTGCGGGCCCAGTTCGCCGCCCGGGAGATCTTCGGCCTCTCCGCGGTGTGGGACGCCGTGGAGGCGCTCGACAACCTGGTGGCCGCCGATGTGCTGACCAGGATCCGGCTGCACTCGCGCCGGCTGGTGGAGCGCGGTGCCCGCTGGCTGCTCGGCAACCGGCCCCAGCCGGTGGAGATCGCGGAGACCGTCGACTTCTTCCGGACCGGGGTGGAGCAGGTCTGGGACCGGCTGCCGGAGATGCTCAAGGGCGCCGACCTGGAGTGGTACGGGTCGATCCTCCAGGAGCTGACCGCCGCGGGCGTCCCCGATGAGCTCGCGGCGAGGGTGGCCGGGTTCTCCTCGGCCTTCCCGACGCTGGACGTGGTGGCGATCGCCGACCGCTCGGGCACGGAGCCGCTGGCCGTCGCCGAGGTGTACTACGACCTCGCCGACCGGCTGGGGATCACCCAGCTGATGGACCGGATCATCGAGCTGCCCCGGGCCGACCGCTGGCAGTCGATGGCGCGGGCCTCGATCCGCGAGGACCTCTACGCGACGCACGCGGCCCTGACGTCGGACGTGCTGTCCGTCGGCGGCCCCACCTCCACCCCGGCGGAGCGGTTCGAGGCGTGGAAGGAGAAGAACGCGGCGATCCTGGCGCGTTCCCGGTCCACCCTGGACGAGATCGGCGGCTCGGAGTCCTTCGACCTGGCGAACCTGTCGGTGGCGATGCGGACGATGCGGACCCTGCTGCGTACGCACGCGTAGCCGCGGGCCGGCAGGCGGGACGGCGGTCGTGCGGGGTGTTCACACCCCCCGCACGACCGCCGTCGTCACTTCTTCTTCGGCTTCTTCGCCGGGCCGCCGGTGAACTCCTCGTAGGCGGCGACGACCTCCTTGGCCGGGCCGTCCATCCGCAGGGTGCCCGCCTCCAGCCAGATCGCCCGGTCGCAGGTCTCGGTGATCGACCGGTTGCTGTGGCTCACCAGGAAGACCGTGCCGGCCTGCTCGCGGAGTTCCATGATCCGTTCCTTGCTGCGCAGCTGGAACTTCTTGTCGCCGGTGGACAGCGCCTCGTCGATCAGCAGGACGTCGTGGCTCTTGGCGGCGGCGATGGAGAAGCGCAGCCGCGCCCCCATGCCGGAGGAGTAGGTGCGCATCGGCAGGGTGATGAAGTCGCCCTTCTCGTTGATGCCGGAGAAGTCGACGATGCCCTGGTAGCGCTCCCGGATCTGCGCCCGGGTCATTCCCATGGCGAGCCCGCCCAGGACGACGTTGCGTTCACCGGTGAGGTCGCTCATCAGGGCGGCGTTGACACCGAGGAGCGAGGGCTGGCCCTGGGTGTAGACCCGGCCCCGGCTCGGCGGCAGCAGGCCCGCGACGGCCTTCAGCAGGGTCGACTTGCCTGACCCGTTGGAGCCGATCAGACCGATGGCCTCACCCTTGTACGCGGCGAAGCTGACGCCCTTCACGGCGTGCACCTTGCGGGCCCCCCGCGGCTGTCCGCGCGACACGATCCGGTTGAGGGCCGAGGTGGCGCTGCCCCTCCCGGTGCGGGCGCCGTTGACGGTGTAGGTGATGTGCACGTCGTCCACGACGACGGTGGGGACCCTGGTGTCGGGGGTGTCAGCCACGTCCGTAACGCTCCTCGGCCTTCCAGAAGTACACGAAACCGCCGATCCCGCAGACCAGCGCCCAGCCCGCCGCGACGGCCCACACGTGCGGGGGCATCTGGTCGCGGGTGAAGCTGTCGATGAGGGCGTAGCGCATCAGGTCGATGTAGACCGCGGCCGGGTTGAACTCCAGGGCCGTCATCACGAACGACGGGACCCGGTCCTCGGTGACCAGCTTGTCCAGGCTCCACATGACGCCCGAGGCGTACATCCAGGTCCGCAGGATGAAGGGTGTCAGCTGGGCGATGTCCGGGGTCTTCGCGGCGATACGCGCCATGACCATGGAGACGCCGGTGTTGAACAGGGCCTGGAGGGCGAGCGCGGGGACCGCCAGCAGCCAGGACGGCCGCGGGTACTGGCCGAACACCAGGAGGATGAGGAAGAGCGCGCCGAGCGAGAACAGCAGCTGCTGGAGCTGCTGGACGGCCAGCGCGATGGGCAGCGAGGCGCGCGGGAAGTGCAGGGCCCGCACCAGCCCCGTGTTGCCGCTGATGGCCCGGGTGCCGGCCGTGATCGAGCTGGCGGTGAAGGTCCAGATGAAGACGCCGGTGACGAGGAAGGGCACGTAGTCCGGGACTCCGTGCTTGGTGTTCATCAGGACACCGAAGATGAAGTAGTAGACCGTCGCGTTGAGCAGGGGCGTCATGATCTGCCAGATCTGGCCCAGCTTCGCCTGGCTGTACTGCGCGGTGAGCTTGGCCGTGGCGAACGCGGTGATGAAGTGCCTGCGCCCCCACAGCTGCCGGACGTACTCCCCGAGCGAGGGGCGGGCCCCGCTGACGGCCAGCCCGTGCCGGGCGGCCAGCGCGGCCAGCTCGCCCGGGGCGTACGAGGGGAGGAAGGGGGAGGACGCGGGGTCCTCCGGGGCCGGAGCCGGCGGGGCTGCTGTCTGGCTCACCACGATCGCTTTCGACGGGGGCGGGGGAGGGGCGGTGGGGAACGGTCCTCTTCGGTCCTCTCCGGTCCTCTTCGGACGGGTCGGACGGGACGGGACCGTATCGTCGTCACGCTGAGGGTAGGACGTGTGTGCGTCGCAACGCAACCGTTTCGTCCTTACGGCCTATCATCGGGAACATGACCAGCGAACGACGAACGGGCCGCCGGGCCCCGGCGGGTGCCGCGGTGCTGCGCGAGGACGTGACCGACGCGATCCGCGCGGCGGTCTTCGACGAGCTGGCCGCGGTGGGCTTCGCACGGATGTCGATCGAGGGCATCGCCCGGAGGGCCGGGGTCGGCAAGACGGCCGTCTACCGCCGCTGGAAGTCCAAGCTGCACCTCGTCCTGGACCTGGTCGCGGCCGTCGCCGTCCAGGGCATGCCGGCCCCGGCGACGGGATCGCTGTACGGGGACGTACGGGCGGTGCTGGAGCTCGCCGCCTACGCCCTGCGGCATCCGGTGGCCTCACAGGTCATCCCCGACCTGCTGGTCGAGGCGGCACGCAGCCCGGAGATCGCCGAAGCGATCAAGGCGGCTCTGCTGGACCAGCAGCAGGGGGTCGCCGCCGTCGTCGTGCGGGCGGCGGTGGAGCGCGGTGAACTGCCCGAGGGCAGCGATCCGGACCGGGCGCTGGATCTGATCGTCGGGCCGCTGTACTGGCGCCTGGCCGTGGTCCGGAGCGGGCTGCCGAAGGGGTACCTGGACGACCTGGCGGCCTCGGCGGTCCGGGCGCTCAAGAGCTGACCCGGGCACCCGGCGGCGAAGAGCACCGGCCCCGGCCCGTACGCACCGTTCCGTAGGCCCTCCTGACCCGTACGCCCCGGTCCGTGCACCCCCGGCCCCGAGGGCCCGTACGCACCGTTCCGTAGGCCCTGCCCCGTATGACCCGGCCCCGTGGTCCTCCCGCGCTCCCGCCCCCGCGGGGGCCCGTACGCCCCGGCCCCGGGCCGGGGCCTCACGCCCCGGTGTCAGGGCCGGTGGCGCCGGTCCGTGTCCGGGTCCGTGCCAGGGGCCGGGGTGCCGGGGAGGTGCCGTCCTCCCGCAGCAGCCGGTCCACGACCCGGGCCGCCGCCCCGCCGTCGTCGAGGTCGCAGAAGTCCCGCCGGAAGCTGTCGTAGGCGTCGGAGTGCAGGGCGGCCGACTCCCCGATGCGGTCCAGGGCGAGGGCGACCTCCTCGGTGGTCACCAGCAGCGGGCCCGGCGCACGGGCCTCGAAGTCCAGGCAGAAGCCCCGCACGGTGTCCCGGTAGTGCTCCAGGTCGTGGGTGTGGAAGAGCATCGGGCGGCCCGTGAGCGCGAAGTCGAACACCAGCCCGGCGTAGTCGGTGACCAGCACATCGGCGATCAGCAGCAGTTCCGTGGTGTCCGGATGCCCCGAGACGTCCCGCACGGCCGCGCCCTTTGGCACGCTTCCCGTCACGCGCGGGTGCCGCCGCACCAGCAGGGCGGTACGCGGACCGAGCGAACGGGCCAGCGCGTCCAGGTCGAGCGCGGACTCGAACCGGTGGAGCGGGGACGCCCCCTCGGGCAGGGCGCCGGGCTGGAGGGCGAGCTGGTCGCGGTACGTCGGCGCGTACAGCACCACCCGGTGGCCGTCCGGGACGCCGAGCCGCCGCCGTACCCGCTCCGCGGTCTCCTCACGGTCCGGGGCGAACAGCAGGTCGTCGGCCGGCGAACCGGCTTCCAGCACCTCGCCGTCGTAGGCCAGCGCACGGCGCAGCCACGGGGTGGCGAAGGTACTGGGGGAAACCAGGACCGACCACTGCGCCGAGCGGTGGGCCAGGGTCGCGAGGTGCTGGTGGTCGGCGTACAGGGTGCCGGTGAGGTCCAGGCCGAACCGGCCGAGCGGGGAGCCGTGCCAGGTCTGTACGACCGTCTGCCCCGGGCGGCGCTCGAACCACCCGGGCAGCGGTCCCGCGGCGACGATGCGGCGGGACCGTGCCAGGGCCTCGTACCAGGCGGCACTGCCCGCGACGACGGGCACCGCGGCCGGTGGCACCCGGGCCGCGTCCGCGAGGGAGCCGTCGGTGACCCAGAGGTGGGTGGCACCGGTGGCGCGGCGGACGAGCTCGGCGTGCACCGCGCGCGGTGACCCGTCACCGGTGAACAGGACCGTGTCCCGCAGCGGGAGCCGGCGCTGCGCCGGGTGGTGGACGGTACGCAGCCGGGCCTGGCGGTAGGCGCCCCGCTCCTCGTCGTCGAGCGGTCCGTCGGCGTGTACGGCCAGCCGGTCGCCGAACCGCCGGCCGATCCGGAAGGGAAGGGAGGGAGCGGAGGGAAGGGAGGGAGCGGGGGGCAGGGAGGGCACGGAGGGATCAGAGGGGCTGGAGATACCGGAGGGGGCAGTGAAGCCGGAGGGGGCGGAGGGGGCGGAGGGACCAGGGAGGCCGGTGGCGCCCGGGGCGTCCAGGGGGAGGCGGGGGGCGAGCGCGGTGAGGACGCGCACCGGGCGGCCGTCCGCGGACAGCTCCCAGTCACCGGGGCGGGGCGGGGCGGTGATGACCGCCGCGAAACGGCCCGGGGGCAGTGGTTCGACCGGGACGGTGACGCTCTCGTCCAGAGTGGTGTGCCGCAGTACGAAGGGGTCGGCACCCTGCCCGGGGAGGGTGCCGGTGATGCGCAGCCCGCCACCGGGGGCGGGCTCGGCATGGTCCACGACCGGCCCGCCGGCCACCTCGACCACCAGGCGCCCCTCCGGGTCCGCGCACACCGGGTGCGGCAGGTCCGGGGCGGCCGCCAGGGGCAGGACACGGTCGCCCTCGGCCAGCAGTGCCGCCCGCCACGGGCCTCGCGGCCGGTCCGCCGGTGACACGGGCATGGGCGTGGGCGCGGGCGCGGCGAGTTCGGCGAGAGGGACACGGACCGTGAGGAGGTCTCCGTCCTCGCCGCCGGGACCCTGTGCCCGTCCCACGGGAACGGTGCGGTCGGGGCAGCCGTCGCGGGTCAGCAGCAGGGCCGTCGGCCGGAAGGCGTCCGGACGGAGCCGGACCGTCAGCGTCAGCGTGTCCTGCCCGCCGTCGTGCGCCACGGCCAGTGCCGGCGGCCGGGTGACCGTCAGTTCGAGCCGGCCGTCCCGGTGGCCGAGCACCGCGCGCAACCCGCCGGCCAGGTCGTGGACCAGGGGCTGCGCGGCCGCGGCCTCCACCGCGCGCAGGGCCGCCCGCCGTACGGTGCCGTGGCCGGCCACCACCATGCCCACCAGCCAGCTGCCCGGTCCCAGCCGCGCCGGGTCGAGGACCAGCTCGAAACCGGCGTGGTCGTAGCAGTGGCGTTCCTGCCCGGAGTCGGCGGTGGCCCGGACCGACCGGACCGTCCGCACGGCCACCGGCCGCATCCGCCTGCCCCCCGTCTCACGTACCAGCGCCGCCTTCAGCGAATGGCGGGCCGCGGTGGCCGGGAGGTTGCGGATGTACGCGTACCCGCGCAGCGTGAACCGCCCGTCCGGGCCGACGGAGGTGTCCACCACCCGGGCCACCGCGGGGAGGTCCCCCCGGCCCAGCCGCACCCCGGCGGAGTCCGGTACGAGACCCGGGTGCACCGCACGGCGGCGGCCCGGCGGCCCGGCGACGGTGAACGTCCCCGTGCCGTTGGCCCGTTCGAACTCCAGGACGGCCAGCAGGTCGTCCAGTTTGCGCTCGTGCACCAGTTGCCACCGGATACGCGCCTCGGCGGGCAGCGCCTCCAGGGCGCCTCGTCCCGCACGGTCCAGGAAACGGTCCAGGAAGGCGCCCGCGTCCGCCATGAACGCCTCCCGGTAGGCGGGGGAGCCCATCGGCAGCCCTTCCAGGAAGTACACGAAGTCGTCGCGCAGGCAGGAGACGTCGTACAGCAGCCGCTGGCCGGCGTCCCGGTCCGCGAGGAACGCGCTGATCCGTTCGCAGGCCGCGATGCGGTCCCGTACGCCCCGGACGTCCGTACGGCGGCGGGTGATCGAGCCCTCCCGGACCCGCCAGCCGTAGACATGGGCGCGCAGGACGTCCACCGAACCGGCGAGATAGTGCGCCGGGATCATCACGGGGGCGTCCTCGTAGAGCTTGCCGACCGGGAAGGCGAACGCGTGCCGGTCCCAGAAGGAACGCCGGAACACCTTGTTCCAGGCGACCCGGTCGGCCAGCAGCCGGGGGTCGCGGCTGATGTGGGTGCGGAGCCGGTCGGCGGTCAGCCACCGGTACTGCCAGGCCTGCCGCGGGCCGTCCCGCCCGGTCAGCCGCCACACGTTGCCCGTGGCCAGGTCGGAGCCGGTGGACTCCAGGGAGCCCACCAGCCGCGCGTACGCGTCGTGGACGACGACGTCGTCGCTGTCCGCGAACGCCAGGTAGGGCACACCGGGAGTGGTGTGGGCGACCCCGGTGTTACGGGCCGCGCTCAGGCCCGCGTTGGGCTGGTGGACACAGCGGAACCGGCCGTCCCGGGCGGCGAACGCCTCGGCGAGCGACCGGCTGCCGTCGGTCGAACCGTCGTCGACGACGACGACCTCCAGGGCCTTCAGCGACTGGGCGGCCAGGGAGCCGAGGCACTCCTCCAGATACTCCTCGACGTTGTACACCGGGACGACGACGCTGAGGAGTGGTTTCATGCACAGCTCAACCCGGCCCGCCGCCACGGGTCACCTGAGCTGACCCGAACGGGTGAATGGGCCCGGGGAGCGGCGCTCCGCCGCACTACGCTCGGCTGCCATGCTCCTCAGCGTCGTCATGCCCGTCCACCGCGTCCAGGGACACCTCCGGGCCGCTCTGGAGTCGGTGACCGCACAGCCGGAACCGGAGCCGTTGCCGGGCGGCGGGGCCGGGCCGGTGGACTGGGAGCTGATCGCCGTCGTGCCGGAACCCGCTCCCGCCGGGGACGAAGGACCGCGCATCGCCCGGGAGTTCGCGGACCGGGAGCCCCGGGTGCGTCTGCTGCGCACGGACCCCGCGGGTCACCCCGGTACGCATGTGGCCGCCGCCCGTAACGCCGGTGCGGCCGAGGCCCGCGGTGACTACCTGCTCTTCCTGGACGGCGACGACCTGCTGCTGCCGGGCGCCCTGGCCGCGTTCGCCGGACGGCTGGCCGGACCCGAGGCACCGGCCGGACCGGACCGGACAGGCGGACCGGACCGGCCGGGCGGGCCCCGGCCCGACGTGGTGCGGATCGGGCGGGAGGACGTCGACTGGCGGGGCACCGTCCGGCCCGCCGGCACCGCCCTCCCCGCGGCCCGTGACCAGCTCGTCCGCCGCGCCTTCTGGGCCGCGCACGGGCTCCGCTTCACCGAGGACGGACCGTACGACGACGTCGTGCCCGTGCACCGCGCGGTGCTCCTGGCGTCCGGCGCGGGGACCCTCGCCGGGATCGACCGGGTCTGCGTGCGCCACCGGCTGCGCCGTGCCGGTACGCCCGCCGCCCGGCCCGGCCGCGCGCACTTCGCGGTGATCGGCGCCTACACGCGGCTGGCGGAGGAGACCGGCGGCGACCCGCGTGTCCGGGAGCTGCGCACCGCGCACCTGGAGGCGGTGCTGGCCGACCCCGGCCGGATCGCCCCCGGGGACCGCCGGGCCTTCTTCCGGGCCGCCGCGCTGCCCGGACCGTACCTCGTGCACCGGGTCCGCCGGTGGGCGGGCGCCGGGCGCACGCGGGCACGCACGGCGCTGCGCGCCGGCAGGAAGGCGCTGCGCGCCCGCGTGATGCGGCTCGTCTACCGCGCCGACCTGCTCCGGCCGCTCGATCCCCGCCTGGCGGTCTACGGGGCGTACTGGAACCGCGGTGTCGCCTGCAACCCGGCCGCCGTCTACGCCAAGGCCCGCGAACTCGTCCCGCACATCCGGGGCGTCTGGGTCGTCTCCTCCCGCCACCTGGACGCGATGCCGCCCGGTGTGCCGTACGTCATCGAGGGGTCCCGCGCCTACTGGCGGGCCATGGCGCGCGCCACCTACCTCGTCAACAACTCCAGTTTCCCGGGCGGTTTCACCAAACGCCCCGGCCAGACCTACCTCCAGACCCACCACGGCACCCCGCTGAAGACCATGGGCCTGGACCAGCTGCCGTACCCCGCCCTCACCGGCGGAGTCAGCTTCGAACGGGTACTGGCCCACGCCGACCAGTGGGACCTCAGCCTGTCCGCCAACCCGCACACCACCGAGACCTGGGACCGGGTCTATCCGGCCGCCTACACCCACCTGCCGCTCGGATACCCGCGCAACGACGTCTACTTCACGGCGGGCCCCGAACGCACCGGCAAGATCAGGGCGGAGCTCGGCATCCCCCCGGACCGCACGGTCCTGCTGTACGCGCCGACGCACCGCGACTACCGCGAGGGCTTCCTGCCCCTGCTCGACCCCGGTCGCCTCAGCCGTGAACTGGGCGAGGAGTACGTCCTGCTGGTGCGGGCCCACTACTTCTACGGGCGCCCGGCCGGCCGGCCGGGGACGGGGCAAGGAGCCGGGGAGGGGGTCGTCGACGTCACCGGGCACCCCTCGGTCGAGGAACTCTGCCTGGCGTCCGACGCGCTGGTCACCGACTACTCGTCCCTGATGTTCGACTACGCCTGCCTGGACCGCCCGATCATCACCTACGCACCGGACTGGCCCGCCTACCGCGCCGCCCGCGGCACCTACATCGACCTGTTCTCCGGCCGTCCGGGAGACACCCCGGGAGCCGTCGCCACCACCCAGGACGAACTGCGGGACCTGCTGCTGACCGGGGCCTGGCGCTCACCGGAGGCGGCCGCGCTGCGCGCCGCCTTCCGCGCCCGGTTCTGCCCGTACGACGACGGGCGCGCGGCGGAACGGGTGGTGCGGCGGCTCTTCGCGGGGGCCCTGGGGGAGGACGGCGGCGCCTGAGCCGGGGTGTCACCCGTACGGGGCGCGCCCTCGGCGTCCCGCGGTCGTTGTGCCCGGCAGCGCGCACACGGCAACGTTGGGAGAGGGACATGCACCGGTCCGCCTACGAGCAGATGGAGCTCTGCGTCCAGGAGTACCTGCCGACGAACCGCAGGTACCGCGTGGTCGATCTGGGCTCACGCGTCTCCGGGAAGCAGACCCGCACGCACCGGGGGCTGCTGGCCGGCCACGACATCGACTACGTCGGGGTCGATGTGCTCGACGGGCCCAACGTCGACGCGGTGATGACACGTCCGTACCGCATCCCGGTGAAGTCGGGCAGCGCCGATGTGGTGCTGTCCGGGCAGGCTTTCGAGCACATCCCGTTCTTCTGGGTGTCGATGCTGGAGATCGCCCGGGTCCTGAAGCCGGGCGGCCACGCCTTCATCACCGCCCCCTCGCGCGGGCACGTCCACGACGCGCAGGACTGCTGGCGCTACTACCCCGACGGGTTCCGTGCGCTGGCCGCCCACGCGCGGCTCGAACTCCGCGAGGTGTACACGGACTTCCCGCCCACGAAGGGCATCTGGCACGACTACGCCTCCATCGACGCCGAGGCCGCCTACTGGGGTGACACCGTGGGCGTCTTCCGCCACCCGGGACCGCACCGGCGGCCGGTGACCCGTCTGAAGAACCGCCTGGTCGACACGGCGGTGCGGGAGACGGCCGTCTGGTGGGCCAACCGGGCCGGCGGGGTGGACCGGGTGCCGCTGCCCCGCCCGCTCGACGCGAGGGCGCGGTGCGGGAAGCCGGTCACATCAACCAGGGGTTGACGAAAGGTGACATGAGCCGCGAAACGCGCGTACTGTCCCGCCCCATGGCTTGGCGCAACGCCGTCAACGGCGTCCTTCAGCAACTCACCGGATACCAGCTCAGGCGCGTACCCGTGCCGGCGCCCCGCGTCGCCCAGGAACCGTCAGCCACTCCTGGGGCCGCACCGGCCGCATCAACCGCATCAGCCGCACCGGAGGCATCAGTTGCGCCGGCCTCACCGGGCACCCCGGCCGTGCCGGCCGCGAAGAAGGCCCCGCAGCTGCCCGCGGACTACGACGACGAGGCGAAGGAGATCATCCGTGCGGTCAAGCCGTACACGATGACCTCCCCGGAGCGGCTCAACGCCTTCGTCCTCGCGACCCGGCACATCGTCCGGCACGGCATCCCGGGCGCGATCGTCGAGTGCGGGGTCTGGCGCGGCGGTTCGATGCAGGCATGCGCCAGGACGCTGCTGTCGCTCGGCGAGACGGACCGCGACCTCTACCTCTTCGACACGTACGAGGGCATGACGCCGCCCACCGAGGAGGACCTGCGGCGGGACGGCAGGTCCGCCCGGGAACTGCTGGACGCCCAGGGCAAGGACCGGCCGATCTGGGCGGTCGCCTCCCTGGAGGACGTGCGGGCCGGGTTCGAGCAGGTGCCGTATCCGAAGGAGCGTCTGCACTATGTGCGGGGCAGGGTCGAGGACACCGTCCCCGGTGAGGCACCCGAGCAGATCTCCGTCCTCCGGCTGGACACCGACTGGTACGCCTCGACCCGGCACGAGCTGGAGCACCTCTATCCGCGCCTGGTCAGCGGCGGTGTCCTGCTGATCGACGACTACGGCTACTGGCAGGGATCGCGCCAGGCGGTGGACGAGTTCATGGAGAAGACCGGTGAGCGGCTGCTGCTGCTGCGCATGGACGAGGGGCGGATCGCGGTCAAGCCCTGAACCCGTTCCGTACGACCGTTCGTCGCGAGCCCCGTTGCCTTCCCGGCACGGGGCTCGTTCGTCAGACAGCAAGCAGTTGACCGATGTCGTCCGCCCGGAAGGATCGTGCGCAGCGCATGGCACCCCGTCTCACCGTCGTCGTCCCGTTCTACAACGTCGAGGAGTACCTCGGAGCCTGCCTGGACTCGCTGGCCGGGCAGACGGCGGCCGATCTCGAAGTCGTCATGGTCGACGACGGTTCGACGGACAGCAGTGCCAAGACGGCACTGGAGTACGCCCGGCGGGATCCGCGGTTCCGGCTGATCCGGCAGGACAACGCCGGGCTCGGAGCCGCCCGCAACGCCGGGGCCGCCCAGGCGCATCCGGAGGGGGAGTTCCTCGCGTTCGCCGACAGCGACGACGTCGTCCCTCCGGGCGCGTACGCCCGGATGCTCGGCGAACTGGACGCCAGTGGTTCGGACTTCGCCACCGGGAACGTCCTCAGGATCCGGGCCGGCGGGGTGCTGGAGCAGTCCCCGATGTTCCGCAGGCCGATGGAGCGGGCGCGCCGCGCCACCCATGTGACCCGCGACTGGATCCTGCTGGGCGACCGCATCGCGTGCAACAAGGTGTTCCGCCGGTCGTTCTGGGACCGGCACGCCTTCGCCTTCCCCACCGGTGTCCTGTACGAGGACATCGCCGTGGTCCTGCCCGCCCACTTCCTGGCCCGGGGCGTCGACGTGGTGGAGGAGCCCGTCTACCACTGGCGGGACCGCGACGGCTCGATCACCACCCGGCGGGCGGTGCCCAGGGGCATCCGGGACCGGGTCACGGCGGTCTCCGCCGTCAGCCGCTTCCTGGCCGACCGGGGCATGACGGAGGCCAGGACGCGCTACCAGGAGCATGTGCTCTCCGGGGACCTGTGGCTGTTCATCGAGGCGCTCCGGGACGGGGACGCCGCTTTCCACGAGGCGTTCCTCACCCACGCCAACGCCTTCGCCGAGACCGTCGCCCCCGAGGTGTTCGCCGGTCTGCCCCTGCACCTGCGGGTGAAGTGGCAGCTCATCCGGGAGCGCAGGACGGCGGAACTCCTCGCCCTGCTCACCCACGAGGCCACCGACCGCGACACCTTCCACGTGCGGGGGCTGCTGCGGCCCCGGGCGCACTTCCCGGGGGTCGAAGGCCCGCTGCCGCGCGGGACGGTGGCCCTGTCCGCCACGGACCTGCCGGTGCACGCGCACCTCACCGGGGCGGTCTGGCGGGACGGGCTGCTGCACCTGAGCGGATTCGCGTACGTCCGCAACGCCCCCGGCGGGCCCGTCGCGGCGGGCTGGCTGCGCTCGGGCAGGCGGCTGCTCCCGCTCCGGATGCGTACGGCGGTGACGGACGAGGCGGCCGCGCTGTCGGGCCGGACGCTGCACCGGTACGAGCGGTCCGGCTTCGAGACCGTCGTGGACCCGCGCCGGATCGCCGGGCGGGTGTCCGCCCGGAGGGCCAGGACCGTCTGGAAGCTGGAGGCCGTCGTGTTCGGCGGGGGACGGCCGCGCCGGGGCCCGATGCGGCTGCTCGGCCATCCGGCCGCACCGGCCGTCCGGTACGTCGACGCACGCACCCGGGTCGTCCCGCTGCTCTCCGGCAACAAGCTGGAGCTGCGTGCGGAACGGGTGGACGCGGTGCTCGCCGGACACCGGGCGACGGAGTCGGGGGACGGTGTCCGGATCGCCGTACGGGTCCTCGCCACGGGAACGCCGACGGCGCTGCGGATCCAGGAGTGGCGGACGAAGGAGGCCCTGGAGTTCCCGCTGGTGGCCGACGACGGGACGCGGCCGCAACGGGCCGGCGGCGACGGGCCCGGTGGTGAGGGGTCCGGTGGTGACGGTCCGCCCGCCGCCCGTACGGACGGCCGCACGTTCGTCGCGGAGGTGCCGCTGGACGTGTTCGGGGGGGTGGACGGCGACTGGGGAGTGCAACTGGTCGGCGCGGGCCACCGCATGACCGTCGCGGCCCGCCCGGAGACCGACGCGGGCCGGTACCGGCTGGCCGGTGGCCGTGAGGTCTACGCGGCGGCCAACCCGTCGGGCGACCTGGTCCTGACCGACCGGTCCGTCCGGCCCGTGGTCACCGGTGCGAGGTGGGCGCCGGACGGCACCCTCCTGCTGGAGGGCTCCTGCCCCGGGAGCGAATCCGGAAGCGAATCCGGAAGCGAATCCGAAAGCGGGTCCGGAGGCGAACCCGGGGGCGGGCCGGTGCCGGGCCGCGCCGAACTCGTCCTGCGCCACAGCGGCCACCAGGAGGAGAACGTCTTCCCGGTGGAACCGTGGAGTGGGGGTGGGAGCGGGAGGGCCGGGGGTTTCCGCGCCTCGGTGACGCCCGCCGCCGTCCGCTCCGCCGGCGGGGTCCATCCGCTCGCCGAGGGACGCTGGTACCCCTTCCTCCGGGAGCCCGGGGAGACGGACCCGGAGCGCTACCTCCCGCTGCACGTGGTGCACCAGCTGCACGCCGGTCTGCCCTCGCACCACGAGGCGGGCGGGCGCCGGTTCACCCTGGGGCGCCGTTTCCACGACCGGCTCGTCGTGGAGTCCGGCAGCGTCCTGCCGCTGCGTGAGCGCGGTCCGTACGGGCAGCGCAGGCTGCGTGAGGGGTATGCCGGGGCCCGGGGCGCCGGGCTGCGTGACGCGGTGCTGTACTCCAGCTTCGACGGGCGGCAGTACTCGGACTCGCCCCGGGCGGTCCACGAGGAGCTGTCCCGCCGGGCCGTCGGGGCCGAGCACCTCTGGGTCGTACGCGACCAGCAGGCCACCGTGCCCGCCGGGGCCCGCGCGGTCGCTCTGCACAGCGCCGAGTGGTACGACGCGATGGCCCGCAGCCGCTGGGTCGTCACCAACACCCAGCTGCCCGAATGGTTCGAACGGGCCGAGGGCCAGTTCGTCGTACAGACCTGGCACGGCACCCCGCTCAAACGTATCGGCCGGGACCTGGCCGGCACCCCGTACGCGGACGCGGCCTACATGGCGTCCATGCCCCGGCGGGCCGCCCAGTGGAGCGTCCTCGTCTCCCCGAACACCTTCTCCACCCCCGTCCTGCGCCGCGCCTTCGGGTACGACGGCGAGGTCCTGGAGTGCGGTTACCCGCGCAACGACCTGCTGTACGCCCCGGACCGGGCGAAGGTCGCCGCCGCCGTCCGGCGGTCGCTGGAGATCCCGGACGGCCGCCGGGTCGTCCTGTACGCGCCGACCTGGCGCGAGGACCGGCAGAAGCGCGGCGGCCGTTACGGCCTCGACCTCCAGCTGGACCTCGGCCGGGCGCGGCGGGCCCTGGGCGAGGACCATGTGCTGCTGGTGCGCCGCCACTACCTGGTCGGCGGCAGCGTCCCGGAGGACGCCTTCGTCCGTGACGTATCGCGCTACCCGGACGTCGCGGAACTCCTGCTGATCAGCGATGTGCTGGTCACCGACTACTCGTCCCTGATGTTCGACTTCGCCGGGACCGGCCGGCCGATGCTCTTCCACACCTACGACCTGGAGCACTACCGCGACACCCTGCGCGGTTTCTGCTTCGACTTCGAGGACCGCGCCCCCGGGCCGCTGATCCCGGACTCCGCGGGGGTGATCGAGGCGCTGCGCCACCCGGCGGCCGTGACCGCGGCCCACCGGGAGGCGTACGAGCGGTTCCGGGAGTCGTTCTGCGATCTCGACCGGGGGACGGCCGCGGCCGGGGTCGTGGACCTGATGCTGAAGGGGGCGCGGGCGTGAGCGGCCTCGACTTCAGCTGTGTGATCACGGCGGCGCCGGGCGGCGGAACGGCGCTGCGCGCCTCCGTCGAGTCCGTGCTGGAGCAGTCCCTGCGTGCTGCCGAGGCCCTGGTCGTGCTGCCCGGCGGCGGTGACCCGGCCGTCCGCGCGGTGGCCGAATCGCTCGCCGGACGCTTCCCGGACCGGGTGCGGCTGTCGGACGCCGGTGTTCCGGGGGACGCGGTGGCCGCGCTCCGCAACACCGGTCTGGCGGCGGCCCGCGGCACCTACGTCCTGGTCCTCGGCGAGGGGGAGCGGTTGCAGTCCCACGCCTGCCGCAACCTGCTGGAGGCCGCCGCCCGCAGCGGTGCCGACCTCGTCGCGGGGCGTTGGAGCACATGTACCCCGGACGGGGACAAGGAGTGGGAGCCCTCCTGGCAGAAGGCGTTGTTCCCCCGCTCGCGGGTCGTCACCGGGTTCGCGGACGCCCCCGAACTGGCCGTGCGGGACGCGCTGGTGACCGGTTTCTGTGTGCGCCGTGACGTGCTGGAGCGGCACGGTCTGCGCTACGACGAGGACCTCACCCACAGCGAGGCCGTCTTCGGGGTGCTCGTGGCGTCGGCGGCGGAGAGGATCGCCCTGGTACGCCGGCGGATCGTCTCGGGCCGTGCCGTACCCGATCGCGGTCCCGGGCTCGCCGGGCTCGTCGAGGCGCACCGCCGGGTGTGCCACGTCCTCGACGCGCAGGGGCTGGACCAGCTGCGGGAGGCACGGGAGAGCGCCTTCCTGCTCGACCATCTCGTCGCCCTGGTACGGACGTTCCCGCTGCTCCCGGCGGCCGAGCGGACCAGGGTCGCCGCCACGGCCGCCCGGGTGCTGCCCGGGGCCGTGTCCGGGCCCGCCCTGCTCGGGCTCCCGCCCGTCGAGCGGGTGGGCGTACGGCTGCTGGAGCGGGGCGACGCGGACGGGGTGCTGGAGGGGGCGTACGCGCTGCGCAGGAGGGGCACGGTGGCGGCGCCGCTCGTCACGGGCGCGGACGGGCGGGTGTACTGGCGGCCGGCGCGGGGGCCCGCGGAACGGGACGCCCCGGGTGCCGCCGAACCGGTCCCGGGCGCGATCGGCCCCGCCCTGGACACAACCGGCCCCGCCCCGGACACAGCCGGCCCCGCCCCGGACGCGATCGCCCCGGCCCCGGACGCGATCGCCCCGGCCCCGGACGTCCTCGACCCGGCCCTGGACGTCACCGCGCTGGGCCACCGGTACCGCACCTTCGGTGAACTCAGGCTGATGAACCGGCTGACCCGCTACGAGACCGGTGCCGACGGGGTCCTGCTGGAGGGCCGGCTGGTCCTGCCGGACCACACCGGCCCCGGCCCGTCGGTGACGGCCCGGCTGGAGTTCCGGGTCCGGGACGGCGCGCGTACCGTGCGCTTCCCGGTGGACGTACTGCGCCGGGACACCGCCGGCATCAGCTGGCGCGCCCGCGTCGACCTGACGGGCGCGATGCGTCCGGTGGGGGTCCGCGACACCGTCTGGGACGCCCGGATGACCGTCGAGGACGGCGAGGTCCGCTCGGTCAGCGACCTGTTCGCGGCGCGTGACCTGGTGGGCCCGGCGGACCGCTCGCCGGCCCGGCCCCGGCTCGGCCGGGCCGCCGGTGACACCTGGCAGCCCTATGTCACGCTCAAGGACCATCTGGCACTCCGGCTGGAGGCCCGGGGGCGTCTGGCCCGCGCGGCCCGGCGGCTGGTCCACTACGCCGCCCACTTCCGCCCGGCGCGCCGCGCGAAGGCGCTGCTGCGGGCGGTGCGCGCGCGCCGCGACCGGCTGTTCGCCCGGGGGTTCAAGGTCTCCGTCTACCACGCGTGGTTCCTGCGGCTGCCCGTCCGCCGGGGCTCCGTGGTCTTCGAGAGCCACATGGGCACCTGCTACGGCGACAGCCCGCGCGCGGTCCACGAGGAGGTGCGCCGCCGTCGCCTGCCGCTGCGCTGCGTCTGGTCGTACGACGGTTCGCCGGAGGGTTTCCCCAAGGGGGAGAAGCTGGTGGCCCGCTGGTCCTGGCGGTACCTGTGGGCACTCGCGCGGGCCGAGTACTGGGTCGACAACCAGGGTTTCCCGCAGCAGCTGGCCAAGCCGTCCGGGACCACCTATCTGCAGACCTGGCACGGGTCGGCGTACAAGCGGATGGGTTTCGACGAGACGCGGGTGCGCATGCAGAACGCCCCGCAGCGCGAACGGCTGCTGCGGGCGGTCGGCCGGTTCGACCACTTCCTGGTCCGTTCCGAGCACGATGTGCGCACCCTGGCGCGTGCCTACCGGCTGTCCGACGAGGTGGTGCTGCGGACCGGTTATCCGCGTAACGACGCCCTGCTCGCGGCCCGGGCGCGGGACGAGGCGGAGGGCCGGCTGCCCCGGGGGGCGCTCGCCGGGCGGCTCGGTCCGGACGACCACCGGCAGGTGGTGCTGTACGCGCCGACGTTCCGGGGCGGTCCCGGCAGGAACAAGCGGCGGCGGCTGCCGCTGGACGCCGCCCGTTTCGCGGAGCGCTTCGGCGACCGGTACGTCCTGCTGGTGCGCGCGCACTACCTGGAGGCGGCGAGTCTGCCGGTGTGCCCGCCGGGGACGGTGGTGGACGTGTCGGACCACCACGATGTCAGCGGACTCCTCGCGCTGGCCGACGTGCTGGTCACCGACTACTCGTCGATCATGTTCGACTACGCGCTCCTGGACCGCCCGGTCGTCCTGTTCGCCCCCGATCTGGAGGAGTACGCCGCCGAGCGGGGCAGTTACTTCGACCTCAGGGAGAAGGCGCCCGGACCGGTCGTCGCGACGGAGGACGAACTCTTCGAGGTGTTCGACCGGTTGAAGGACACGGACACCGCCTTCCAGGACCGGCGTGCCGCCTTCGCCCGGGAGTTCGGCCGGTACGACCGGGGGGACGCCGCGCGGGCCGTCGTGGACACCGTGTTCGCCCGGCATCTGCCCCCCGTCGTCCCCGGCCCGGCTCCGGCACCGTCCGCGTCGTCCGTACCGTCCGCTTCGTCCGCGTTGTCCGTACCATCCGTACCGTCCGGGGAGGACCGCTGATGAGCAGCACCGGCCGTGACATCTTCATCGTCGCCAACAGCACGGACGAACTCGGGGGAGTGACGGGCTGGATGCACCGGACGGCCCAGCTGTTCCAGCAGCAGGGCCACCGGGTGCACACCGTCGGTGTCCACGCGGCCGAGCTGAAGATGGCCCTGCCCGACCCGCCGGGTTATCCGGTCACCGCCCTGTATCCGGCGCACCCGCCGACCCCCTGGACGCCCCGGGGCGTACGCGACCGCTTCCGGGTCCCGGCCCGGCGGCGGGAGGCGGCCAGGGCGGCGGCCAAGCGGGAGGCCGTCGAGCGGCTCTCCGGGATCTTCCGGTCGGCCCGGCCCGGCGGGGTGGTGATCGTCAGCCAGGTCTGGGCGATGGAGTGGGTCGGCGAGGCGGACACCCGGGGCCTGCGGGTGATCGGGATGAGCCACGAGTCGTACGCCTACTCGCGGGCGAGCCACCGCTACCGCTGGATCAGGAACCACTACGCGGCGCTCGACCGCTGGCTCGTCCTCACCGAGGAGGACGCCGACACCTGGGCCGGGGACGGGATGGACAACGTCGGTTTCATGCCCAACGCGCTGGCCCGGCTGCCCGCGGTGCCCTCCCCGCGTACCGGGAAGTCGGTCGCGAGTATCGGGCGGCTCACCGACCAGAAGGGCATCGACATGCTCCTGGACACCTGGGCCCTGGTCGCCCCCGAACGGCCCGGCTGGACGCTGGACGTGTACGGGGCGGGCGAGGACGAGGCCGCTCTGCGGGCGCGGTGCACCGCTCTGGGGCTGGACGGTTCGGTGCGGTGGCGGGGCCGTACGGACGATGTGCCGGGGGCGCTCGCCGGCTCCTCCGTCTTCGTCCAGTCCTCACGCGGTGAGGGTTTCCCGCTGGCGCTCATGGAGGCGATGGCGAGCGGGCTGCCGTGTGCGGCCTTCGACTGCGCCCCCGGGGTGCGGGAGATCGTGCGGGACGGCGAGGACGGGCTGCTCGCCCCCGCCGGTGACGTCGGTGCCCTCGCCGACCGTCTGCTGCGGCTCACCGGGGACCCGCGGATGCGGGACGCGATGGGGGACCGGGCGCGGGCGGGGGTCCAGCGTTTCTCCGAGGCGGAGATCGTCCGCCGCTGGGAGGAGCTGTTCGCCTTCCTGGAGCGGTGAGGCCCCGGGCACGGCCGGGCCGCTGAGCGCGGCGAAGCCCCCGGGCGCGCTCAGGCCCCCGGGGCGTGGACAGCCCCCCGGGCGCGGACAGACCTCCCCGGTACGGCCAGGCCGCCGGGGCACGGGCAGACCCCCCGGTACGACCAGGCCCCTGGGGCACGGGCAGACCTCCCCGGACGGGCAGGCCGCCGGGCGCGGATGGGCCCGGTCCGGCTGTCCGCCGGCGCCCCGGGGTTCACCCGTTGGTGTACTCCCGCACCATCACCTGCCGGGGCACCCCCGACGGCCGCAGCTCGCCGGAGGCGACCGGCTGGGGCTGCGCCGGAGCGTCCCCCAGGAACACCCGGCGTACCACCCGCTCCGCCGCGTGCCCGTCGTCGTACGGGCAGAACCTGGCCCGGAACGCGGCGCGCCGCTGGGTGGAACGCGGCCCGCGCCAGTGGCCGCTCGTGAAGATCTCGTGCAGCTCCTCCTGGCTGCGGGCCACCGCGCCGGGCGGGAACGCCTCCAGGTCGAAGTAGGTGCCGCGCGCCGCCTCGTACGCCTGCCGGTCCTCCAGGTGGAGGACGACGGGCCGGTCCAGGTTGACGTAGTCGAACATCAGCGAGGAGTAGTCCGTGATCAGCCCGTCGGAGGCGAGGCAGAGCTCCTCGACCGACAGATGGCCGCCGACGTCGATGATCTGCGGGTGCGGGGTGCGCCCGGCCGGGGTCCCGGTGGCCGTGTCGAGGTAATGGGAACGGGCCAGCACCACATAGCGCGGGCCGAGGACCCGGACGAGCTGTTCGAGGTCCAGCGGTCGCTGCCGGCCGCGCAGGTAGTCGCGGTGGGTCGGGGCGTACAGCAGCGCGGTGACGCCCTCCCGCACCCCCAGCTCGGCGCGCAGCCGGGCGATCAGCTCGGGGCGGGCGCGGTGGAAGACGTCGTTGCGCGGGCTGCCGTACTCCAGCGTCGTGTACCCGGAGGGGTAGATGCGCTCCCACACCAGGGTGGAGTGCTGGTTGGCGGAGAGCGAGAAGTCCCACTTGTCGACGTTGCGCAGCAACTGCGCGAAGTCCATGGAGCCGGCCGCCGCGGGCCGGTGCACCAGATCGGTGCCCATGGTCTTCAGCGGGGTCCCGTGGTGGGTCTGCACCAGGACCTGGCCGTGTCTCTTCACCAGCCTGCGGTCGAAGTTGACGTTGTTGACGAGGTACCGGGACCGGGCCAGGGCCGTCCAGTACGCGGCCGTCCCCGGGTGCAGCACCCGGACCCCGTCGGGGACGGTGTGCGCGTACGCGGGGTGGCAGATCCACGAGGTGCGCAGCCCCGGGACGAGGTCACGGGCCGCGGCCTCCAGCGCCGCCGGACTGCAGGTGTAACCGCGGTTCCAGTAGGCGGCGAACACCGCCTCCCCGGGGCGTACGGGCAGCCGCAGCTGCACCCGGTAGTGCAGCTGGAGGGCGGCACCGCGCAGGGCCCGGCGCACCGCCCGTGCCGCGCCGGCCAGGCGTCCGCGCAGCCGCTGCCCGGCCCACAGGGCCCGGTACGTCCGGTGGGCGCCCAGCCGGAACAGGGCGTGCCGCAGCCGTGCGCGGCGCGGCACGGCGGCCCCGGGCGCGCGGTAGCGGCGGCAGTGGGCACGGGCACGGCGGAAGAACTGGGCCCGGGTGCCCCGGGGGAGCCGCCCCGGGGAGGTGAACAGGGTCGAGAAGTGGTCGAGCATCCGCCGGAACAGCACCGGGCGCCAGACGGCCAGTTCGGGCCGGGCGTCGATGAAGGCGAACACCCGGTCGTACTGGTCGAAGACGTCGAAGTGCCTGCGGGTGGTGGTGGAGAGGATGTTGCCGCGGCGCCGCTGCCGGTAGTCGACGCACACGGCGTCCAGGACGGCGATCGATCCGGCGGCCATCAGCACCGGGTAGGTCCAGGGGGTGTCCTCGTAGTAGCCGGGCGGGAAGGTGAACCCTTCCGCCTCGACGAACTCGCGGCGGTACGCCTTGTTCCAGACCACCATGAGGACCTTGAGCAGTTCCGGCCGGTCCGCCAGCCGGAAGGTCGGCGGACCGGTCTCGGCGAGGGCCTGGGAGAAGACGTTGCGCTCGCTCTTCCCGGACCAGTAGGTGCGGGCGTAGTCGTAGACCAGGACATCGGGCCCGCCGGTCTCCTCCAGGCGGTCGGCGACGGCCTGGAGGGCCTCGGGGGTGAAGGTGTCGTCACCGTCGAGGAAGAGCAGGTAGTCGCCGCTCGCCCGTTCCACCCCGGCGTTGCGGGCGGGCCCCAGACCGGAGTTGGCCGGCAGGTGGACGACGCTCACGCGCGGGTCACGGGCGGCGTACTCGTCGGCGATCGAGCCGCAGGCGTCCGGTGAACAGTCGTCGACCACGATGATCTCGTGGTCCTTGAAGGACTGGTTCAGCACGGAGTCGAGACACGCGTGCAGATACGCCTGGACCCGGTACGCGGGCACGATGACACTGAACCGGGGCACAACACATCCAGGGATTCGCTCGCGGGAGGGCAGGTGGCCCGCAAACGGCCGATGGAGTGACTTGGTTACGCCGGATATGGCATTCGGGCGAACTCCGAGGTAGGGCGGCCCGATCGGGAGTGAACGGGCCGCCCTGATATTGACGAACGCGTGTGCTGTCGAGTCTTTTGCGGGCTTCCCCTCCCGGGACGCGCCCTACGCGACGGCGCCCCCTGCGTGACGGTTCCCGCTACGCAGGGGGCGCCCCCTGCGTGAGGGATCCCGCTACGCGACGGCGCCCCCTACTTGACGGCGCCGGCCATCACCCCGGAGACGAACTGCCGCTGGAAGGCGAAGAAGACCGCCAGCGGGATGACCATCGACACGAAGGCACCGGGCGCCAGTACGTCGATGTTGTTGCCGAACTGACGGACCTGCTGTTGCAGTGCCACGGTGATCGGCGGCGAGTCGGAGTCGGCGAAGATCAGCGCGACCAGCATGTCGTTCCACACCCACAGGAACTGGAAGATCCCGAGCGAGGCGATCGCCGGCCCGCCCAGCGGCATCACGACCCGGGTGAAGAGCCGGATCTCGCCTGCCCCGTCGAGCCGGGCGGCCTCCAGCAGTTCACGCGGGATCTCCGCGAAGAAGTTCCGCAGCAGGAAGATGGCGAAGGGCAGACCGAACGCCGTGTGGAAGAGGATCACGCCGAGCGTGGTCTCGAAGATCCCGATGGCGCCGAAGAGTTCGGAGACCGGGATCAGCGCGACCTGGACGGGCACCACCAGCAGTCCCACGACGAGCAGGAACCACCAGTCCCGCCCCGGGAACTCCATCCAGGCGAAGGCGTACCCGGCGAACGAGCCGATCACCACCACCAGCAGGGTGGACGGGACGGTGATCAGGACGGTGCTGAACAGCGAGTCGGTGATCGCCGAATTGTCCAGCAGCCGCTGGTAGTTGTCGAAGGTGATCCGGGTGGGGGCGGTGAACACCTTCCACCAGCCGCTCGCCGCGATCTCGTCCGGGCTCCGCAGCGAGGAGAGCAGCAGCCCGACGGTCGGCATCAGCCAGAACAGGGCCACGAGGAGGAGGAAGACCCGCATGAGGCCGCCCCCCGCCCGGGTGGCGATCCGTGCGGCGAGGGACGGCCGCGCCCTCTCTGCCCCGGCCGCGGTGTCCGGGGAGGCGGCGCGCCCCGCCGCGCCGGCGCCCGCGGTCCCGGCCTCGTCGGTCGTGGTCATCGGCGCCCCTCCTTCCGTATCCGGCGGATGTTGACGAGCATCATCGGGACCACCAGGAGCAGCAGGAGTACGGAGATGGCGCTGCCGACCCCGAGATCGGCGTCCGTGCCGAAGGAGGACCGGTACAGCTGGAGCGCCAGGACGTTGGCGTCGTCCTGGGAGGAGCCCGGCGCGATGATGAAGACCAGGTCGAAGATCTTCAGTACGTTGATCATCAGGGTGACCAGCACCACCACCAGGACCGGGGCGAGCATCGGGACGGTGATCCGGCGGAACACCTGCCACTCGTTGGCGCCGTCCACCCGGGCCGCCTCCAGGAGCTCACGCGGCAGGCCCGCCAGGCCCGCGGCGATCAGCACCATGGCGAAGCCCGCCCACATCCAGACGTAGCTCCCGATGATCCCGGGCGTCACCAGCGTGGGGCCGAGCCAGTCGACGCCGTTGTAGGGCTCCCGGAAGTTGTCCGCCGGGAGCCGGAGGGTGGCGCCGTCGGCCGAGGCGGGCAGGGTGAACACCCCGTCCGCGCCGGCGGTGGCGGTGGCGACGACCTCGCCGTCCCTGACGGCCTCGACCCGGAGGCCCTTCAGGCCGAGTTCCGCCGGGTCGACGGCGTTGGGCTTCCCGCCGCCGCCCCGGGTGAAGTCCAGCCACGCGGTGCCGGTGACCTTCCCGTCGTCCGCCGGCTCCGGGGTCCGGGCCGGTTCTGCGTCGCCGGGCATCTTCGCCGGAGCCACCCCGACGAGCGGCAGCCGCACCGGCTCGCCCGCCCGTACCGGTTCCTTCGTGACGAAGGCACCTCCGCCGCCCGCCTTCAGCGGGTGGACGGGCAGCGGGCGGGCCCTCGGGAAGCCGGAGGACTCCGCGAAGGTGTCGTGCACCCCGACGACGACGGCGTTGGCCACCCCGCGCTCGGGCGCCTGGTCGTACACCAGCCGGAAGATGATCCCGGCGGCCAGCATCGAGATCGCCATCGGCATGAAGACGAGCAGCTTGAACGCCGTCCCCCAGCGGATGCGTTCGGTCAGCACCGCGAAGACCAGGCCCAGCGCGGTGGCGACCGTGGGGGCGAACACCACCCAGACCGCGTTGTTCTTCACGGCGGTGCGGATGGTGTCGTCCGTGAAGAGCGTCTTGTAGTTGTCGAGGCCGGCGAAACCGGTGCCTGCCTGGTCGAGGAAGGACCGGTAGACGGAGTATCCGATCGGATACACGACGAGGGCGCCGAGCAGGACCAGGGCGGGCAGCAGGAACACCGCCGCGACCGCCTTGCGGGTGCCGGTGACGCTCCGGCCGCCCTGTCCGCCCGGACGTGCCCCGGGATGCTTGCCGGCGGGAGGCGCCGCTCCGGCGCCCCCCGCTGCCGTGGTCGTCATCGCGTCAGCCCGCGTACGCCTCGGCGGCCGCGGACTCCAGTTCCTCCTGGGTCCCCGCGATGTCCCCCGGGTTCTTCAGGAAGTCCTGGAGGATCTTCCACTCGCCCTTGCCGGGCGTCCCGCCGAACGACTGGGGCGCCTGGTCGGACATGTCGAACCGGACGTCGTCACCGGCCGCGATCAGCGCCTTCGCCATCGTGCGCTGCACCTCGTTCGGGTAGGCCGCCGGGTCCAGCGCCTTGTTCGGGGAGATGAAACCGCCCGCCTCGGCCCAGATCCGCGCCGCGTCGGTCGAGGCGAGCCAGGTCAGCAGCGCCTGGGCGCCCTTGCCGTCCTTCAGGGCCACCGCCGCGTCACCACCGGTCACCACCGGGGACTCGGCGCCGACCGCCGGGAAGGGGAACACCTTGGCGTCCTTGCCGATCTCGGCCTTGGTCTGCGCGATGTTGACCGAGACGAAGTCACCCTCGAAGACCATGGCCCCCTTGGGGGTGTCGCCGCCGGTGAAGGTCTGGGTCACCGAGGCGGGGAACTCCGTCTGCAGCGCGCCGTCCGCGCCGCCCGCGATCAGCTCCGGCTTGCCGAAGAGCTCCGCGAGGGTGGTCAGCGCGTCCCCGACGGACGGATCCGTCCACTTGATCTCGTGCTTCGCCAGCTGGTCGTACTTCTCGGGACCGGCCTGGGAGAGGTAGATGTTCTCGAACCAGTCGGTGAGCGTCCAGCCGTCCGCGCCACCGACCGAGACCGGGGTGACACCGGAGGCGGAGACCGTCTCGGCGGTGTTCAGGAAGTCCTTCCAGGTCTTCGGCTCACTCGCGCCCGCGTTCTCGAACGCCTGGGCGTTGTACCAGATCAGGGACTTGTTGGCGGCCTTGAAGTAGACCCCGTACTGGGTGCCGTCGACCGCTCCGAGGTCCTGCCAGACCTGCGCGTAGTTCTGCCCCAGCTGGGCCCGCGCCTCGGGGCCGGCCGGCTTGGCCCACTTCTTGGCCACGGCCTGCTGGACCGCGCCCACCTGCGGGATCATCGCCACGTCCGGCGGCTGGCCGCCCGCGATCTTCGTACCCAGGAAGTTGACGATCGGGTCCTGGGCCGGGACGAAGGTGACCGTGGCGCCGGTGCGCTTCTCGAACTCGTCCAGCACCTTGGTGAAGTTGGCCTGTTCGGGACCCGTCCAGACCGCCGCGACGGATATCTCCTCCCCGTCCAGCTTCGGTAAGGCGACACTCGGCGTGCTGTCCTCACCCTTCGGGGAGGCCCCGTCCTTCTTCCCGCCCTTGCCGTCGCCGCCGCAGCCCGTGAGGGCGAGTGCCCCGGCCGCGGTCAACGCCACTGCTGCCCTGCGCATGCGAAGGGTTGTGCGCATTCCTGCCCCGTCTCTTCTGCGCGCATGTGTGCGGACCGGCACCGACGGTGGGACCTGCGGTGCCGCTCACCTCTCACATCGTGCGGTTCACATCGTCCGTGCGCACATCTCTACGCCGGGACCACGGGGCCCGCAATACCGTCATCACCCCCGACCCGGTGATCGTGATGGGCTCGTGACGTGACGTCAGCGGCCGGAGGCCGGAACGGCGGGGATCAGCGGGGGCAGCCGCTCGGCGTTGACCGAGCGGGCCGCCCGCTCCAACGCGCTCGCCAGCAACGCCAGATCGGTGGGCCCGTTGCCCAGCTCCCGCACCGGCCGGCGGGCCGGCGGATCGCCCATCCGCTCCCACTCCAGCGGTACGACCGTGGGGCGCAGGGTCGCCGTACGCGGGATCCGGCCCGTGACCCTGCCGCCCTGGAACGGTGTCACCCGCCCGTCGGGGTGCCCCAGCCTGCCCCGCCCCGGCGCCGCCTCGTCGGGGGACGGCGGCAGGACCGGCGGGTCGAGCACCACGCGCAGCCGGGCGCCGCGCGCCAGCTCGGTGTCCTCGGTGCGGTCGGGGCGGGCGGACGTGGCGACGAGATGGACCCCCAGCCGCTCGCCGTCCCTGGCCACGGCCTCCAGCACCCGCACCACCGAACCGGCGGACGGGCGCCCCGGGCTGCCGAGCGACGGGGCGACCAGGGCGTCGAAGTCGTCGGCCAGGACCACGAGCCGGGGGAGCGGCGAGGGGCCCGGGTCGGCGGGGCGCTGCCCCGGGGGACGCAGCCGCAGGGTGCCGCTGGCGGGGGAGTCGAGGTCACCGCTGTCCGCGGCCGGCCGGCCGGTCCCGGACACCTGGGACTCGTCGTACCGGGCGTGCCAGGTGGCGAAGTCCAGGGTGCCCAGCAGTTCGGCGCGGCGCTTCAGCTCACCGCCGAGCGCCTGTGCGAACTCCCGCATGCGCACCGGCTCCGAGGCGACCAGGTGCGTGAAGACGTGGGGCAGCTCCGTGCACGGGCCGAGCCCCTGCGCGGAGGTGTCGCCCGCCCCGTCGATCAGCAGGATGCCGAGCCGGTCGGGGCGCGCGGCGGAGGCCAGGGACGCGGCCACGGCCCGCAGCAGCTCCGTACGGCCGCTGCCCGCCGGGCCCTCGATCAGCAGGTGCGGCCCCTCGTCGGCCAGATCCACCAGCAGGGGCCCCCGCGGTCCGGCGCCCAGCACGATCACCGGTCTGCCCGGGTAGGAGGCGGCCGCGGCCGCCCGGCCCTCGCGCCGCTGCGCGGGCACGGCGACGGCCGCCGGGAACACCGAGCGGCCGGCCCCCGAACTGGTGGGGCCGCTGCGCCGGTACGGGGACGGGGCGGGCTCGGCGGGGCCGGGGGACCCGGGGCCGGTGCGGCCGGACACGGTGCGCGCGGAGCCGGTACGGCCGCTCTCCGGGGCCTCGCGCTGCGCGCCGACGCGCGGACCGGTGCTCAGCGTGCGGCCGGAGCCCGCCGTGTCCGTCCCGGCCGCCGCCGGGGCCGGGACGGCCGGGCGGACCGTCGCACCGGGCTGTTCCTCCGCCGTCGATGCCCAGCGGGCCATCAGCGAGGCGGGAGTGGCCCGCGCGAGACCCAGCTCGTCCAGCAGCCGGGCCGACGGAGGCAGCGCCGCCGCCACCGGGCGGCCCGGGAGGGGCCCCGCGCCCTCGTCCCGCAGCGGGGCCAGCGCACGGGCGAAGCGCTCGGCCCAGGCCGCCGACACCGCGTCCACGACGGCGACCGTGCCGTGTCCCGCGACCTGCCCGCCCGCCGTGCGCAGCAGCCGCAGCGAGGTCGCCACGTCGCCGCTCAGCATCGCGACCGCGCCGCACTCACGGAAGGGGATCGAGGCCCGGCACGCGGTGTCGTAGGTCGCGTCGACCGGGGAGAGCGGCGAGGCCGCCGGGGCCTGGGCCAGGCAGATCAGATGGATACCGGCCGCCGCTCCGGCGCCCGCCAGTCCGGCCGTCGTCTCACGCAGCGCCGCGGAACCGGGGTCGCCGTCCACCACGACCACCGTGAACGGGCCTTCGTACCGCCGGGCCGCCTCGGCCACCGAGGCCCGGTCCGCGCTGGCCCAGCCGGGGCCCAGCGGTCCTTCGTCCATCCGCCGCACCAGCTCCGCCGCCCGGGCCTCCGCCTGCTCCCGGTCGTACGCCAGCAGCAGCCGGCAGTCCTGGCCGTGCAGCGGGCGCAGATGCGGCAGCCAGCCGAGCCAGGACCACTCCCGCCGCCGTTCCTCGGTGCCGCGCGTGCGGTCCGTGCTGATCAGCACGATCTCCAGGCCGGACGGCGGGTGCAGGGCGGCGAGCTGGGCCACCACCGAGCGGGCCAGCCCCGGCAGCCGGTCGTGCGGCCCGGCCAGTCCGAGCGAACCGGCCTCCCGCAGACCCACGGTGACCGGCACGGCGGGCAGGTCGGCGCGCTCGGTCGTGCCCAGCCGGACGACCAGGGCCTCCGGGTGCGCGCCGTCGCGCTCCCACAGGCGGGGCCCGGGGCCGAGCGCGGTCAGGAGCACCGACGCCGGATCCGGCCAGGTGCCCGCCGGGGCGGCCGGGGCGGCGGTGTGCGCGGCCGGGTCCCCGGGGCCCGCCTGCGGGGCGGGGCCGGGGTGCGCGGGCGGGGCGGCCTCGCCGCGCCCGCCCGCCAGCCGCCGCGCCCACGCGCCTATGCCGCCGCGCCGGGGGGCCTCGGCCGGGACGACCCGGGCGCCCCGGCCGTGGGTGGGCTGCGGCGGTACACCGGCCGTGTCCCGGCTCGCGGGCCCGCGGCCTTCGCCGGGTCCGGGTGCGTCCCGCCGTTCATCGTGCCCGGCGGGGCCGCCGGGCCGGCCGTGGGGGTCCTGCGGGCCGAGGGCGCCGGGGTGGTCGCCCCGGGCCCTGCCGTGGCCGCCGGCCCCGCCCGTGTCCGCCGGGCCGGGCGGTGCTTCCGTGCCGTGCGGCGCCTTTGGGCCGGGGGCGGTCCGGGCCGCCTCTCCACCGCCGGTGCCGGGCCGGGTCACCCGCAGGTGGCCCTCGCCGTCGGGGGCCGTCTCCAGCGTGGGCGTGCGCCCGCCGGCCGTGAGCGTGAGCACCGACTCGCCGAGCCGCAGCAGGGCCCCGGGGGCCAGCCGGACCGGGCGGTCGTGGACCGGGGTGCCGTCCAGCGAGGTGCCGTTCGTGGAGCCCAGGTCGGCGACCGCGACCCGGCCGTCCTCCAGGACGGTGACCGCGCAGTGCAGCCGGGACACGTCGGGGTCGTCCAGCGGTACGTCGGCGTCGGCGGACCGGCCGATCCTGACCTGCCCGCCGTGCAGCAGGTGGACCCCGCCGGCGTCGGGCCCGGCGACCACGTGCAGCCGGGCCGGGGCGGGGTCTCCGGAGCCCTCCTCCTCGCCGGGCACCTGGAGCGAGAGCACCGCCCCGTCCACCAGCGGCGGCTCACCGAGGGTGCGGCGCTGCGCGTCGAGCCGCTCGCGTCCGGCGTACAGCACCACCGCCCCGCCGCCCTGGGAGCCCTCCGGCCCCGTCACCGCGGAGGCGAGGGCCGACGCGACGGCGGCGAGCGCTGTCCCCGCGGGGGCGGTGACGAGCACGTCGCAGGTGCGCGCCGGGGTCTGGCCGCTGCGCGGCGCGAGGACGGTCAGCCGGATCTGCATCGCCGTCAGCGGTCCCTTCTGCGCGGGGCGCCCGGCAGGGGGAAGGCCCTGTGTTCTCCCCCACCCGGCACGGACGCGTCGTCCGGTACAGGTCGTCACGGAGCGAGAGGCTCCCGACCCCGCGGTTCCGTGCTGGAAGGCATCCTCCCATCCGCCACTGACAACACGCCCGGGGGTGACCGCTTAGTGATCATGATTGGCCGGGTGTGGGGGTAAAAGTGCCTGCTTGGCCTTGGCGCGGGAGGTGCTGCACACTCGTTCGGCAACCAACTCCCCGATGGTTGCGTCTTCCCCCGACAACGACCGGCCCCACCGTGGTGCCGGGTCGTTAGAGTGGGCCGGAACATCCGGGCGGGCCGGGGGGCCGCCGAGCACAACGATCAGCAGGGAGCGCGTGACGTGCGGCCAGTCGGCAGCAAGTACCTGCTCGAGGAGCCGCTCGGGCGCGGCGCCACGGGCACCGTCTGGCGAGCCCGCCAGCGGGAGACCGCCGGGGCCGAGGCGGCCGTCGCCGGCCAGCCCGGCGAGACCGTGGCGATCAAGGTGCTCAAGGAGGAGCTGGCCAACGACGCGGACGTCGTGATGCGCTTCCTGCGCGAGCGTTCCGTGCTGCTGCGGCTGACCCACCCGAACATCGTGCGGACCCGGGACCTCGTCGTCGAGGGCGATCTGCTGGCCCTGGTGATGGACCTGGTCGACGGCCCGGACCTGCACCGCTACCTCCGGGAGAACGGCCCCTTCACCCCGGTCGCCGCCTCCCTGCTCACCGCGCAGATCGCGGACGCGCTCGCCGCCAGCCACGCCGACGGCGTCGTCCACCGCGACCTGAAGCCCGCCAACGTGCTGCTCGACGAGCGCGACGGCGGGATGCACCCGATGCTCACCGACTTCGGCATCGCGCGGCTGGCCGACTCCCCGGGGCTGACCCGGACCCACGAGTTCGTCGGCACGCCCGCGTACGTGGCGCCGGAGTCCGCCGAGGGCCGCCCGCAGACCTCCGCCGTGGACATCTACGGCGCGGGCATCCTGCTGTACGAACTGGTCACCGGGCGACCGCCGTTCGGCGGCGGCACCGCACTGGAGGTGCTGCACCGGCACCTCAACGAGGAGCCCCGCCGCCCCGGCAGCGTCCCCGAGCCGCTGTGGACGGTCATAGAGCGCTGCCTGAGCAAGGACCCCGGCCGGCGGCCCAGCGCCGTGAACCTCGCCCGGGCGCTGCGCACCGTCGGCGCCGGGATCGGCGTGCACGCCAACTCGGCCCAGATCGCCGCCGCCGAGGGTGTGGGCGCCCTGCTCGCCCCCGACCCGGCGCCCGCCGCCGTCCCCGGCACCCAGGACGCGGCCGACCCGACCCAGGTGCTGCCGGGCAACGCGGGCTCCTACGACCCGGCCGCCCCGACCAGCGTCCTGCCGCAGACCGGAGGAGCCGGGGGCGGTGCCGGGCACGCAGATCCGACCGCCGTCATGCCGCCGGTGCCGCCGCGCCCCGAGGGCGCGCCGCAGCCCGACGAACCGCACCCCTGGCAGTCCCAGCTGAGGGCGGCCCGCGACCGCAACGAGCAGACGCAGGTGCAGTACCTCGACCCGGGCCAGGACCCGCTCCGCCGCCGTCCGCAGCGCCAGGCCCCCCCGGCTCCGGCCCCCCAGCACCGGCAGCAGCCCCCGCATCAGCAGCCTCCGCAGGCCCAGCAGTATCCGCAGCCGCAGCGCCGCCCGTACGCACCCCCGCCGCAGCCGCAGCACCAGCAGTACGCCCCGCCCCAGCAGCCGCAGCAGCCCCAGCAGCCGCAGCCGCCCGCGCCGCGTCAGCCCCGGCCGCCCCGGCAGCGCAGCGCCAACCCGATGCGCATCCCGGGCCTGGGCTGCCTCAAGGGCTGCTTGTTCACGGTGGTGCTGCTGGTCGTCGCGAGCTGGCTGATCTGGGAGCTGACACCGCTCCAGGGCTGGATCGCGGAGGGCAAGAGCTACTGGGAGGCCATCGGGGACGGGATCTCGAAGGTCACCGGCTGGATCGAGGACCTCGGAGGCGGCTCCGACACACCTACGGGCCAGTAACACCCCCGGCCTGTTTCTTTGTCGACTTCCGCGGGCCGATTCGGCCCGCGGAAGCCGAGGTCGGTGCCGTCCGCGGCCCCCAACGCCCCGATCGCCGCGTAACTTTGTCGACCGGGGGTCAACGCCAGCCGCTGAGGGAGCAGTCGTGGCACGGAATATCGGCAGCCGGTACACGGCCCACCAGATCCTGGGGCGCGGAAGCGCCGGCACGGTGTGGCTCGGGGAGGGCCCGGAAGGGCCTGTCGCCGTCAAGCTGCTCCGCGAGGACCTCGCGTCCGACCAGGAGCTCGTGGGCCGCTTCGTACAGGAGCGCACCGCGCTGCTCGGACTCGATCATCCGCACATCGTGGCCGTCCGCGACCTCGTCGTCGACGGGAACGACCTGGCGCTCGTCATGGACCTGGTCCGCGGCACCGATCTGCGGACCAGGCTCGACCGGGAACGCCGCCTCGCGCCGGAGGCCGCCGCGGCGATCGTCGCGGACGTCGCCGACGGCCTGGCCGCCGCGCACCGGGCCGGGGTCGTCCACCGGGACGTCAAGCCGGAGAACATCCTGCTCGACATGGAGGCCCCCCCGGGCCCCGGCGGCGCCCACCCCGCCCTGCTCACCGACTTCGGCGTCGCCAAGCTGATCGACACGCCCCGCCGCGCCAAGGCCACCAGGATCATCGGCACGCCGGACTACCTGGCCCCCGAGATCGTGGAGGGGCTCCCGCCACGCGCCGCGGTCGACATCTACGCCCTGGCCACGGTCTTCTACGAGCTCCTGGCGGGCTTCACGCCCTTCGGCGGCGGCCACCCCGGCGCCGTACTGCGCCGGCACGTCACCGAGACCGTCGTCCCGCTGCCCGGCATCCCCGAGGAGCTCTGGCAGCTTTTGGTGCAGTGCCTGGCCAAGGCGCCCGCCTCCCGGCTGCGCGCCTCGGAGCTGGCGACGCGGCTGCGGGAGCTGATCCCGCTGCTGGCCGGGATACCCCCGCTCGACGTCGACGAGCCCGATTCCGGGACCGAGTCGCCGGCGTACGACGAGCAGGGCTACGCCCCGGTCCCCGAGGAGCCCCGCCGCCGCGGCGCCGTACCGCTGGTCCCGGGCTCCTCCCCCGACTCCAACCGGGACACCCACACCAGCATGCGGGTCCCGGCCCCCGACGAACTGGCCGGCGGCCCCCTCGGCACCGCCCGCGCCCCCCGCGCCCCGGGCCGGCCCCGCCCGGGATCGGCCCGTAACAGGTCCGGCACCGTCCGCAAGCGTCGTATCACCCTGGGTGTGGCGGCCCTCGCGCTCTGTGCGGCCCTGGGCGTGGGCGGCTGGTTCGCCTTCGGCGGAGACGACCCGGCCCCCACCCCCGAGGACACCCGCAACTCCGCCCCGGCGGCGCCCTGACGGCCGCCCGGACTCTCCCCGGCGGGGCCCGGCTCCCCGGGTGGCGGGACAGGTTCATCCGTGCAGCCGTTACGCTGGACCTGTGGCAGTCGTCGATATTTCCGAAGAGCTGAAGTCCCTCTCCTCGACCATGGGGTCGATCGAGGCCGTCCTGGACCTCGATGCGATGAGGGCCGACATCGCCGCGCTCGAGGAGCAGGCGGCGGCGCCCTCCCTCTGGGACGACCCGGAGGCGGCGCAGAAGATCACCAGCAAGCTCTCGCACCTCCAGGCCGAGGTCCGCAAGGCCGAAGCGCTGCGGAGCCGCATCGACGACCTCGGGGTCCTCTTCGAGCTCGCCGAGGACGAGGGCGACGCCGACACGCAGGCCGAGGCCGAGGCGGAGCTGGAGTCGGTCCGCAAGGCGCTCGACGAGATGGAGGTCCGCACCCTCCTGTCCGGCGAGTACGACGCGCGTGAGGCCCTGGTCACGATCCGTGCGGAGGCGGGCGGCGTCGACGCCGCCGACTTCGCCGAGAAGCTCCAGCGCATGTATCTCCGCTGGGCCGAGCAGCGCGGTTACAAGACCGAGGTCTACGAGACGGCGTACGCCGAAGAGGCCGGCATCAAGTCGACCACCTTCGCCGTCGAGGTCCCCTACGCCTACGGCACGCTCTCCGTCGAGCAGGGCACCCACCGCCTGGTCCGTATCTCGCCCTTCGACAACCAGGGCCGCCGCCAGACGTCCTTCGCGGGCGTGGAGGTGCTGCCGGTGGTCGAGCAGACCGACCACATCGACATCGACGAGTCGGAACTGCGCGTCGACGTGTACCGCTCCTCGGGCCCCGGCGGCCAGGGCGTCAACACCACGGACTCCGCGGTGCGCCTGACCCACCTGCCGACCGGCATCGTCGTCTCCTGCCAGAACGAGCGTTCGCAGATCCAGAACAAGGCGTCCGCGATGAACGTCCTCCAGGCCAAGCTGCTCGAACGCCGCCGCCAGGAGGAGCAGGCCAAGATGAACGCGCTCAAGGGCGACGGCGGCAACTCCTGGGGCAACCAGATGCGTTCGTACGTCCTGCACCCCTACCAGATGGTCAAGGACCTGCGTACGGAGTTCGAGATCGGCAACCCCGAAGCGGTGTTCAACGGCGAGATCGACGGCTTCATCGAGGCCGGTATCCGCTGGCGCAAGCAGAACGAGAAGTAGCCGTACCCGTACGGCGGCCGGGCCCGGGCAGGATTCCTGCCCGGGCCCGGTGCGTTCGGTGCTTCGGGGTCTTCCGCCTTTCGGCGTACGGGAATTGGGGAACGCTAGGCCAGGAGTGTCACAGTCGTGATGCCGAAAAGCCGTCAAGAACCGTCCATAGCGGAGCGTATGCCCCGGAACGGCCTTGACGTTCTCCTTAACTCTGGACAGGGTGCTAGGGCAGCACACGTATGTCTGGGACAGGTGTGATCGGGGGCGGGATGAAACACGGCGACGTGGCCCCGCGGAGAACGACCCCGCTGGGCCGTGGACCGCATATGGCTGCTCCAACGACGAGATCAGCTACTGGGGGTAGCAACAGATGACCAAGAAGACGCGCGTACGCGTCGCTCGGATAGCTGCCGGCGCGGTTATCGCCGCGGGCGCCTCGCTCACCGTCACCGGTGCCGCGCAGGCTGCGGGCTTCATCGGCGTGGACGCTGACGACTCCTCGGTGACCGTCCAGACCGGTTACACGGGTGAGGAGGACGACCCGACCAACCCGGGCGAGAACCCGGACAACCCCGGTGGTGAGAACCCGGGCGGGGAGAACCCCGGTGGTGAGAACCCTGGCGGGGAGAACCCCGGTGGTGAGAACCCTGGCGGTGAGAACCCCGGTGGTGAGAACCCTGGCGGTGAGAACCCCGGTGGTGAGAACCCCGGTGGTGAGAACCCTGGCGGTGAGAACCCCGGTGGTGAGAACCCGGGCGGGGAGAACCCGGGCGGGGAGAACCCCGGTGGTGAGAACCCGGGCGGGGAGAACCCTGGCGGTGAGAACCCCGGTGGGGAGAACCCTGGCGGTGAGAACCCGGGCGGTGAGAACCCCGGTGGGGAGAACCCCGGTGGTGAGAACCCGGGCGAGGAGAACCCGGGCGGGGAGAACCCCGACGGCGAGACGCCGGGAAGCGTCACCGGCGGGTCCACCGGTGGGTCCACCGGCGGCAACGGCTCCGGCTGCACCGTCGACGGCGACAGCATCGCCTGCGCCGACAACACCGACACCAACAGCGCCGGCAACCAGCCGGTCGAGCAGGGCAAGGGCAAGGACGAGCTGGCCGAGACCGGTGCGGCCGAGACCACGTTCCTGCTGATCGGTGCCGCCACGATGATCGCGGGCGGTATCGGCTTCCGTGTCCTGCCGCGCCTGGCCGGCGGCAGCCGCGCGGCTGTCTGAGCCGTACGGGAACAACGTACGACACCGCCCCGCACGGCCGTGAAAGGGCCGTAGAGGCGTACAGAAGGGCCCGGGGAAGCCGTCAGACGGCTCCCCCGGGCCCTTCCGGTGTTCCAGGACCCCCTCGGGGGCCTCATGGCGGTCCCGGCCCGGCACCGGGCGCGCGAGGCGGTCAGGCCGCCTGGTGCACCAGCAGGGCCAGCGCCGCCAGCAGGACCACCATCAGTGCGATCAGCGCCGCCGGTGAGACGTTCGCGAAGAGCCCCTGCTCCTCCATACGCTCCCGGCTCGCCCGGCAGACGCGACAGCGCCCCTCGGCCACCGGAGCCGCGCAGTTCGCGCACACCAGTCGGTCATAGGTCATGCGCATTCCTCCTCCCGCGCGGCGGAGCCGCATCACACGTTCTCTCCGCACAACGCTCAGGGAAACGCGACCGTTCCCCCTTCCACTGTGCCAGCCCCGGCCGGTTTCGGCGCGGCCCGAGGTGTTCCGGAAAGCACGGGCCCGGCCCGCCCCGGTTCGTTCCCCGCCACTTTCCGTCACAAATCCCTCATCGACGGACGCCGACTGCGCGCCTCAGCCCGGTTCGCGTATGGTCACGCACACCTACTCCCGGCCGACCGTGGTGCATCCGTGATCCGATTCGACAACGTCTCCAAGACCTACCCGAAGCAGAGCCGCCCAGCGCTCCGGGATGTCTCACTCGACATCGAGAAGGGTGAGTTCGTCTTCCTGGTGGGCTCCTCCGGCTCCGGTAAGTCCACCTTCATGAAGCTCATCCTCCGCGAGGAGCGCGCCAGCACGGGCACCGTCCACGTGCTCGGCAAGGACCTCTCGCGGCTGTCCAACTGGAAGGTGCCGCAGCTGCGCCGCCAGCTGGGCAACGTCTTCCAGGACTTCCGGCTGCTGCCGAACAAGACCGTCGCCCAGAACGTGGCCTTCGCGCAGGAGGTCATCGGCAAGCCGCGCGGCGAGATCCGCAAGGCCGTGCCGCAGGTGCTGGACCTCGTCGGCCTCGGCGGCAAGGAGGACCGGATGCCCGGCGAGCTCTCCGGCGGTGAGCAGCAACGTGTCGCCATCGCGCGGGCGTTCGTCAACCGCCCCATGCTGCTGATCGCGGACGAGCCCACCGGTAACCTCGACCCGCAGACCTCCGTGGGCATCATGAAGCTGCTGGACCGGATCAACCGGACCGGCACCACCGTGATCATGGCGACCCACGACCAGAACATCGTCGACCAGATGCGCAAGCGCGTCATCGAGCTCGAGCAGGGCCGTCTCGTCCGTGACCAGGCGCGCGGCGTCTACGGATACCAGCACTGAGCGGGCCCGTCCCGCTCACGCCCCCGCACGAGTACCGATACTGAAAGGACGCCATGCGCGCCCAGTTCGTCCTGTCGGAGATCGGCGTCGGTCTCCGTCGCAATCTCACGATGACCTTCGCGGTCGTGGTCTCCGTCGCCCTCTCGCTCGCCCTGTTCGGCGGTGCGCTGCTGCTGCGCGAGCAGGTCGGCTCGATGAAGACCTACTGGTACGACAAGGTCAACGTCTCGATCTACCTCTGCAACAAGAACGACGCCAAGACCACGCCCAAGTGCGCGAAGGGCGCGGTCACGGCCGAGCAGAAGGCACAGATCAAGTCCGATCTGGAGAAGATGGACATCGTCGAGAAGCCGGTGCTCTTCGAGACGGTCGACGAGGCGTACAAGCACTACCAGGAGGAGTTCGGCGACTCCCCGATGGCCGGCAGCATCACGCCGGACCAGATGCAGGAGTCGTTCCGGGTCAAGCTCAAGGACCCGCAGAAGTACAAGGTGGTCGCGACGGCCTTCGCCGGACGTGACGGGGTGCAGTCCGTGGCGGACCAGCGCAGCATCCTGGACAACCTCTTCGAATTGATGAACGGTATGAACGTGGCGGCGATCGTGCTGATGGCACTGATGCTGGTCATCGCGTTGATGCTCATCGTCAACACCGTCCGCGTCTCGGCGTTCAGCCGGAGACGGGAGACGGGCATCATGCGGCTGGTGGGCGCCTCCGGCTTCTACATCCAGATGCCGTTCATCATGGAGGCCGCGTTCGCGGGTCTGATCGGCGGCGTCTTCGCCTGCGTACTGCTGCTGGCGGCACGGTACTTCCTGATCGACGGCGGTCTCGCGCTCCAGGAGAAGCTGAACCTGATCGACTTCATCGGTTGGGACGCGGTGCTCACCAAGCTGCCGCTGGTCCTCGCGATCGGACTGCTGATGCCCGCCGTGGCCGCGTTGTTCGCGTTGCGCAAGTACCTGAAGGTGTGACAAGCGCCCCGTCGGGCTTACGGCTCACCAGCCGTGTACCGACGGGGCGTTGTCCTACACTCGGCCCCATGCCGGACCAAACGCACCGTTTCGGACCCCGCGGTGCCGGCCGCGGGGCCGCTCTGACGTTGGTGTTCGCGAGTGTGCTGGCCACCGCCGCGGTCACCGGTGCCCTCCCCGGGGAGGACGGCGGGCGGGAGGCGGAGATAGCCGCGCGTTCCGTCTCCTCCACGGTCGCTCCGGTCGCTCCGGTCGACCGCGCGGAGATCGAGGAGGCCGCGGCCGGCGCCGAGGCGGACGGCACATCCGTCACCGAGGCCGCCGAGGAGGTCGTCAGCCGCAGCGGGGACCGCTGGGGCGCGGTGTACGACGAGCGGGAGTACGAGGAGTTCGAGCAGGCCCTCGACGGTGCGTACACCGGGGTCGGGATCTCCGCCCGCCGCCCGGCCGGGGGCGAGGTCACCGTGGCCCGGGTCCATCCCGGCGGGCCCGCGGACCGGGCCGGGATACGTGAGGGCGACCGGATCCTGGAGGTCGACGGCCGGGCCGTCGGCGAGCGCCCCGTGGCCGAGGTGGTCGCGTGGCTGCGCGGTGACGCGCAGGACGCCGCCGAGGGGACCACCGTCGTCCTCGGGCTGCGGCGCGGCGGTCGCACCTGGCCGGCGACGCTGACGCGGGCCCGGCTCAGCACGGAGCCGGTCACCGTCCGGCGGCTGGGCGACGATCCCGCCGCCGCCTTACTGATCAAGGTGTCCGCCTTCACCAAGGGGTCCGGCGGGAAGGTCCGCGAGGCCGTGGACACGGCCCCCGGGGGCGCCGGGATCCTGCTGGACCTGCGTGCCAACCAGGGCGGCCTGGTCTCCGAGGCCGTCACCGCCTCCTCCGCCTTCCTGGACGGCGGCCTGGTCGCGACGTACGACGTACACGGTGAACAGCGCGCGCTGTACGCCGAGCCCGGCGGCGACACCGAGCGGCCCGTGGTGGTGCTGGTGGACGGCGGCACGATGAGCGCGGCGGAGCTCCTCACCGGTGCCCTCCAGGACCGGGGCAGGGCGGTGACCGTGGGAACCCGCACCTTCGGCAAGGGATCCGTGCAGATGCCGAGCAGGCTCCCGGGAGGCTCCGTCGCCGAGCTGACCGTCGGGCAGTACCGCACCCCGGCGGGCCGCACCGTCGAGGGCAGCGGCATCACGCCGGACGTCGGGGCGGACGCGGAGGCCGAAGACCGGGCCGAGACGGTATTGAGTGGCCTCGGGGGCGGGTCGTAGTGCGAAAATGACCGCACTATGGCCAAGAGCAAAGACAAAGACAACGGGCGCAAGATGATCGCCCAGAACAAGAAGGCCCGGCACGACTACCACATCCTCGACACCTACGAGTGCGGTCTCGTGCTCATGGGTACGGAGGTCAAGTCGCTGCGGCTGGGCCGGGCGTCGCTGGTCGACGGCTTCGTCCAGATCGACAACGGCGAGGCGTGGCTGCACAACATCCATGTCCCGGAGTACGTCCAGGGCACCTGGACCAACCACGCGGCGAAGCGCAAGCGCAAGCTGCTCCTGCACCGGGCCGAGATCGACAAGCTCCAGGCCAAGTCCCAGGAGACGGGTCACACGATCGTGCCCCTCGCCCTGTACTTCAAGGACAGCCGGGTCAAGGTCGAGATCGCGCTCGCCAAGGGCAAGAAGGAGTACGACAAGCGCCAGACCCTGCGGGAGAAGCAGGACACCCGCGAGACCAACCGCGCCATCGCGGCGGCCCGCCGCCGCCAGCGCCAGGGCTGAGGACCGGGCGGGAAGCGGGCCGGCGCCGGGGCCACCGGAATACAGTGGCATCCGTGTGCGTTGGTCACGTACGATGGGCCGTGCACCTCACAGAGGGTGCGCGTTTTGAAAACACCACATGGGGATGATCGGTTTCGACAGCGGATGTCGAAGCAGGGGAAGCGAGTCGAGGAAGCGGCAATGATCTCGTAAACCATATGTCGCAACCAATAATCGCCAACACCAAGCGCGATTCCTCCGCCTTCGCCCTCGCTGCCTAATTAGCAGCTAAGCGAAGACTCTGCGGAGTGTCAGCCCGGGGGTGATCCCGACCCGGATCCTGGCATCATCAAGGGATCTAAACTTCTGAGCCCGGTCACGGGGCCCAGAAGGAAATCAAACAGTGGCTGGGCCTGTCGGAGGCTTGTTCGCGTGACCTCCGGGGCCGAGAAAAGCACAGCGAACTGCACTCGGAGAAGCCCTGGTTCCGCACCGTTGGACGCGGGTTCGATTCCCGCCATCTCCACCACCCCATGTAAGCCTCCGCCCCGCGAGTTCTCTCGCGGGGCGGAGGCTTTTGTGTGCCGGGTGCCGTGTGCCGTGTGCCGGGTGGATTCCGGTTCCGGCGCCGGTTCCGCCGGCGATCGCGGGCCGACGGCATGCATGTCCGGCGGCAATACGCCATAAGGTCCCGCCCCCCGTTCCGCGGCGACAGCGGCGGCGGCCCGGAGCCACCCCGTCGGACATCCGGGTCCGGCCGGAACCACCTCCCCGCCCGTTCCCGGTGCGGCATGCTGGGCATGCAGCGAAACCGAGACGTCCGACGGGGGGATGCATGCACCTGGTCATGACAGTGCGCGCCGGGGACGGGGGAGACGAAGCGAACGGTGCCGCCGAGCTGCTCCGGTGGCTGCGGAACGAGCCCCGGCTGAAGAGCCGCGTCGGCCGCCTGGACCGGGACGGGGCCCCGGCCGGCGCGATGGGCCCCGTCGTCGATGCCGTCGTGGCGGTCCTGGAGCCGGGAGGGGTGGCCGCGGTGTTCGCGGGGGCGCTGGTCGCCTGGGTGCAGACCCGTCGGGGCAGTTGGACCGTTACCGTGCGCCGCCCCGACGGGACCGAGATCTCCCTCTCCTCCAGCCGCGCCCGTGCGCTCGGCCCCGAGGAGGCCGCGGCCCTCGCCGAGCAGCTGATACGCCCGCCGGGGGACGCGGAGGACACCGGGCCCCGGGCGGAGGACACCGGATCCCAGGCCCCCGGACATGACGGGTGACCTGAGCAGACCCGGCGCCCGTGCCGTGCTCTTCGGTACCGGTACTCACGTCCAAGGGTCGGAACTGGCCGGTCTGCCCTCCGTCGACACCACGCTGGACGACCTCCGGGACGCTCTGGTCGGGGTCTGCGGAATGACGCCCGGCCAGGTCACCCGGGTGCCTCCGGAAGCCGGCGCCGCCGAGGTGATCGCGGCGGTGGAGGACGCGGTGACCGCCGACGGGCCCGTGCTGCTCTACTACGTGGGGCACGGTCTGCTCGGCCCGCGCGACACCCTGTACCTCGCCACGAGGGGTACCCGGTCCGACCGGAACATCGCCGAGGCCGTCGACCACCGCACCCTGTGCGACCTGCTGGGCGAGCCGGAGCACGGCAGTCTGGTCGTGCTGGACTGCTGTTTCTCCGGGACCGGCACCGTGGCGGAGACGGACGGCGGGGTCCGGAGGGCCTTTTCCACCGCCCGGCCCCGGGGCAGCTTCCTGCTCACCTCCTCCTCGTACCTCGAACTGTCCTTTGCTCCCGAGGGCGAGCGGAACACCCTGTTCAGCGGCCGGCTGCTGCGTCTGCTCACCTCCGGGGACCCGGCCGGGCAGCCCTGGCTGACCCCCGACCGGCTGCACATCGCGCTGGACCGGGAGTTCGCGGACGATACGCGCGTCAACCCGGCCCGGCAGAGCCAGGGCAGGCTGGGTTCACTGCACCTGGCCCGTAACCACGCCTACGGCACGGGTGGCTTCCAGGACGCCACCCGTGCCGAACCGCCCGCCGACGTGCCCTGCCCCTATCCCGGCCTGGAGCCCTATCGCACCGAGGACAGCGCCCACTTCTTCGGCCGCGAGCAACTCGCCGCCAGGCTGATCGAACTGGTGGAGCGGGCGGACCCGGACAGCGGGGTCATCGTGGCCGTGGGGGCCTCCGGCACAGGCAAGTCGTCCCTGCTGCGCGCCGGACTGCTCGCGGGCCTGGCCGCCGACTCCCCCGCCCGCCCCGCCCTGCTGATCCCCGCCCCCGGCGCCCACCCGATGCGTACGCTCGCCGGGGCATGGGCACGGACGACCGGCCGGGGTGTGGACGAGGTACGGGACGCACTCGCGCACGGCCACTTTCCCGAGCCGCTGCCCGGCCGGACGGCCTGCCGTCTGCTGGTGGTCGACCAGCTGGAGGAGATGTTCACCCGGTGCGAGGACCCCGCCGAGCGCGCCGAGTTCATCGCCGTGCTGGCCGGGGACGGGCCGGGGCCGCGCGTCGTGGCCGGTCTGCGGGCCGACCACTACGGCAGCTGTTTGGAGTACCCCGCGCTTGAACGGGCATTGGAAAAAGCCCAGTTGACCGTTCCGCCGCTGCGCGCACGGGAGCTGCGTGCCGCCGTGGAGGGGCCGGCCCGTGCGGTGGGTCTGATCCTGGAGGCCGGGCTGACGGACCGGCTGCTGCACGATCTGCGGGCGGGCCGGTCCGCCGCGGACACGGCGGCGATGCCGTTCCTGGCACATGTGCTGCGGGAGTTGTGGCTGCGCCGCAGCGGGGTCCGGCTCACCCTCGCCGGTTACGAGGCCACCCGTGGCATCTGGCGTTCGGTGGCCACCACCACCAAGGAACTGCACCGGTCGCTGGACAAGAACGGCCGCCGGATGATGAAGGAGTTGCTGCTGCGTCTGGTGTACCTCCCGCCGGACGGAGGCGCCGCCGTCGTACGCCACCGGGTCCCGCTGGCCGTGCTGCCGGAGGGGTCGGAGGAGATCCAGGACCTGCTCGCGACCAAGCGGCTGCTGACCGTCGACCAGGACACCGCGCAGATCGCCCACGAAGCGCTTCTGAGGGCCTGGCCCCGGCTGCGCCGGTGGATCGAGGAGGACACGGCCGCCCTGCTGCTGCGCCAGCGGCTCGGCACGGCCGCCGAGGAATGGGAGGTGGCAGGCCGTGACCCGGCGTTCCTCTATCGGGACAGTCGTCTCCGGGAGGCGCTGGCCTTGGCCGAGGAGTCCGTACTGCCGGGGCGTGAAAGGGAGTTCCTGGCGGTCTCGGAGGAAGCGGCCGAGCGGGAGCTGTACCGTGAACAGCGGCGGACGAAGCTGTTGCAACGGGCCCTGGCAGCCGTGGCTGTGGCTCTCTGCCTGGCTCTGGTCGCCGCCTTCGCCGCCGTACGGCAGCAGCACAATGCCGAGGCCCAGCAGCACAACGCCGAGGCCCAACAGCGGGTGGCCACGGCCCGCGCGCTGCTGGCGGAGGCCGGGAACCTGAGCCAGAGCGATCCCCGGACCTCCCTGCGGCTGGGCCTGGCCGCACACGCGCTCCAGCCCAGCGCCGACTCCCGGCACCGGTTGTTCGACACACTGGCCCGCAACCCGTTCCGGGGCGCCTTCGAACTGCCGGCGCGGACCATGGACGGGACGATCGGTTTCAGCGCCGACGGACGCACCCTGGCCGCCAAGGAGACGGACCCGGCACGACTGTCGCTGTGGGACACCGGCCGTGCCCCCGTCCCGGGCGCCCCGTTGGCACGGTTGGACTGTGCGGCGCCGAAGGAGGGCGGCAGCGGCGTGGCCTTCGGCGGGACCGGCGGCCGGCTGGTCGCCTCGGCCTGCGGGACCGATGAACTGAAACTGTGGGACACCGGAGGTCTCCGCGAAGACGTCGTGCCGCGGGAGGTGGCGACGGTGCGCGTGGACGGGCTGTCCGGTGTGCCGGAGTCGGTGGCACTGAGCCCGGACGGCACGCTGCTGGCGGTGGCGGGCTGGAAGAAGTACGTCAGCGCGGGAGTGCTGGTGCTGTGGAGTCTCGCCGACGCGAAGCGACCACGGGTTCTGGCCGTGGTGAAGGCGTCCGACGAGGAACCGGTGGAGACGGACCAGGTGCTGTTCAGTCCGGATGGCCGTCTCCTCGTCACCGCGGGTGGTGGCGGGTCGGCGCTCTGGGACGTCACCTCCCGGGGCCGGCCCCGCTTCCTGGCCGAGGTGGGGGAAGCGGGCGATGTGGTGGCGTTCAGCCCGGACGGCGAACTGCTGGCCGGGGCCGACGACCGTGAAGTCGCCCTGATCGACATCTCCTCACCCCGGCACCCGAAGGAACTGGGCACGAGGACGGGGCACACGGCCCGGGTCGCGGCCCTCGTCTTCTCCCCGGACGGCCGCCGTCTGGCCTCGGGAGGATGGGACGAGACCGTCGTGCTGTGGGATGTCGGCAGGCCGGAGGACCTCGTGGAGCAGTACAGGCTGACCGGGCACCAGTCCTTTCTGGCGGCCGTCGCGTTCGCCTCCGACGGCCGTTCGCTGGTCTCGTTCTCCGACAGCGCCCAGGAGGTCATCCGCTGGGACCTGGCCGACCTCCAGCAGCTCGACCTCCTGGGGCCGGTCTCGCAGGCTGATGAACTCGCCCTGACCCAGGACGGCACGACGCTCGCGGCGTCCTGGGGCGGGAGGATCGCCCTGTGGGACCTCTCCGACCCGGCGAAACCCCGCAGACTCTCCCTCGTGGAGCCTCCGCAGGACGAGCAGGGCGCGGGAACGGGTATCGCGGACGTCGCTCTCAGTGGTGACGGCACCCTGCTCGCCGCTGTGGACTACGACGCACGCGTCACTCTGTGGAGCGTCACCGACCGTGCCCGTCCGCGTGTCGTGGCCACCCTCCACGGGGAGGACGGAGGACTGGGGCCCTCCCTCGCCTTCGCCCCCGGCGCGTCGCTGCTCGCCCTGAACGACGTGCGGAAGATCCACGTCTGGGACGTCACCGATCCGCTACGGCCGGCAGTGGTGGCTACCCGCTCCGACGCCCCGATACGGGACATCGCGTTCAGCCCGGACGGCCGTTACATCCTCGTCCCGGGACGCGAGGTCGGGCTGTGGGACTTCAAGGCCGGGAAAACACGCGCCTTGTCGGTGGGGCACCGGTATCCGGGTTCGGTGGCCGCCTTCGCCCCCGGAGGGGACGCGGTGGCCGCCGTCGACAGCATCGTCCTCACCGGCCAGGACGGAATGCCCGTGCACCTGTGGGAAGCGCGTCCTGGTCACGGTCCTCGCAAGCTGGGCGAAGTCACCCTGACCGATCCGCAGCTCCCCACCATGCGCCATCTGGCCTTCCACCCGGACGGTGCCCTGCTCGCGGGTGCGGCCGATGACGGGTCCGTACGCCTGTGGAGCGTCGCCGACCGGGAGAACCCCTATCTGGCCTACTCCTTCGGCGGGCACTGGAAGGCCGTGAACGACGTCGTGCTGGGCGGGCCGCGTGGACGGACCATGGTCACGTCCAGCAACGGCACCGGCATTGTCTGGGATCTCGGCGACTATCCGCAGATCGCGGCCGACACCGTCAGGATGGCCTGCCGGGTCGCGGGCGGCGGACTGACCCGTGACGAGTGGAAGCGCCGGGTCCCGGACGCCGGTTACCGGGGGACGTGCCCGCGCCGATGAGCGACTGCGGGCCGGGCCCCACGGAGGTGGTCCGTGGGGCCCGGCCCGTGGGGGCGCGGGGCGCCGGGTCAGGCGGTGCCGCGGGCGTCGGCCTTCACGCTGTCGGTGAAGGCGGTCCACTGGGTGGCGGTGAAGAAGAGGCGGGGGCCGTGCTGGTTCTTGCTGTCGCGGACCGCTCGGCCGCCGTCGGAGAGCGGGGCCACTTCCACGCAGGCGTCCTGCTGGCCGCTCGCGGTGGACTTGACGAAAGGCCCGACGACGGTGGAGGTGCTCATGTCTGGTTCCTCTGATCTTGTTCGCGGCGCATCAGGGTCATGATGTCGGTGACGCGCCTCAGTGAATCGGCCGGGCTCAAGGCGCTGGCCCGGAGGTTGTCGAAAGCGTCCGAGAACGCCTTGAGTTGACCGGGCCGGTCCATGAACAGGGTCCCGGTCAGGTTGGCCACACAGGCGATGCTGGGGTCGGTGGGGAAGTCGAAGAGCCAGAACGAACTCTGGACCCCCGCGTGGGCGCCCGCCTCGAACGGCAGGACCTGGAGCGTGATGCTGCTGCGTTCGGCCAGCCGGGTCAGGTGGTGCAACTGGTCGAGCATCACCGCATGGCCGCCGACCACCTGCCGCAACGCGCCCTCGGTGACGATGACCCAGATCTTCGGCGGCTGTTCGCCGTCCAGGATGGACTGACGTTCCATCCGCACCTTGATCAGCGAGTCCACATGGCCGGGCGGCAGCACCGCCGGGCCCGCCGTGATGATGTGGCGGGTGTACTCGGGGGTCTGCATCAGACCGGGCACGATCATGCCCTCGAAGGTGCGGATGCCGGTCGCCGTGCCCTCCAGGGCGATGAAGTCGCGGTACTCACGCGGCAGCGCGTCCTCGTAGGCGATCCACCAGCCACGGGACCTGGCGTCCTTCGCCGCTTCGAGGAAGGCGGCTATCTGCTGTTCGTCGGTGACCTCGTACAGCGCCAGGAGAGCCTTCAGGTCGGTGCGGGAGACGCGGACGTCCCCACTCTCTATGCGGCTCATCTTGGACTGTGAGAAGCCGAGTTCGGAACCGACCGCCTCTGCCGTCATGTCGGACCTGCGGCGCAGTTGCCGCAGGTCGGAACCGAGGCGGCGGCTCCTGATCGTCTGGCCCATCACGCTCCTCGAATATGTCGGGGCTCAGTGTGCCCGGCGGCCGGGCGCGAACGCCAACACATGTTCGTGCATATATGCGAAAGGGGTAGTTGCGAAATGGGAGTATGCGGCACTACTGTGACGCCCTCGGTCACGCAACGTGCTCTCAGTGTGGCGAAGCGTGGCAATGCCCGTGGTGAGAGGTGGAATTCGCCACCTTTCGCCACCCGCCGAGAGGTGAACTCCGGTGCTCAACGAAGAGCAGACCTTTGTCTTCCCGGCTGTCGAGAGCTGTGTGGCGGAGGCTAGAAAACGTGTACGGAGGGTGGTGCGCGGGTGGGGGTTTACCGAGGAGTTCTCGGACACCGCCGAACTGCTCGCCAGCGAACTCGTCACCAACGCCGTGCTGCACGCCTCGGGCGGTGACTCCTGCCGGGTCGTCTGCGCCCTCGTGGGAGACCTGCTCACGGTCAGCGTCATCGACCATGGCAGCGGCATGCCGGTGCTGCGCCAGGAGCGCACGGCCGGGACCGCGACGGGCGGGCGCGGACTGCTGCTGGTGGAGAGCCTCGCCTGTGACTGGGGTGTACGCCCCGTCCTGCGCGGCAAGGCGACGTACTTCGTGCTGTCGGGGAGCCGGGAGGCGGCCGGCGTACCCCGGGCCGCGGGGGAGGCCGGGGTGCGGGAGGGCGTGGGCGGCGGCACGGGGGACGGTTCCCGGAGCGGGTGCGCCCCGGGGGAGGTCCGGGCCGGGCGGCTGCTTCCCGCTGCCCGGCCCGGCCGGCCCGGGCAGCGGTGCTCGTCCTTGAGGGGCTGAAGTCCTCCGAATCCCGGCGCTTCGTCAGCTGAAGACGACCGAGCGCACCTTCAGCCGTTCCGAGGCCCCGCCGGTGTGGGGACGGAGGGCGAAGGAGTCCCCCTCGCAGTCGGCATCGGCGAAGACCGTCGCCCAGGCGTCCGTGCGGTTCTTCGGTGAGTGACCGGGCAGGGGGTTGTCCGGGCCGACGCCGGGGAGGTTGACGCACTCGCCGCTGGGCGGGCTGTTGAGGAAGCCGGTCGCCTCGTACCCCTCGACGGTCACGTAGTCGTAGCGGAACTGTCCTGTGGCGGCCGAGGCGGAAGCCGGAACGGCCGCGAGGAGCAGGACGGCGCCGAGGACGGCGGGGACGGCGGAGCGGAGACGCATGGGCGGGTCTTTCTCTCGGCGGAACAGGTGGAACGGGCGGAGCAGGTGGAACGAGCGGAACGGGTGGAACGGGCGGAACCTTGCGTGGCCCTTTCTGCCCGGTGAACGGGCCCGCGTCCACGCGGTACCCGTACCGCACCCGCGCTTCACCCGTACGGGCAGTGAAGAAACGAATCCGCGTCCGCCGTCCGGCGCAACGGACCCGTGACGCGGCTCCCCGTCCGGAGCGAGGGACCCGTGACGCGGCTCCCCGTCCGGAGCGAGGGGCTCGTGACGCGGCTCCCCGCGCGGAGCGACGGACCCGTGACGCGGCTCCTCACCGGTGGCAGGCTCAGGTGCGGACGGGGCCCGCGTTCCGTGCCGCCCGGCGTCGTGCCGTCGCCCAGGCCGCCGTGACCGTCAGGGCCAGGGCCGCCGCGCCCAGCGGGGCGGCATAGCCGGTGACCGTGCCCGCGTGCTCCACCAGCCAGCCGCCCGCCGCCGATCCGGCGGCTATGCCGCCGAGCAGGGCGGTGACGGCGAGGGTCATGCCCTCGTTGAGCTGGGACGCGGGCGTGAGCCGCTGGACCAGGGTCATGCCGGTGACCATGGTGGGGGCGGTGGCCGCGCCCGCCAGGAGGAGGGCGCAGGCCAGGACCGGCAGGGCCTCGGCCGTGGTGGCGGCGAGCAGGGGCAGCGCCATCAGCGCGGTCATGCCGGCCAGGCAGAGCAGCAGTCTGCGGTGGACGTTCCCGGCGGGGCGCAGCGAACCGTAGACCAGGCCGGCCACACAGGAACCGGCGGCCTGGAGCGCCAGGATCGCGCCCCCCGCGTGGGCGATCGAGACGACCTCCATGGAGCCGAAGACCGCGCCCGTCGCGAGGAAGACGGTGAGCAGTGCGGGCATGCCCGGGGTGCGCAGGGGGGAGGCGGCGCGGGTGCGGGGCGCGACGGGGGGCTCGGTGGACCGCTGGGCGGCGAAGAGCAGTACGCCGGTCATCAGCAGGACGGCCCCGGTCAGGGTCCCGGCCTCCGGGAAGAGCGCCCCGCACAGGACGGCGGCGAGGACCGGGCCGAGCATGAAGCAGAGTTCGTCCGCCGCCTGTTCGAAGGAGTTCGCGGTGTGCAGGGCCGCCGGGTCGCCCTGGTGCAGATGGGCCCAGCGGGCGCGGGACATACCGCCGGTGTTCGGGGTGGTGGCGGTGGCGGCGTAGGCGACGAAGAGCGTCCACAGGGGGGCGTCCAGGCGTACGCACAGCACCAGGGCCAGGGAGCCGAGCACGGCGAGCGCGGTCGCGGGTACGGCGATCCGCGCCTGACCGTGGCGGTCGACCAGCCGGGCCGTCCAGGGGGCCACCACGGCGGTCGTCGCGAGACCGGTCGCGGTGACCGCCCCGGCCAGGGCGTACGAGTCGTACGCGCCCGCGATCATGATGACGGCGCTGACGCTGAACATGCCCATGGGCAGCCGGGCGAGCAGATTGCCCGCCGTGAAGGCGCGTGCCCCGGGGGTGGACAGCAGCCGGAGGTAGGGATTGCGGGCCGTCGTCTTCGGGGGCGCCGTCTCCAGGCGGACGGTCTCCGGAGCCGGTTCCTCAGGGGGGCGGGCGGTGCCGGTCCCCCGGGCGGTGCCGGTCTCCGGGGCGGTGGTGGTTTCGTGGGACACGGGACAAGCCTCACGGCGGGCCGGGAGCACCGTCCAACACCTGATCAGCGCTTATTCACGCAGCTGTGTTGTAAATTCGCCGGGTGGCCGCTCCCGACATCGATCCCAGACTGCTGCGCTCCTTCGTGGCCGTGGCCGAGGACCTGCACTTCACCAGGGCCGCCGCACGGCTCTACGTCGCCCAGCAGGCGCTGAGCCGGGACATCCGCCGGCTGGAGCGGGAGCTGGGCGGCGCGCTCTTCGCCCGTACCACCCGGCAGGTCGCGCTCACCCCCGAGGGGGAGCGGCTCCTGCCGTACGCCCGGCGGGTGCTCGACGCGCACGCGGCCCTCACCGCCGCTTTCGCCGACCCCGCCGCGCGGCCGTTGCTCGTCGACCTCAACACCGACGGGATGACCGCCGCGCGGGTCCTCGCCAGGGCCCGGGAACTCGCCCCCGAGTGCGAGCTGATGGCCCGTTTCGAGAGCGGACTGACCTGGGCCGCGGGCGAGATGCTGGCCGGACGGCTCGATGTGTCCTTCGGCCGGGCCGGGGGACTGGACCCGGAGGTGCTCGCCAGACTCTCCGTACAGCCGGTGCGGTACGAGCCGATGGCCGTGCTGCTGCCGGCTGATCACCCCCTGGCCGCGCGTGAGGTCGTCGCCATGAGTGATCTCTCCGGAGAAACCGTCTATGCCGGGGCGGGCAATGCGCGCACCCGGGAGTGGACCGATCTCGCGGAACGGCTCTTCGCCCGGTGGGACGTCGTGCTGGCGCCACCCGCTCCGCTCGCCGTCGGGGTGGCTGAATTTCAGCGAGTCATGGCCAAGACCGGAAACCCCGTGCTGGCCGTCGTGGACTTCCCTCCGCTGCCCGGAACGGTGCTGCGGCCCTTGGTGCGCCCGGTTCCGCTGTCCCCGCTGCTGATGGTCTGGTGTACCGGAACGAACCATCCCGGTTTGACCGCCTTGCGTACGGCAGTGACGGAACTCGCTGCAACAGAGGGGTGGATGGTATATCCACCTGATTCTTGGCTCCCCGACACGGATGTGTCACTCATGCGTCACGGTTCCTGTGAGAACTGCTGAGAACAGCTGACAGGCGGGGCTGCGGGGCCTTCGCGTGCGCTACATTCAGGGCTCCGGGTGCGTTGCGGCAGACGGCTGTGGGCAGGGGGCGGGGGCCCGATTCATGGCGTAAATCCAGCCATTCCCGCGCGCCTGTTTCCTTGAGTGGGGAAAGAGCAGACAGCTGTGGAGAATTGGCGCGAAGAAACTCGAACCGGACACACCTGTGAGCCGGTCGACGCCACGATCCGGCTCGGCGGACTGGGCCGGCAACTCGCCGATCTGCAGGCACAGGCCACCCCGCCGGACGCCTCGGACAACCCTGTCTTCGTCGACGAGAGCGGCCGCCGCGGCAAGACCTACCGGCGGCTGGGCTGGTTCCTCGCCGCGGTCTGCGCGGTCTACGCGGTGACGCTCGTGGTGGCCGTGCTCGGCGGGAACTCCAGCGCGCCCTGGCTGCCGATATCCGAGCAAGGGCAAGGACAGGAGCAAGGGCAAGGACAGGAGCAGGAGCGGACCGGCGGGGGCGTGACCTCCTCCGACTCGGACCCCGACTCCGGCTCAGGCTCCGACCTCGGCTCCGACCCCGACTCCGGCTCAGGCTCCCGCTCCTCCGCCGGGACCGGCCAGGAGCCCGGCGCCTCCGGAGCCACCACCGGCACGTCCGGGGCGGCCGAGCCCGGGACCGCCGGTCCCGCCACGGCCCCCACCGGGGCCGCCGGCGGCCCCGTGTCCGGGCTCTCCCAGCAGAACGCGGGCTTCCCGGCGTCGAGGACCCCCCTCTCCGCCGGTGACACGGCCGCCGGCGGTTCCGCATCGGATTCCCCCGCCACCGGGTCCGACGCGGACGTCCCCCCTTCCTCCGCGACGGACACCGGGGACCCCGGCGTGGCACGTCCCGCCCCGGCCCCGGTCTCCCCGGAACCCATGGTGCAACCAGACGAAGGCGCTCAGTAGATGACAACCCCCGCCCCGCGGGGCAGGCACAACCCCAGGAAGAAGAAGCGGACCGCACCCCGGCGCCTGCCGATGCGTTATCTGCTCCCCTCGGTCCTCCTCGTGGCCCTGCTCGCCATGCTGATGCTGCGTGGCTACGTACACAGCGAAATCCTCGCGGACCACCGCGTCCAGCCCCCGGCCCCCACCACCCAGGTGCCCGAGGAGATACTCGGCGGCGGGCCGGTCATCGACGCCCGCCGGGCCCAGGAGGCCCCCAAGACGCTCCGTATACCCGACCACAGGATCGTCCTGACCTTCGACGACGGACCGGACCCCGTCTGGACCCCGAAGGTCCTGGACAAGCTGAAGGAATACGACGCGCACGGCGTCTTCTTCGTCACCGGCACCATGGCCTCGCGCTACCCGGACCTGGTCGAGCGGATGGTCGACGAGGGGCACGAGGTCGGGCTGCACACCTTCAACCACCCGGACCTCTCCTACCAGTCCGCCCGCCGCATCGACTGGGAACTCTCCCAGAACCAGCTGGTGCTGGCCGGTGCGGCCGGGATCCGGACCTCTCTGTTCCGGCCGCCGTACTCCTCCTTCTCCGACGCCATGGACAACAAGTCCTGGCCCGTCACCCAGTACATAGGCGGCCGCGGCTACCTCACGGTCGTCAACGACACCGACAGCGAGGACTGGAAGCGCCCCGGCGTCCGCGCGATCATCGACCGGGCCACGCCGGAGCACGGCGAGGGCGCCATCATCCTGATGCACGACTCCGGCGGTGACCGCTCCCAGACGGTGGCCGCCCTGGACCTGTTCCTGCCGAAGATGCAGGAACGCGGCTACGGCTTCACCAACCTGACGGCGGCCCTCGGCGCGCCCAGCGCCCACACCCAGGTCACCGGGTTCGACCTCTGGAAGGGCAAGGCGTTCGTCTTCGCCGTCGGTATATCCGAGCACGTCACCGGTGTCCTGGTGGTCGGTCTCGCGGTCATCGGCGTCCTGGTCTTCACCCGCTTCGGGCTGATGCTGCTGCTCTCCTTCCTGCACGCCCGGCGGGTCCGCCGCAAGGGCTTCCGGTGGGGAGAGCCCTACACCCGGCCCGTGTCGGTCCTCGTGCCCGCCTACAACGAGCGCAAGTGCATCGAGTCGACCGTGCGTTCCCTGGTGGCCAGCGACTACCCGATCGAGGTCATCGTCATCGACGACGGTTCGTCGGACGGCACCGCCGACGTGGTCGAGGCCATGCGGATACCCAACGTCAGGGTGGTCCGCCAGCGCAACGCCGGAAAACCCGCCGCGCTCAACAACGGCATCCGCAACGCCCGCTACGACGTCGTCGTGATGATGGACGGCGACACCGTCTTCGAACCGACCACCGTCCGCGAACTCGTGCAGCCCTTCGGGGACAGCCGGGTCGGGGCGGTCGCGGGCAACGCCAAGGTCGGCAACCGTGATTCGCTGATCGGCGCCTGGCAGCACATCGAGTACGTGATGGGCTTCAACCTCGACCGCAGGATGTACGACGTCCTGGGCTGCATGCCCACCATCCCCGGCGCGGTCGGCGCCTTCCGGCGGAACGCGCTGGACCGGATCGGCGGTATGAGCGAGGACACCCTCGCCGAGGACACCGACGTCACCATGGCCCTGCACCGGGACGGCTGGCGCGTGGTCTACGCCGAGAACGCCCGCGCCTGGACCGAGGCCCCGGAGTCCGTGCAACAGCTGTGGTCGCAGCGCTACCGCTGGTCCTACGGCACCATGCAGGCCATCTGGAAGCACCGCGGATCCGTCGTCGAACGAGGTGCGTCGGGACGCTTCGGGCGCGTCGGACTGCCCTTCGTCTCCCTGTTCATGGTGGTCGCCCCGCTGCTGGCCCCGCTGATCGACGTCTTCCTGCTGTACGGGCTGGTCTTCGGCCCGACCGGCAAGACCGTCTCGGCGTGGTTCGGTGTGCTGGCCGTCCAGGGCGTGTGCGCCGCGTACGCGTTCCGGCTGGACCGCGAGCGGATGTCGTATCTGATCTCCCTGCCGCTCCAGCAGGTTCTCTACCGGCAGTTGATGTACGTGGTGCTGCTCCAGTCCTGGATCACCGCGCTCACCGGCGGCCGGCTGCGCTGGCAGAAGCTCCGCCGCACCGGAGTGGTGGACACGCCCGGAGGAGCCCAGGCCCCCCGGCGCAAGGAAGCGGTGACGCACCGGAGGCCGGCCGCATGACCCACCCGAACGACAGCGTGAACCCGAACCCGGACCCGAATCCGGATCTGGACCCGTATCCGTACCGCGGCCGGAATCCGGACCCCGGCCGGGCCGGGAGCGGCGGGCCCGGGGGCCACGGCCCCCACGGCGGTGGTCAGGACGTCCCCACCACGCGGCTCGCCGTCCTGCCGCCGGGAGCCCGACGGCTGCGCAAGCCCCAGGCGCCCCAGACGCCCCGGGCCACCCAGGTGGCCCAGGGCGCTCCGGAGGAGGCTCCCGAGCCCTCCGCCACCGGTACGGGCAAACCCGGCCGGGACCGCTACCTCGACCTCCTGCGGGCCGTCGCCCTGGTCCGCGTCGTCTTCTTCCACCTCTTCGGGTGGGCCTGGCTGACCGTCGTCTTCCCGTCCATGGGCGTGATGTTCGCCCTGGCCGGTTCGCTGATGGCCCGGTCGCTGTCCCGCCCCGCGGGCAGTGTGATCCGCGGCCGGCTGCGCAGGCTGCTCCCGCCCATGTGGCTCTTCTCGCTCGTCGTCCTGCCGATGATGTTCGCGCTGAGCTGGAAGCCCGTACGGGAGGAAGGACTGTGGTGGTTCGCCAAGCTGGCCTTCTACGTCTTCCCCGTCGGCTCCCCGCCGTACCCGGAGGAGAGCGGCTCCCCCGGCGGTCTGCTGGAACTGAGCTGGGCCGACCAGGGGGTGGGGCCGCTCTGGTACATCCGGGCCTACCTCTGGTTCGTCATCGCCTCGCCGCTGCTCCTGCGGGCGTTCCGCAGGCTGCCCTGGGCGACCCTGCTCGCCCCGGTCGCGCTGACAGCCGTGATCGGTACGGGCCTGGTGGACGTGCCCGGTGTGTTCGGCGAGGCGCTGACCGACTTCGCGGTCTTCGGGGCCTGCTGGATCCTCGGATTCGCCCACAACGACGGTCTGCTGAAGGAGGTGCCGCGCTACCTGGCGGTCTCCACCGCCGCGATCGTCATGGGCTTCGGCCTGTGGTGGGCGTCCGGCCACCTCACCGAGGAGGGCTGGAACCTGGACGAGATCCCGCTGGCACAGGCCACCTGGTCGCTCGGCTTCTGCGCGATCCTGCTCGTGTACGCGCCGTCCTGGCGGACGCTGCCCGGGAAGTTCGCCGGCTGGGACAGCCTGGTCACCCTGGCGAACAACCGGGCCGTGACGATCTACCTCTGGCACAACCTCCTGCTGATGGCGGCCGGCCGGATCGTCGAGATGAGCTGGGACATCCCGTGGTTCGGCGACACCTTCGACACCTACATCGAGAAGTCGTACGACGCGCTGATCCTCATCCTGATCTGGCCCCTGCTCGGGCTGGCGATCCTGGCGTTCGGCTGGGTCGAGGACGTCGCCGCCAAGCGCCGCCCGCGGCTGTGGCCCAACGGCTCCGGGAAGCCGGCCGGCCGGCGCCGCACGGCCGGCTGACCCTCCGGGGAGCCCGGCGGGCCCGTGCCCACGGTCCGGGCCCGGTCCGCCGCGTCCCCGCCCCGGTCCGCCGCGTCCCCGCCCGGGGGCGGGGCGGACCGGGACGGCTCACCGCGCCCCCCGGGGCCGAGTGAGAGCAAGGTTGCGCTCCGGTCACCTCGCGGCACCCCGTGCCGAAACGCGTGCTCCCTAGCGTCGTTCCCAGGACAACCCGACCCTGTGGAGGCGCGTGATGGCCGGTCGTTGGATCGAGCAGTGGGAACCGGAGGACGAGAAGTTCTGGCGTGGGACGGGCGAGAAGACCGCCCGGCGCAACCTGTGGTTCTCCGTCCTCTCCGAGCACGTCGGCTTCTCCATCTGGTCCCTGTGGTCCGTGATGGTCCTCTTCATGGGCCCCGAGTACGGCATCGACCCGGCCGGCAAGTTCTTCCTGATCTCCACCGCCACCCTGGTCGGGGCGGTCGTCCGGGTGCCCTACACCTTCGCCGTCGCCCTCTTCGGCGGCCGCAACTGGACGGTCTTCAGCGCGCTTTCGCTCCTCGTGCCGACGGGCTTCGCCTTCGCGGTGATGGAGCCCGGGACCTCGTACACCACCTTCGTGGCCGTCGCCGCCCTCACCGGTATCGGCGGGGGGAACTTCGCCTCGTCGATGACGAACATCAACGCCTTCTTCCCGCTCCGGAAGAAGGGCTGGGCCCTCGGCCTCAACGCGGGCGGCGGCAACATCGGCGTACCGGTGATCCAGCTCGTCGGACTGCTGGTGATCGGTACGGCGGGCGCCGCCCACCCCCGGATCATCCTCGGCGTGTACCTGCCCTTCATCGTGGTCGCGGCCGTGTGCGCCTGGTTCCGCATGGACAACCTCAGGCCCGTGCAGAACGACACCGGGGCCGCCCTGCAGGCCGTGCGCGAACGGCACACCTGGATCATGGCGGTGCTCTACATCGGCACCTTCGGGTCGTTCATCGGCTACAGCTTCGCCTTCGGACTCGTCCTGCAGACGCAGTTCGGCCGGACCCCGCTCCAGGCCGCCTCGCTCACCTTCATCGGCCCGCTGCTCGGTTCCCTGATCCGGCCCGTGGGCGGCTGGCTTGCCGACCGGTACGGCGGTGCGCGGATCACCCTGTGGAACTTCGCGGGGATGGCCGCGGCGACCGGAGTCGTCGTCTACGCCGCCGGGACCGAGTCGCTGGCCGTCTTCCTCGTCGGCTTCATCGCGCTGTTCGTGCTGTCGGGGCTGGGCAACGGCTCGACGTTCAAGATGATCCCGGGCATCTTCCACGCCCAGGGCATCGCGAAGGGCCTGCGGGGCGAGGAGGCCGCGGCGTACGGCCGGCGGCTGTCCGGCGCCTCCATGGGGCTCATCGGGGCGGTCGGCGCCCTGGGCGGGCTCGCCATCAACCTCGCCTTCCGCCAGTCCTTCCAGACCTCGGGTTCCGGCACGGCGGCCTTCTGGTCCTTCCTGGTCTTCTACGCCGTCTGTTTCGCGCTCACCTGGTCGGTATACCTTCGGCGGCCCGCGGCGGTCTCCGCGAAACCTCAGCTCAGCTACGCCGAGGTGTGAGACTGGCCGCGGGGCGTCGGACGACGTAACGGGCGGGAAATACAGGTGAACCGAGACTGTCACGCAGGGTTGGCAGTCTCGGTCCCCGCATCATTGAGCTGGGGCGTGCCGTGCGTCGCAGGGCCGGGCGGGCGGGCGCACCCAGCGGGACGAGAGCCGGGTATCCACACATGCACGACGACGACGCACAGCAGGGGCCGCTCGCCGGTTTCACGGTCGGGGTCACCGCTGCCCGCCGCGCGGAGGAGCTGGGAACCCTCCTCACGCGCCGGGGCGCGGCGGTCCTGCACGCACCCGCGCTGCGGATCGTGCCCCTCGCGGACGACAGCGAACTCCTCGCCGCCACCAAGGAACTGATCGACGACGTCCCCGACGTCGTGATTGCCACCACCGCCATCGGGTTCCGCGGCTGGGTCGAGGCGGCGGACGGCTGGGGCATCGGCGACCGGCTGCTGGAGGTCCTGGGCCGCGTCGAACTCCTCGCCCGCGGCCCCAAGGTCAAGGGGGCCATCAGGGCCGCGGGGCTCACCGAGTCGTGGTCGCCCGCGTCGGAGTCGATGGCCGAGGTCCTGGACCGGCTGCTGGGCGAAGGCGTCGACGGGCGGCGGATCGCCCTCCAGCTGCACGGGGACCCGCTGCCCGGCTTCGTCGAGTCGCTGCGCGCGGCGGGGGCCGAGGTCGTGGGGGTGCCCGTCTACCGGTGGATGCCTCCCGAGGACATCACCCCGCTGGACCGGATGCTGGACGCCACCGTCTCCCGCGGGCTGGACGCGCTGACCTTCACCAGCGCCCCGGCCGCCGCCTCCTACCTGGAGCGCGCCGAGACCCGCGGCATCCTGCCCGAGGTGCTGGACGCGCTGGGCCACGACGTCCTGGTGGCCTGTGTCGGCCCGGTCACCGCGCTGCCGCTCCAGGCCCGGGACGTCGACACCGTCCAGCCGGAACGTTTCCGGCTCGGCCCGCTCGTCCAGCTGCTCTGCGCCCAGCTGCCCGCTCGTGCCCGTACGCTGCCGGTCGCCGGGCACACGGTCGAGATCCGGGGCCACGCCGTGCTGGTCGACGGGGCGCTCCGCCCGGTCCCGCCCGCCGGGATGGCCCTGCTGCACGCGCTCGCCCTCCGGCCCGGCTGGGTGGTCTCCCGTGCCGACCTGCTGCGGGCACTGCCCGGCAGCGGCACCGACGAGCACGCCGTGGAGACGGCGATGGCCCGGCTGCGCAGCGCGCTCGGGGTGCCGAGACTCATCCAGACCGTCGTCAAGCGGGGTTACCGCCTCGCCCTGGACCCCCTGGCGGACAGCAAGTACGCGGACGCCTGAGCTGCGGGGGAGGGTCGCATGCTGTGGTTACTGTGCGGGGATGACTGAGAACGTTCATGAGTTGACCGCCGGTGTCTGTCTGCGTCCGGCGGTGATCAGTGACGCGGAGTCCTTCGCCGTCGCCCTGACCCGCAGCCGGACGTACATGAAGCGCTGGGAACCCGGGCGGCCCGAGGCGTACTACACGGCCGAGGGCCAGCACCGCAGGCTCACCGGTCTGCTGGCGGACCACGAGGCGGGCCGGGCGATGCCGTGGGTGCTGGCCGACGAGGAGGACCGGGTCGTGGGCGCGGTGAACCTCGGCCCGATCGAGCGCGGGCCGTTCCGCAACGCCCGGCTCGGCTACTGGGTGGACGTGGACCGGGCCGGCCGGGGCCTGGCCACCGCGGCCGTCCGCCGGGTCTGCGAGGACGCCCGGGACCGCCTGGGCCTGCACCGCGTCGAGGCGGGCACGGTGGTCGACAATGCCGCCTCGCAGCGGGTGCTGGCCAAGGCCGGCTTCGAAACCATCGGCACGGCCCCCCGCTACCTCCACATCGCCGGAACCTGGGCCGACCACCGGCTGTTCCAGCGCATCCTGCACGACGGGCCGCCGGAGCGCTGACGCGTCACCGGTCCGAGGCGCCCGGGGACGCGTGCCGGACGTGCCGGTGGCCGGGCGCCGGACGGGGCGGGGCGACGATTTCCGCCAGTGGGTAGCCGCACCGCTCGGCCACCCGGCAGGACCCCTCGTTCCCGGCCCGGTGGAACAGCTCCAGCCGCCGCAGCCCCGCAGAACCGGCGAACTCTGCGAACGCCCAGCCGGTCAGCGCTTCCAGAGCCCGTGACGCCACCCCCCGGCCGCGGGCGGCCGCCGTCGTCCAGTAGCCGACCTCGGCGCTCCCCGTGCCCGGGACCAGTCCCTTCAGGACGACATGGCCGACGAGAGCGCCGTCCGCCGCCGGGTCCGTCACGGCGAAGCCGAAACGCCCGCCGCTCTCCCAGCCCTCCCGCTGGACCAGCAGCCAGCGCTCCGCCTCGCCGGCGTCCCGGACCACCGTGGCCAGCCGGTGCCGCATCACGGGGTCCTCATGGGCGGCGAGCAGGGCAGGGGCGTCGTCCGGCCGCCAGGGGCGCAGCAGCAGAGGCCCCGCGCTCAGCGCCAGGCTGTCGGTGTTCACGGCTCCACGGTACGGATCCGGCCGGAAGGCCCGGAGGGCAGGCGCCCGGAGCGGCGGAGGCGAGTGTCCCGAGGGGGTGCGGCACGAGGGGTTCCGGGGCGGGCCGGGGGCGGGCACTCTGGAGTGACCCCACGGAGCGCCCGAGGCGCTCCGGCTTCCACCACCCGACCCCCAAGGCGGTGACAGGCTCATGGCAGCGGGCACCGGTGCGCGAGGCCGGCGGTTCGAGCCCGGCCGGCTCTGCCTGGACCTGCTGGCGACCGCGCCCGGCCCCCTCGGCGAGGGCGAACAGCTCGACGGCCCGGCCCGCCTGGCCCACTGGCTGTACTCCTCGGGTGCCGTGCCCCCGGGCACCGCGCTGGCGGAGCTGGACGACACCTGGCCGGGCCGGTTCAGGCGGCTGCGCGACGGCCTGGACCGGCTGATCACGGCGGAACTGGCCGGTGAGGCCGCTCCCGCCGCCCTGGAGGAGGTCAACGCGCGGGCCGCGGCTCCGGCCCCGGGAGTCGGAGCCGTGCACCGGGGCGGCACCCTCGTACGGGTGCTGAGCACCGATCCGGGCTGCGGCGCGCTGCTGGCCGCCGTCGCCCGGGACGCGGTGGAACTGCTCACGGACCCGGTGGCCCGCGCCCGGCTGCGCCGGTGCGAGGGCGACGCCTGCGGCCGGCTCTATCTGGACACCTCGCGCGGGCGCCGCAGACGCTGGTGCTCCAGCGCGGTCTGCGGCAACCGGGAGCGGGTCGCCCGGCACCGGCGCCGGGCGAAGGCCGCCCCTGACCCGCCCCCCTGACCCGCCTCTCGGCCCGCCCCGTGACCAGCGCCCCGGTCCGCCCCGTGCCCAGCGCCCCGGTCCGCCGTCCGGCGGACCGCTCCCAAGGGGCCCGGCGGACACCCGCCGGATCGACGCGTAACCGCAACCCGGCACCCCGGGGGCGCAGGTGCGCTCCGGGCACCGCGTCGCGTACGGTTGACGGCTGCCCAGTGCACGTCAGAAAGGGGCCCCGGTGGCCGCGCAGGATGCCGCTGTCGATTCGTTGCGGGACCGGGAGACCGGAATCGAGCAAGAACATCTGGACCGGGTCTACCGCCGCCTGGAGGAGAAGATCGACGAGGCGGAATTCCTCATGCGGGACGCCGGGAAACGCGGCCAGGTCGGCACGCCCGGGGCGCTCGCCGAGCGGGACGCCCAGGTCTTCCGCGCGGGGATCCACCTCAACCGGCTGAACAACGAGTTCGAGGACTTCCTCTTCGGCCGCATCGACCTGCTGCCCGGCAAGGACGGGGAGCGCGGCCCGGACGGCGCCTACACCTCCGTGGAGCCCGCCGACGACGCCGTACGCGAGGACAACACCGCCGACATCGCCGAGACGCTGCACATCGGCCGCATAGGAGTCCTGGACTCCGACTACGCGCCGCTGGTCATCGACTGGCGCGCCCCGGCCGCCGCGCCGTTCTACCGCTCGACGCCGAAGGCCCCGGGACGGGTCGTACGCCGCCGGGTCATCCGCTCCAAGGGGCGCCGGGTCCTCGGGGTCGAGGACGACCTGATGCGCCCGGAGCTGACCGCCTTCCTGGACGGCGGGGAACTGCCCGTCATCGGTGACGGCGCCCTGATGGCCGCCCTGGGCCAGGCCCGCAGCCACACCATGCGGGACATCGTCTCCTCCATCCAGGCCGAGCAGGACCTGGTGATCCGCGCCCCCGCCGCCTCCGTCACCGAGGTCTCCGGCGGCCCCGGGACCGGCAAGACCGCGGTGGCGCTGCACCGGGCCGCGTACCTGCTCTACCAGGACCGGCGCCGCTACTCGGGCGGCATCCTCGTCGTCTCGCCCACCCCCCTGCTGGTCGCCTACACCGAGGGCGTACTGCCCTCCCTCGGCGAGGAGGGGCAGGTCGCGATCCGCGCGGTCGGCTCGCTCTCCGACGAGGCGGCGGGCGTCGAGGGCGCGACCACCTACGACGAACCCGCCGTGGCCCGGATCAAGGGCTCCTCCCGGATGCTCCACGTGCTGCGCAAGGCCGCCCGCGGCGCCCTGGAGCAGCCCGCGCCCCGCCGCGCCGCCACGGAGGAGGACGGCCAGCTGTCCTTCGGCGACGAGGAGGCCCCGCGGCCGCCGCGGGGCACCCCCGACCGGCTGCGGGTGGTGGCCTTCGGCGCCCGGATCGAGCTGGAGGCCGACGAACTCAAGCGCATCCGCCACAACGTCCTCGGCGGCAGCGCCCCCGTCAACCTGCTGCGCCCGCGCGCCCGCAAACTGCTCCTGGACGCCCTGTGGAACAAGTCGTCGGGCAAGGGCCGCTACACCGACCCCGAACTGATCGCCGAACTGCGCTCCTCCTTCGACGAGGACGTCTCGACCGAGACGCCCTTCCTCACCTTCCTCGACGCCTGGTGGCCGGAGCTCACCCCCCGTCAGGTGCTGGCCGCGATGGCCGACGAGCGCAGGCTCGGCCGGTGGGCGCGCCGGATCCTCAACCCGGGCGAGGTGCGCAGGCTGGCCCGGTCGCTGAAGCGGCTGGACGCGGACGGCAGGGGGCCGCTCTCCGTCCACGACGTGGCTCTTCTGGACGAGCTGCACACCCTGCTGGGCACTCCGCACCGTCCGAAAAGGAAGCGCGAGATGGACCCGCTGGACCAGCTCACCGGGCTCCAGGAGCTGATGCCGCAGCGCGAGGAGACCCAGTGGGAGCGTGCCGAGCGGCTGGCGGCGGAACGCACCGAGTACGCCCACGTCATCGTCGACGAGGCACAGGACCTGACACCCATGCAGTGGCGCATGGTCGGCCGCCGGGGCCGGCACGCCACCTGGACGATCGTCGGCGACGCGGCACAGTCGTCCTGGTCCGACCCGGACGAGGCGGCCGCCGCGCGGGACGAGGCGCTCGGCAGCCGTCCGCGCCGCCGGTTCACCCTGACCGTCAACTACCGCAACCCGGCGGAGATCGCCGAACTCGCCGCGAAGGTGCTCGCGCTGGCGATGCCCGGCATGGAGTCCCCGGCCGCGGTCCGTTCCACCGGCGTGCGCCCGCGCTTCGAGACCGTACGCGACGGCGGCCTCGCCGAGACCGTGCGCGAGGAGGCGCGCCGCCTGCTGGCCGAGGTGGACGGCACCGTCGGTGTGGTCGTGGCGATGGACCGCCGCGCGGAGGCCCGCGGCTGGCTGGCGGAGCTGGGCGAACGGGTGGTGGCGCTGGGCAGCCTGGAGGCCAAGGGCCTGGAGTACGACGCCACGGTGGTCGTCTCCCCCGCGGAGATCGCCGACGAGTCGCCGGCCGGGCTGCGGGTGCTGTACGTGGCCCTGACCCGCGCGACGCAGCAGCTGACCGTGGTCTCGGGGGAGCGTGACCTGCCGGACGAGGACGGCGTACCGGACCTGCTGAGGGACTGAGGGACTGAGGGACTGAGGGGCCGGGAGGCCGGGGGTGAGGGGCCGGGGCCCTCGCGCGGGGAGGGCCGGAGGGCCGGGCGGGGAGCGCCGGAGGAACGGTTCGGTGATCCGTCGGGCGTGAGGGAATCACTTCCGGGCGGTCTTTGTTAGCCTGGGTGTCGGCACCGGCCCGATCCAAGCCCCCGGGCCCAACCTTCGTCGCTTCGAGCGACCACTTGCCGCGAGGCGAGCATGGCGGGCCGGTGTCGTCGAACGAAAGAGACAGACCCGTGTCACCTGACGGTGGCGCGGGTCTGTTCTCGTTGGCCCCGGCCCCTTCCTGCCTCCGGGCCCTCCGCCCTCGCCGGCCCCCGTCCCGGTCGCCCGAGCGGCTTTCGACGGGCTCTCAGGGTTCCCCCGGTTCTCTCGGTACGGGGGTTCCCTCACGACCCCGAACTCTCGTATGGTGGAAAAAACTTTCCGAAAGGTGGCAGTCATTACCGGCTACTCGCCGGTAGGTGCGACGATCGGAGACGCGCGTACGGGGCGGTGCCCTCATCTGCGCGCGGCAATGAAGCTAAGAAAGTGAAGGACTCGCCATGGCAACGGCGCCCAGCGTCTCGTACTCGATGACGGTCAGGCTGGAGGTGCCCGCGAGCGGCACCGCGGTCTCCCAGCTCACCACAGCCGTGGAGTCCTCCGGCGGTTCGGTCACCGGCCTCGACGTGACCGCGTCCGGCCACGAGAAGCTGCGGATCGACGTCACCATCGCGGCGTCCTCCACCGCGCACGCCGAGGAGATCGTCGAGGGACTGCGGGGCATCGAGGGCGTCGTCCTCGGCAAGGTCTCCGACCGTACGTTCCTGATGCACCTCGGCGGCAAGATCGAGATGGCGGCCAAGCACCCCATCCGCAACCGTGACGACCTCTCGATGATCTACACCCCGGGCGTCGCCCGGGTCTGCATGGCCATCGCCGAGAACCCCGAGGACGCCCGCCGCCTCACCATCAAGCGCAACTCCGTCGCCGTCGTCACCGACGGCTCGGCCGTCCTCGGGCTCGGCAACATCGGCCCGAAGGCCGCGCTGCCGGTGATGGAGGGCAAGGCGGCCCTCTTCAAGCGCTTCGCCGGCATCGACGCCTGGCCGATCTGCCTGGACACCCAGGACAGCGACGCGATCGTGGAGATCGTCAAGGCGATCGCCCCGGGCTTCGCCGGGATCAACCTGGAGGACATCTCCGCGCCCCGCTGCTTCGAGATCGAGGCGCGGCTGCGTGAGGCCCTGGACATCCCCGTCTTCCACGACGACCAGCACGGCACCGCGATCGTGGTCCTGGCCGCCCTCACCAACGCCCTGCGCGTGGTGGGCAAGGGCATCGGCGACGTGCGGGTCGTCATGTCGGGCGCCGGTGCCGCCGGTACGGCCATCCTGAAGCTCCTCATCGCCGCGGGCGTCAAGCACGCGGTCGTCGCCGACATCCACGGTGTGGTGCACGCAGGCAGGGAGGACCTGGTCTCCGCCGACCCGGACTCGCCGCTGCGCTGGATCGCGGACAACACCAACCCGGAGGGCGTCACCGGCACCCTCAAGCAGGCCGTCGCCGGTGCCGACGTCTTCATCGGCGTCTCCGCCCCCAACCTGCTGGACGGGTCGGACGTCTCGGCGATGGCCGAGGGTGCGATCGTGTTCGCGCTCGCGAACCCGGACCCGGAGGTCGATCCGGCAATCGCCCGCGAGACGGCGGCGGTTGTCGCCACCGGGCGCTCCGACTTCCCCAACCAGATCAACAACGTGCTGGTGTTCCCGGGTGTCTTCCGAGGTCTGCTGGACGCCCAGTCCCGTACCGTCAACACGGAGATGATGCTGGCCGCCGCCAACGCCCTGGCCGATGTCGTCGCCGAGGACGAGCTCAACGCGAACTACATCATCCCCTCGGTCTTCAACGACAAGGTGGCGGGCGCCGTCGCCGGTGCCGTGCGCAACGCGGCGAAGTCCGCGGGGGTCGCCGCCGCCCCGGCCGATCCCGCGTAGGGCCGTCCGCCACGGAAGCCTCCGGGGCCGCCGGGACCCGTGCTCCGGGTGCCGGACATCACCTCGGGGACGCCACCGGCACCTTCAGGGGGCTTCCGTACGGCGCGTCGCGTGTCGCCGCGTCCCAAACGCCCCTTTAGGGTGGGCGGGCAGCGAGTCCCCGGCCCTGGCATCCGCTGCGGACGGCTTCAGAGGGTCGACGGAACGTCACCACGGGCACTCGGCGGCGCTTTTCGTGTGACGCCGGAGGGTTCCGGATTGGCGTTAGCGCCGCAGGTGGGGGCAGGATGCGTAATCGGGCGCGAGGGTCTGACATCAGACCCGGGTCCGGGGACTGTCAGAGGGCCCTGGCAGCATCGGCTTCGATCTCACGCCTCACAGGCAAGAAGAACACGGGAGTAACAACATGAACCGCAGTGAGCTGGTGGCCGCCCTGGCCGACCGTGCCGAGGTGACCCGCAAGGACGCCGACGCCGTTCTGGCCGCGCTCGCCGAGACCGTCGGCGAGGTCGTCGCCAAGGGCGACGAGAAGGTCACCATCCCCGGCTTCCTGACCTTCGAGCGCACCCACCGTGCCGCTCGCACCGCTCGTAACCCGCAGACCGGCGACCCGATCAACATCCCGGCCGGCTACAGCGTGAAGGTCTCCGCGGGCTCGAAGCTCAAGGAAGCCGCCAAGGGCAAGTAAGCCCCCACGGCATCAAGGAGGGCGGCCGTCCTGGACCGGGGCGGCCGCCCTCCGGCATGTCCAAAGCCCCTCCACAGGGGCCCTGCGGGCCTCGCAGGGCCCCTGTGCGGCCCCTGGGGCGCCCCGGGGGCCGCGCCAGGCCTCCTCCGCCCGGTTCCGGCCTCCTCCGCCCGGCACCGGGCCTGCGGGCCGCCTTCGCCCCCGTACGGGAACGGCCGCCCCGACCCCGTACCGGAACGGCCGCCGCCCCGGACCCTGAACGGGTTCCGGGGCGGCGGCCGTGGCGGGAGCCGCGGGGCGCGGACGGCGGGCGTGGCGCGCCGGGCGCGCGATGCTGTGCGCGGCAGCACCGCGCGTACGCCGGAGCGCGGACGGCGCGCGCGGCCGGACGCGGCGTGGACGCCGTGGGGTCAGACGAGTGAGCCGCCCGGCAGCTCGACCTTGGCGCCCAGCTTCTCCAGCTTGTCCATGAAGTTCTCGTAACCGCGGTTGATCAGATCGATGCCGTGGACCCGGGACGTGCCCTGGGCCGCCAGGGCGGCGATCAGGTACGAGAACCCGCCCCGCAGGTCGGGGATGACCAGATCCGCGCCCTGGAGCTTCGTGGGACCGGACACGACCGCGGAGTGCAGGAAGTTCCGCTGGCCGAAACGGCAGTCGGAACCGCCGAGGCACTCGCGGTAGAGCTGGATGTGGGCACCCATCTGGTTGAGCGCCGAGGTGAAGCCGAGCCGGGACTCGTACACCGTCTCGTGGACGATCGACAGCCCCGCGGCCTGGGTGAGGGCCACCACCAGCGGCTGCTGCCAGTCCGTCTGGAAGCCGGGGTGCACGTCCGTCTCCAGGGCGATGGCGTTCAGCGGGCCGCCGGGGTGCCAGAAGCGGATGCCCTCGTCGTCGATCTCGAAGGCGCCGCCGACCTTGCGGTAGGTGTTGAGGAAGGTCATCATCGACCGCTGCTGGGCGCCGCGCACGTAGATGTCGCCCTCGGTCGCCAGGGCCGCCGACGCCCAGGAGGCCGCCTCCAGGCGGTCGGGGAGCGCCCGGTGGGTGTAACCGTCGAGCCGGTCGACACCGGTGATCCGGATGGTCCGGTCGGTGTCCATGGAGATGATCGCGCCCATCTTCTGCAGTACGCAGATGAGGTCCTCGATCTCCGGTTCCACGGCGGCGTTGGTGAGCTCGGTGACGCCCTCGGCCAGGACGGCCGTCAGCAGGACCTGCTCCGTGGAGCCCACCGACGGGTACGGCAGCCGGATCTTGGTGCCGCGCAGCCGCTGCGGGGCCTCCAGGTACTGTCCGTCCGCCCGCTTCTCGATGGTCGCGCCGAAGCGGCGCAGCACCTCGAAGTGGAAGTCGATCGGCCGGCCGCCGATGTCGCAGCCGCCGAGACCCGGGATGAAGGCGTGGCCCAGGCGGTGCAGCAGGGGACCGCAGAAGAGGATCGGGATGCGGGAGGAACCCGCGTGGGCGTCGATGTCGGCGACGTTCGCGCTCTCGACGTGCGAGGGGTCGAGAACCAGTTCGCCCGGCTCGTCGCCGGGACGGACGGTCACACCGTGCAGTTGCAGCAGACCCCGCACCACCCGCACGTCACGGATGTCGGGGACGTTGCGCAGCCGGCTCGGCCCGCTGCCGAGCAGTGCGGCGACCATTGCCTTCGGCACCAGGTTCTTGGCGCCTCGGACGCGGATCTCGCCCTCGAGCGGGGTGCCGCCGTGGACAAGCAGGACATCGTCTGTGCCGGTCATGTAACTCGCGTTCCGGAGTGGTCGGGCAGGGGCCATCGGCAAGGGTAATGGCCCTCCACCCTCCTTCCGTAAGGCTCAGGGGGGAGTACGAACGTCATGAATCCGCCACAACACGCTGTGCTGGGCGGGGCTTGCGGAGGGTCACCGTCCGGATGCCGGTCCCCGGGGCCCGAAGGGCGCGCCTTCGCGCGCCCGTGCGCCGCGTGTGCGCGCCCCGAGCAGGCAGGAACCCGTCGGCGGCCGTCGCGGAGGACCGGACCGGCCCCACGGGAGGGGAAGATGCGGGATCATTCCTCCATGACGGAGGTGTCCTCGCTCACAGGGCGGCTGCTCGTGGCCGCGCCCGCTCTGTCGGACCCGAATTTCGACCGCACCGTGGTGCTGCTCCTCGACCACGACGAGGAGGGTTCCCTCGGTGTGATCCTCAACCGCCCGACCCCGGTCGGCGTCGGGGACATCCTGGCGTCCTGGGCCGGGCTGACCGGCGAGCCCGGAGTGGTCTTCCAGGGCGGTCCGGTCTCGCTCGACTCGGCGCTGGGCGTCGCGGTGGTCCCGGGGGACGAGGGGCCCTTTCCGGGCCCCCGGCACCGTCCGGGCCGGGGGGAGCCCGTCGGCTGGCGGCGGGTGCACGGGGCGATCGGCCTGGTGGACCTGGAGACGCCCCCGGAACTGCTCGCCCCGGCGCTCGGAGCGCTGCGCATCTTCGCCGGGTACTCGGGCTGGGGGCCCGGCCAGCTGGAGTCGGAGCTGGCGGAGGGCGCCTGGTACGTGGTCGAGTCCGAGCCCGGCGACGTGTCCTCACCGCACCCGGAGAAACTCTGGCGCGCCGTTCTGCGGCGCCAGCGCAGCGAACTGGCGATGATCGCCACGTATCCGGACGACCCTTCGCTGAACTGATGCCCGGAGCTTTCAGTACGCTTGGCGGTTATGAGCACTCTTGAGCCCGAGCGCGGGGCAGGTACGGGGACCCTCGTAGAGCCGACGCCGCAGGTGTCGAACGGCGACGGCGACCACGAGCGCTACGCCCATTACGTCCAGAAGGACAAGATCATGGCGAGTGCCCTGGAGGGCACCCCCGTGGTGGCACTGTGCGGCAAGGTCTGGGTCCCGGGCCGCGACCCCAAGAAGTACCCGGTCTGTCCGATGTGCAAGGAGATCTACGAGTCCATGGGCGCCGGCGGCGGCGACAAGGACAAGGGCGGCAAGGGCGGCGGCAAGAAGTAGCCCCGGCCTCCCGAGGACCGTCCGGCCCGGCCCCGCCGGGCGGAGCGGGGGCCCCGCCCGGCCCGTCCGTCCGTCCCCACGGCCCCCGGGGCGCGCACATCGCGCGCCCCGGGGGCCTTCTGCGTGCCGGGCGCGGGTCACAGAGTGGTTGAGACCACTTGTCGGCACCGGAACACACCCTTACGCTCCTGCCAGTTGTGCAGAACGAAACGAGCGTTGCGTATGGTGCAACGACTGACCGGTAAGGGTTCCGGATGAAGTTCTCTGCCCGAATAGCCGCCCCCGCCGCCGCCCTGGTGCTGGCCGGCCTCACCGCCACCGCCTGCGCGCCCCAGACCTCCGACACCGGCGCCACCTCGGACGAGAAGAGCGGGACGCTGCGCGTCTGGCTCTTCCAGGAGGTCGGCAACAAGCCCAAGGAGAAGGTCGTGAACGCGGCCGTCGCCGACTTCGAGAAGGCGCATGAAGGGGCGGAGGTCGAGGTCGAGTACATCCCCGTCGACACCCGGGCGCAGCGGATCAAGGCAGCCTTCAACGACCCCAAGAGCGCCCCCGACCTGATCGAGTACGGCAACACCGACACCGCCGGCTACGTGAAGGACGGCGGACTCGCCGACATCAGCGAGGAGTTCGCCGCCTGGGACGAGGCGAAGGACACCGACCCCGCCGCCGAGCAGTCCGTGACGGTCGGCGGCAAGGTCTACGGCGCCCCGCTCTTCGTCGGCGTCCGCGCGCTGTACTACCGCACCGACGTCTTCGAGGAGCTCGGCATCGAGCCGCCCGCCTCCCAGGACGAGCTGATCACCACCGCGAAGAAGATCCGCGAGAAGAAGCCCGACCTCTACGGCCTCGCCGTCGGCGGCGCCTACACCTACGGCGCCATGCCCTTCATCTGGGCGCACGGCGGTGAACTGGCCGACGAGACCGGGGTGACCTACAAGTCGGCCATCAACAGCGACAAGGCGCGCAAGGGCATCGAGGCATACACCTCGCTCTTCGGCGAGGACAACTGCCCCGCCGACAAGTGCGCGGCCATGGGCGGCAACGCCACCGTCACCGCCTTCGCCTCCGGCAAGGCCGCCATGGCGATCGGCGGCGACTTCAGCCACGCCGCCGTCGAGGCCGGCGCCGTCAAGGGCAAGTACGCGGTCGTCCCGCTGCCCGGTGTGGAGAAGGGCTCGATCGCCCCGGCCTTCGCGGGCGGGAACAACATCGGCGTCCTGAAGAGCAGCTCGCACCGCACCCTGGCCGTCGACCTGATGAAGTCGCTCACCGGCAAGAAGGCCCAGGCCGAGATGTTCGACGCGATGGGCTTCCTGCCCACCTACACCGATGTACGGGCCACCGTCGCGGAGAAGGAACCCTTCGTGGAGCCCTTCGTCAACACGCTCGGCGCGGGAGCCAAGTTCGTCCCCGCCTCCCCGGCCTGGGGGCAGATCGACGCCTCGCTGATCCTCCCGACGATGTTCCAGGAGATCGCCGGCGGCCGTAAGGACGTCGCCACCGCCTCGGACGACGCGGCGAAGAAGATGGACGCGGCGTTCGCCGAAGCGGGCTGACGATGACCGCGGACACGACGGCGTACAAGACCGAAGGACCGGGTGCCGCCGCCCGGAGGGGCGGCGGACCGGCCCGCCCGCCACGGCGCCGCCCGGCGTCCTCCACCCGGCGCCCGGGATGGACCCCCTGGCTCTACCTGCTGCCCGCGCTGGTCCTGCTCGGCGGGCTCCTCGTCTACCCGATCTACCAACTGGGCCTGATCTCCTTCCTGGAGTACACCCAGGCCCAGGTCAGCGGCGGCGAACCGACCACCTTCCAGGGGTTCGGCAACTACGCGACGCTCTTCGGCGACAGCCAGTTCTGGCAGGTGCTCCTGGCCACGGTGCTCTTCGCCGCCGCCTGCGTCGTGGCCACCCTGCTGGTCGGCTGCGCCCTGGCGGTCCTGCTCACCCGCGTCCGGGCCCTGCCCCGGCTCGCCCTGATGATGGCCGCGCTGGGCGCCTGGGCGACCCCGGCGATCACCGGCTCCACCGTCTGGGTCTTCCTCTTCGACCCGGACTTCGGCCCCGTCAACAAGGTGCTCGGACTCGGCGACTTCTCCTGGACGTACGGCCGCTACAGCGCCTTCGCACTGGTCCTGCTCGAAGTGCTCTGGTGCTCCTTCCCGTTCGTGATGGTGACCGTGTACGCCGGTATCCGGGCCATCCCCGCCGAGGTGCTGGAGGCCGCCTCGCTGGACGGCGCCTCGCAGTGGCGGACCTGGCGCTCGGTCACGGCCCCGATGCTCCGGCCCATCCTGGTCGTCGTCACCATCCAGTCGATCATCTGGGACTTCAAGGTCTTCACCCAGATCTACGTCATGACCAACGGAGGCGGCATCGCCGGCCAGAACCTGGTGCTCAACGTGTACGCCTACCAGAAGGCGTTCGCCTCCTCGCAGTACAGCCTCGGGTCGGCGATCGGTGTCGTGATGCTGGTGATCCTGCTGGCCGTCACCCTCGTCTACCTGCGCCTGATGCGACGGCAGGGGGAGGAACTGTGACCACCCGCACGCTCCTGCGCGTCCGCCGGCCCGGCAGACTGGCGGCCGAGGCCGCCGCACTCGTCATCGCCGCCGCGGTCGCCTTCCCGCTCTACTGGATGCTGCTCTCCGCCTTCAAGCCGGCGGGCGAGATCCAGTCCACCGAAGCGCGCCCCTGGACCCTGGCCCCGTCACTCGACTCCTTCCGCCGGGTCTTCGAACAACAGGAATTCGGACGCTACTTCGTCAACAGCCTGATCGTCGCCGGGAGCGTGGTCGTCGCCTCCGCGCTGATCGCCTTCCTCGCGGCGACGGCCGTGACCCGGTTCCGCTTCCGGTTCCGCACCACGCTGCTCATCATGTTCCTGGTGGCGCAGATGGTGCCCGTCGAGGCCCTGGCCATCCCGCTGTTCTTCCTCATGCGGGACATGGGACAGCTGAACACCCTCGGCGCGCTGATCCTGCCCCACCTGGCCTTCTCGCTGCCGTTCGCCATCTGGATGCTGCGCGGCTTCGTGAAGGCCGTCCCCGAGGCGCTGGAGGAGGCCGCCTACATCGACGGCGCGAGCCGCACCCGGTTCCTGTGGCAGATCCTCTTCCCGCTCGTCCTCCCCGGCCTCGTCGCGACCAGCGTCTTCTCCTTCATCTCCACCTGGAACGACTTCCTGTTCGCGAAGTCGTTCATCATCAGCGACACCTCCCAGTCGACGCTCCCCATGGCGCTGCTGGTCTTCTTCAAACCCGACGAGAACGACTGGGGGGGAATCATGGCGGCCTCGACCGTGATGACCGTCCCCGTCCTGGTGTTCTTCGTACTCGTACAGCGCCGCCTGGTCTCCGGACTGGGCGGGGCGGTAAAGGACTGACGTGCACAACCTCGTTCCCGCACCCCTGCGCACCGGCGGAAAGGCGACGGGCGCCTTCCTCCCGGACCACGCCACCACCATCACCGCCCATCCCGGCACCGAGGGCACGGAGCGCTGGCTGCGCACGGTCCTCCAGGCGGCCTTCGGCCTGCCGCTGCACCCCGCCCGGCTCCCCGCACAGGACCCCGGCACCGGCGGCGCCGGGAACACCGTCGAGCTGCGCATCGACCCCGCGCTGGAGCCCGAGGGCTACCGGCTGAGCGTGGACGCGGCACGGGGCGCCACCCTCACCGGAGGCAGCGCGGCCGGGGTGTTCTGGGCAGCGCAGACACTCCGCCAGCTCCTCGGACCCCGGGCGTACCGGCGCGCCCCCCTCGGCGACGGCCCCCGCCCGGGCATCGACGCCGTCGAGATCGAGGACGGCCCGCGCTTCGCCTGGCGCGGCCTGATGCTCGACGTGGCACGGCACTTCATGCCCAAGGAGGACGTGCTGCGCTACCTCGACCTGCTCGCCGCCCACAAGCTGAACGTCTTCCACTTCCACCTCACCGACGACCAGGGCTGGCGCATCGAGATCAAGCGCTACCCCCTCCTCACCGAGAAGGCATCCTGGCGCGCCCGCACCAAATACGGCCACCGGGACTCCGAACTCTGGGACGAGACCCCGTACGGCGGCTTCTACACCCAGGACGACATCCGCGAGATCGTCGCCTACGCCGCCGAACGGCATATCCGGGTCGTCCCCGAGATCGACATCCCGGGGCACTCGCAGGCGGCGATCAGCGCGTACCCCGAACTCGGCAACACCGACGTCATCGACACCTCCGCCCTTTCCGTGTGGGACACCTGGGGCATCAACCCGAACGTACTCGCCCCCACCGACAACACCCTGCGCTTCTTCGAAGGCGTCTTCGAGGAGGTGCTCGGCCTCTTCCCCGCGGAGACCTCGCCGTTCATCCACGTCGGCGGTGACGAATGCCTCAAGGACCAGTGGCGGGAGTCCCCGGCGGCCCAGGCCCGGATCGCCGAACTCGGCCTGGGGGACGAGGAGGGGCTCCAGTCCTGGTTCATCCGGCACTTCGACACCTGGCTCACCGCCCGCGGACGCCGGCTGATCGGCTGGGACGAGATCCTGGAGGGCGGACTCGCCGAGGGCGCCGCGGTCTCCTCGTGGCGGGGCTACGCGGGCGGCGTCGCCGCCGCGGAGGCCGGCCACGACGTGGTGATGTGCCCCGAGCAGCAGGTCTACCTGGACCACCGCCAGGACGGCGGCCCCGACGAGCCGATGCCCATCGGATACGTACGCACCCTGGAGGACGTCTACCGCTTCGAACCCGTGCCCCCGGGGCTGTCCGAGGAGGCGGCCCGGCACATCATCGGCACCCAGGCCAACGTCTGGTCCGAGGTCATGCAGAACCGGGCCCGCGTCGACTACCAGGTCTTCCCGCGGCTGGCGGCCTTCGCCGAGGTCGCCTGGTCCGCCCTCCCGGCGCCCGGTGCCCGGGACTTCGCCGGCTTCGAACGCCGTATGGAGGAGCACTACGCGCGCCTCGACGCCCTGGGCGTCGCCTACCGCCCGCCGGCCGGACCGCACCCGTGGCAACGGCGGCCCGGCATCGTCGGTCGCCCGATCGAGGGACCGCCGCCGACCGTGTGAACCCCGTCCGGGCCCTGCGGTGCGTGAAGTGAACAAGTCATACCAACCAGCTGAAGCACGGCAAATCGTGCGGGGGGCAGAAGACCTCTGAAAGGTGATTTATCACCAGGTCAGGGGTGGAAGCACCCTTCGTGGACCCTCGCGTCGGTCCGCCCCGAAGATGTGCCAGAGTTGCCACGTCCCGGCCGTGAGCACGTACCGTACGGCGGACAGGCGGGACTGCCGGGACACCGGGAAGGGGCAGCTGGGTTGACCACGCACGCACCGCAGGCGACGCAGTCGGTGACGCTGCCGGCCTCGCTCGACGAGGCCGTGGCGGCTCTCGGCGCCATGCCTGCCGCCGTTCCCGTAGCCGGGGGTACGGACCTCATGGCGGCCGTCAACAAGGGCCTGCTGCGGCCCTCGGGACTGGTCGGCCTGAGCCGGATCAGCGAGCTGCGGGGCTGGCACTACCAGGACGGCCACGCCCTGCTCGGGGCGGGGCTCACCCACGCACGCATGGGGCGGCCCGACTTCGCCGCCCTGATCCCCGCGCTCGCCGCCTCCGCGCGCGCCGCGGGGCCGCCGCAGATCCGTAACGCGGGGACACTCGGCGGCAACATCGCGACCGCCGCCCCGACCGGCGACACCCTGCCGGTGCTGGCCGCCCTGGAGGCCGACCTCGTCGTCGCCGGGCCCGGGGGCGCCCGCCGCGAGCTCCCGGTCTCCCACCTGCTGGCGGGCCGCGCGATGCTGGAGCCCGCGGAGCTGATCGGCTTCGTCCGGGTGCCGCTGCTGCACGCCCCGCAGGTCTTCCTCAAGGCGACCGGCCGCACCGGCCCCGGCCGTGCCACGGCCTCGGTCGCGGTCGTCCTGGACCCGGCGCGGCGCGGGGTGCGCTGTGCGGTCGGCGCGATCGCCCCGATGCCGCTGCGGCCCCTGGAGGCGGAACGCTGGATCGCCTCACTGATCGACTGGGACGGCGAGCGGGGCCTGGCTCCCGACGCGCTGGCCGCCTTCGGCGAGTACGTCGCCGCGGCCTGCATCCCGGACCAGGCACCACCGGACGACGGAGGGCAGGCACCGCCGCTGTCCCCGGCCGTCCTCCACCTGCGGCGCACGGTCGCCGCACTGGCCCGACGCGCGCTGGGGAGGGCACTGTCGTGAGCAATGAGGAGAACCCCGGGGGGCAGTCCGGGCAGCCCGGCCCCTACGGCGGCTGGCAGCCGACCCCGCAGGGCGGCGAGTACGACGACGGCGCGACCGCCTTCGTCCACATCGACCCCGACGAACTCGCCGGCCTGGGCAACGGGAACGACCCGCTGGCGGCGCCCGGCCACGGCTACGTACCGCCCATGATCCTTCCGCTGACCCCGGCGGCCGGTCTCGACCCGGCCGTCACGGGCAGCTGGGTCGTGCAGACGCAGAGCGGCCGGCAGGACCACCGGGAGCAGGCCGGCGGGGAGACCCCCGGCGCGGTGCACTGGCCGGACCCGAACCAGCAGGCGGAGTACGGGCAGCAGCCCTACCAGGACGCCTACCGGGACCCGTTCGCGGACGGGTACCAGGACATCGGCCAGGACGCCCCTGCGGACACCTCCGGGCCGTACGGGCGGACCTCGTCCACGACGGCCCGGTGGGACTTCGACGGGGCGGCCCCGGCGCCCGCCGCCGGCCACGCGGACCCCGCCCACCACACCCCCGGGGGAGAGCCGGACCACCTGGGGTACGACCACGGCGGGCAGGACCGTACGGCGCACGAGGGCACGTCACACGAAGGCGCGGCGTACGAAGGCGTGGCGTACGAAGGCGCGGCCTACGAGGACGCGGTGCGCGAGGACGCGGAACGCCCCGGGCACACCGGGCACACCGGGCAGTGGACGATCCCGGTGGCCGACGGTGATCTCCCGGAGGAGTCCGGCGAGTTCGCCGCCTCCTCGGTCACGTCCTCCTGGTACGCCTCCACGCCCCCGGCGACGCTCCCCGGCGGCGCCCCGGCGCCGTGGGCGGTCCCCGAGCCCGCCCAGGAGGGCGCCCCGGACGCCACGGCACCCCAGGACCCCTCCGAGGCCGCCGCGTTCCCCGGTCCGGACGGTGACACGGAGGAACCCCCCGCGTCCGACGGCCCGGAAGCGGTGCGGCCGGAGGAACTCCCCGGACCGGCCGGACACTTCGAGCCGTCCGTCTCTCCCGGGCCGTCCGAGCCGTCCGAACGGTACGGAGAGCCCGAAGCGCCTGGAACACCCGGAGCGCCCGGAACACCTGAGGAGTCCGGCCTGCCGGTGGCGCCCGCCCCCGGCGGCGAGGAGCCCCCCGCCACCGGCCCGGCCCCCGGACCGGTCCCGGAACCCGCGCGGGAGCAGACCCCGGACCCCGACCGGACCCCGGACCCCGTGGAGGCCCCAGGCCCCGTGGAGGCACCGGATCCTGTGGAGGCCCCGTCCCCCGTGGAGGACCGGAGCCACCCGCACGCCCCGGCCCACCCGCACGCCCCGGAGGAACCGGCCGGCGCCGGCGCTCCCGCCCCCGCCCCCGCCCCCGGTCCCGACGAGCTCGCCGGGACCGGCGAGGAGCCCGGCGCCGTCCTCACCGTGCCCAGCGAGCACCCCGCCGCCTCGTACGTCCTGCGGGTGAACGGCGTGGACCGCCCCGTCACCGACGCCTGGATCGGCGAGTCCCTGCTGTATGTGCTCCGGGAACGGCTCGGCCTCGCGGGCGCCAAGGACGGCTGCTCGCAGGGCGAGTGCGGTGCGTGCAACGTCCAGGTGGACGGCCGCCTGGTGGCCTCGTGCCTCGTCCCCGCGGCCACCACCGCGGGCAGCGAGGTCCGTACGGTCGAGGGCCTGGCCCAGGACGGCGAGCCCTCCGACATCCAGCGGGCGCTGGCCCGGTGCGGGGCCGTCCAGTGCGGCTTCTGCATCCCGGGCATGGCCATGACCGTCCACGACCTGCTGGAGGGCAACCACGCCCCGAGCGAGCTGGAGACGCGCCAGGCGCTCTGCGGCAACCTCTGCCGCTGCTCCGGCTACCGGGGTGTGCTCGACGCCGTGCGCGAGGTCGTCGCGGGCCGGGAGACCGCCGCCGCGGACGAGGACGGGCTCCGCATCCCGCACCAGGCGCCGCCCGGGGCGGGCGGTGTCCAGGCCGCCGAGCCGCATGAGGGAGACGCCCGGTGAGAAGCTGTGCTCCGCCCCTCTCCCGGGGCCGGGGGGCCCGGCACCGCCGTCTCCGGCCGCCGGCGCTCCGCGCCGGCTCCCCCCTCAGCCCCGGCCCCGACGCCACCGGCCCTTCCGGCCTGTCCCGGGACGGGGCCGGACCACGGCTCCCGGGAACCGCGTCCTGCGCACCACCCGTCACCCGTACCACCGACGACATCAGCTGCACCCGCAGCGGGGCGAACGACAAGGAGGCGGCGTGACCAGCGACGCAGCCACCGCGACAAGCACCACCGGCATCGTGCCGCAGAGCGAGGACCCCGGCCGGGAACCGGCCGCGCGCGGCCTGGGCGCCTCGCTCCTGCCGGCCGACGCCCGCGCCAAGACGGAGGGGACGTTCCCGTACGCGGCCGACCTCTGGGCCGAGGGCCTGCTGTGGGCCGCGCTGCTGCGCTCCCCGCACCCGCACGCGCGGATCCTCTCGGTCGACACCTCGGCCGCCGCCGCGATGCCGGGCGTACGCGCGGTCATCACGCACGAGGACGTCCCCGGGGACAGCGCCTACGGGCGACGGGTCGTGGACCGTCCCGTCTTCGCCGCGGACCTGGTACGCCACCACGGGGAGGCCATCGCCGCCGTCGCCGCCGACCACCCGGACACGGCCCGGCTGGCCGCCGCCGCGATCACCGTCGAGTACGAGGTCCTCGAACCGGTCACCGACCCGGAGAAGGCGTTCGAAGCCGAACCCCTGCACCCCGACGGCAACCTCGTCCGCCACATCCCGCTGCGCTACGGCGATCCGGACACCGTCGGCGAGGTCATCGTCGAGGGCCTGTACCGCATCGGCCGCCAGGACCCCGCCCCGATCGGTGCCGAGGCCGGCCTCGCCGTGCCGCGCCCCGACGGCGGCGTGGAGCTCTACACGGCCTCCACCGACCCGCACACCGACCGCGACCTGGCCGCCGCCTGCTTCGGGCTGGAACCCGACCGCGTCAAGGTGGTGGTGACGGGTGTCCCCGGCGCCACCGGCGACCGCGAGGACCCGGGCTTCCAGATCCCGCTCGGACTGCTCGCCCTGCGCACCGGCTGCCCGGTCAAGCTGGCCGCCACGCGGGAGGAGTCCTTCCTCGGCCACACCCACCGCCACCCGACCCTGCTGCGCTACCGCCACCACGCGGACGCCGAGGGACGGCTCGTCAAGGTCGAGGCCCAGATCCTGCTGGACGCCGGCGCGTACGCCGACTCCTCCTCCGAGTCCCTCGCCGCCGCGGTGGCGTTCGCCTGCGGCCCGTACGTCGTCCCGCACGCCTTCATCGAGGGCTGGGCCGTGCGTACGAACAACCCGCCCTCCGGGCATGTGCGCGGCGAGGGCGCCATGCAGGTCTGCGCGGCCTACGAGGGCCAGATGGACAAGCTGGCAGCCAAGCTGGGCATCGACCCGGCCGAACTCCGCTTCCGCAACGTCCTGGCCACCGGCGACATACTGCCCACCGGCCAGACCGTGACCTGCCCGGCCCCGGTGGCCGAACTCCTGCGCGCGGTACACGACTTCCCGCTGCCCGCGCTGCCGAAGGACACCCCGGAGGACGACTGGCTGCTGCCCGGCGGCCCGGAGGGCGCGGGCGAGCCCGGAGCGGTGCGGCGCGGTGTCGGCTACGCCCTGGGCATGGTGCACATGCTCGGAGCCGAGGGCGCGGACGAGGTCTCCACTGCCACGGTCCGGGTCCACGACGGCGTCGCGACGGTCATCTGCGCGGCCGTGGAGACGGGCCAGGGCTTCACCACCCTGGCCCGCCAGATCGTCCAGGAGACCCTGGGCGTCGACGAGGTCCATGTGGCCGCCGTGGACAGTGACCAGCCCCCGGCCGGACCGGCCACCCACGGGCGTCACACCTGGGTCTCCGGCGGCGCGGTGGAACGCGCGGCCAAGATGGTCCGCACCCAGCTGCTCCAGCCGCTGGCCCACCAGTTCGGCATGTCCACGGAGCTCCTCCAGATCGCGGACGGCAAGATCACCTCGTACGACGGGGTGCTGTCCACGACGGTCACGGAGGCGATGGACGGCAAGGAGCTCTGGGCCACCGCCCAGTGCCGCCCCCACCCGACCGAGCCACTGGACGAGGCGGGCCAGGGGGACGCCTTCGTCGGCCTGGCCTTCTGCGCGGTCCGCGCGGTCGTCGACGTGGACATCGAGCTGGGGTCGGTCCGGGTGGTCGAGATGGCCGTCGCCCAGGACGTCGGCCGCGTCCTCAACCCGGCCCAGCTCGCGACCCGTATCGAGGCTGGGATCACCCAGGGCATCGGCGCCGCCCTCACGGAGAACCTCCGGACCGCCCGGGGCATCGTGCGCCACCCGGACCTCACCGGCTACGCGCTGCCGACGGCCCTGGACGCCCCGGACATCCGCATCGTCAGACTGGTCGAGGAACGCGACGTGGTGGCCCCCTTCGGCGCCAAGGCCGCGTCCGCGGTGCCCGTGGTGACGTCCCCGGCCGCGGTGGCTGCGGCCGTCCGCGCCGCCACGGGCCGCCCCGTCAACCGGCTCCCGATCCGACCGCAGTCGGCGGTCGCCTCGTCCAGGTCCTGACCCCGGCGGCACCCCCCGGGCCGGGGGTGCCACCGTTTTCCGGCCGGATATGCGGACCCGCCCCTTCCCGGCGGGTCCGCATATCCGGCCGGTCCGGTTCTCCCCGGAAACGCGGGAACCCTTATCGCACTTCACGTCCCGTTTTCCCGGAACATTCCTCCTTTGTTCGGAAGGCGTAACAGCCCTTCCCGTCCCCGAGGCGTCGGCGGAGAGGAAACCGATACGGTGGAGGGGTCGGTGGCCGCATTCTTCGGACAGGGCGGCCAGCAGGGAAGGATTTTGGGGGAGTTCGTGTCGTTCGACGAGGAATGGGCCCAGCTCCGCGAGGCGGCTGCGGCGCGGCGGAGTGCCATGCAGCTCAACAGCCTTCCGGCGGAGGGCGGCGGCGGTGGCGGCGGCAACGCGGACCTGGTGGTCAACCAGGACGAGCTCGGTGCCATCGGGAACGACGCCTACGACCTGCGGGTGCGGCTGTCGAAACAGGGCGACCACGCCCGGCCCGCCACGTTCGACGCGGCGATCGCACTGACCAACGGCAACTTCGCCAGCGGCTCGGCGGTGCTGAAGGTGCACGACTTCTGGCAGACCCATCTGAAGACGCTGCTGGATTCTCTGGCGCACATATCGAACCACCTGGATTACACCAAGGCTCAGCATGCGAAGGACGACGTGAAGGTCGAAGGGGATCTGGCGCCGATCTCCAAGCTCACGGAATACATGAAGTAGCGGTCGGGGGAACACGCACATGCTGAAGTACGAGGACATAGTCGACGCCCCGGTGGCGAAACTGAAAGCCGCCGCCGACGACTGGGACAAGATGGCCGGCGACCTGGACAAGCTGGCCACCGAGGCCGGCGACGGGATGAAGGCCAAGGCGGACAAGGCGAACTGGGAAGGCCTCAACGCCGGGGTCACCAAGGCGTTCGTGACCAAGACGGCCAAGGAGTGCGCGGACGCCGCCCTTGAGGCCAAGGGCGTGAAGGCCATCCTCCAGGAGGGCTACACGGCCATCAAGAAGGCCAAGGACGACCTGGTCAACATCCGGGACAACGAAGGACCCGCGGCCGGGATCAAGGTGGACGGCGCGGGCAAGGTCAGCGCCCGTCACCCGGTCTCGGACATCCCTCCCGCCCAGCGCGCCCACGACCCCGACTACCCCGACCTGGTGCGCCGGGAGAGGGAGAACATCGCCGCCTGGCAGAAGAAGATCGATCTGATCGTCGACAACTGCAACGACACCGACGTCTCCTTCAAGAACTCCCTCGAAGCCAACGTCACCGACCGCAAGGACTTCAGCGCCCCGAAGTTCACCAAGATGGACCAGGAGGAGGCCCACCGGGCCGCCGGTCTGGCCGCCAAGGGCCGCGACATCACGCACGCCGAACTCCAGGAGCTCAACGAGCTGCTGAAGGACAACAGCGGCTCGGTGGAGTTCTCGAAGAACTTCTACGAGAAACTGGGCCCGGAGAAGTCGCTCGCGTTCTTCGGCCAGCTCTCCACGGACACGTACGAGTACGGCAAGGTCGACAGCGAGCGGCTCAAGGACGTCCAGGAACTCCAGAAGAACCTGGGCCTCAACCTGGCCACCGCCTCCCATGACAAGGCGTTCACCACGGAGTGGGGCCCGGAGCTCCGCAAGCTGGGCACGGAACGCATCCCGCTGTCCAAGCACGACTACGGCGGGCCGTTCGGCTACCAGCTGCTCGGCGGGATCATGCGGTACGGGAACTACGACGCGAAGTTCCTGAACCCGATCGCCGAACACGTGGCGCAGCTGCACCAGAAGGACCCGGACCTGTTCGCCCAGAACAAGGTGGTGAACAGCCCCTTCAAGAACCCGTTCAACCCCTCCGGCGTCAACGGGGCCGGCTACGACCCGACCACCGCGATGCTGGAGGCGCTCGGCAACAGCCCGGAGGCGGCGAAGAAGTTCTTCACCGACGATCCGACCGCGTACAACGAGGACGGCACGGTCAACCACGGCGCCAAGGCAGACCTCGGCAAGAACGAGGCCGGCAAGGAGATCGTCAACTATCTGGACTTCTTCGGGAACGAGAAGTGGGACACCTTCGGGGACGTCAACTCGCTCGACGAGGACGAACTCAAGGGGTCGCTCAACCACATGCCCGACGCCCTGGGACACGCTCTGGAGGCCGCGACGCTCGGCTACCCGGCCGGGGACCCGGACCCGAGCGTGGTGCGGGACGCGGACAACGCCGCGGTCATGCAACAGGTCATGGAGAAGTACAGCGAGGACGCCGGTCTGCTCAAGGAGCACGAGGCGATGGCCGACAGCCTGGGCACGATGGGTGCCGGGTACATCGACGACATCAACTGGGCACTGGACAAGGGACGTACTGACAGCGTTTTCGCTCCTGGTAGTAATTCCGAAGGGCGCATAGATTTCGAGGACGGCGAAGAAGGCAGGAGCGTCGTACGCGGCTTCTTGAGTGTCCTGGGGCAGCACCCGGACGCCTACGCGACGGTTTCGACCGCAGAGCAGGTCTACACCAGGAGCGTTCTGGAGAGCCAAGTGGGCGCGGACGGGAAGATCGACCAGGGGGCGGCCCGGTCCACCGTGCATGTCGGTGCCGAGGTGCAGGGCATGCTCGACCAGTCCCGTGCCGACCAGGTCCAGGCGGAGCACATGAAGACGCACGAGGACTACGAGAAGGCTGTCGCCAAGCGCTCGGGCTGGGTCGAGTTCGGCGCTGCGGCCGGCATTGCCGCAGGCGTGGCCTTCCTGCCCGCGACTGCGGCCGTGGGTACCGCGGCGGTCCTCATCCCATTGGCCACTGACACGGCCGCCGGCGGTCTCGAACAAGTCATCGGCCAGGTCGTCGGTGACATCTCCGACAACTCGGTGGACAAGAGCAAGGAGAAAGCCGAGGAACTGACCGAAAAAGAATGGAACAACATCTACCGCGCCGGTGAGTCCATGGCTGAGGCCCCGATGGAGGAATTCATGAGCCGGAACGGTATCGATGGTTCGAGCGTATTCGGTCAGGATCTGAAGGAATCGATGCGAGCTGGTTATTCGACCGGGAATGATCGCGAGAACCAGCAGGGCAGAGGGCCGGAAACCGGCTGAGGTTGTGAAGGGAGAGCGGCAGGGTCGGGGGGTAGAACATTTACCCACCACCGCCGACTGAAGGCTGTCCCGTAACTCGTGTCAGAGGCCAGTGGATCTCGGAAAGTGGATCGAATTGTCTGGTCGTGCCCCTGATTGAAGTGTCAGCGGGATCCTGGCCGAGCGAGTCGAACCGAACATTGGAAAGTGGTCTCGGAGTTACGGGACAGCCTTTGGGTACTCCTGGGTGGCGGTACGAGAAACCACATGGGATGACGCTGTGCCAGGAGTCTCTTGGGTTTGGTGACGTGAACGATCGTGGAACGGCGGATGGAATGGACCGGATGCGAGACGAGCGAAGTGGGATAGGGCTGATGCGGCGAGCGCTGACGGCTGTCGGCGCGGTCCTGCTCCTGGGAGCCGGGAGCGTGGCATGTGCTGCGGACGAGGAGGAGCACCCGCAGTTCGTCGGGGCTGACGAGGTGTGTGGTGGTCTGTTCGCCGGCGCGACGGCGGAGATGCTCGAGAAGGTGACAGGGGACAAGGTCTTCGCCTGGGAGAGCGGAGAAGGAATGGAGAAGGTGGTCTCCGCTCTCAAGGAAGGATATGAGTCCGGCCGTTCGTGGGCCCGGGGGGCGGACCTGTGCGAACCCCAGCCGAAGGGCGGGGGCGTGAAGGAGGAGGCGAACGTCTCATTCTCCATGTATGCCCCGCAGGATGTCGAGGACGAAGGGCTCCCGGCCGGTGCCGAGCTGTACACCATGGGCGTGCAGTCCTCGGTGAGGAAAGGCGGCGCCTCGCTCTACTTCGAGTGCACGAGCCCCCGGTTGGAGGGTTCGGACAGGACACCGCTGCGGGTCTACGGGGGTTTCGGGCGCGGAGAGAGCGATGCCCCTGATAACCGCGAGTACCGCAACATGAATATGCAGATCCTGCACGCCGTCACACTCAAGCTGGTGAAGGAACTCGACTGCGAGAACAACGCAGGTTTGCCGAAGAGTCCCGTACTCACGCCGAAGTAGCGGCCCTGGCACAAGGCGACGGCCGCCCCCGCACGGTGGGGCGGCCGACGACACGAGAAGGACGCTGACAGTGATCAGTCATAGGGGCATGTGTCGGGGCCTTTGCAGTGCGGCCGTGACCGGCACGCCGGAGAGCGAGAAGCGGCAGCTTGTCGTGGACATCGAGACCAGCTACGGGAACGGCAAAACCGCGGCCAGTGATCAGGGGCGGGTCAAATGACGATGATGCTGCGCCGCTCGAACCGGCTGACCGCCATCGCGGTTCTGGCCATCGCCGGACTCCTCGCGGGATGCTCCTCGGGCGAGGACAGCGCGGAGAGCGCCGGCTCCCCGGAGCTGGGGCGGTGCAAGTCGTTGCTCGGTGCCGAGAACGTGGCGGCGGCGATCGGGACGACAGGCGCGAGCGATGTCGAGGTGAGCGGGACACCTCAGGCGGATGTGCTGGCGGACGGTCTCGTGCGGGAGGCGAAGCAGTGGCAGAAATCGGATCTGCTGCACAACTCCCATACCGGTTGCCGAATGGACGCGTTCGAGGGAGACCACGTCAGCGACACCGTTGACGTATCGGTGAAATGGTCCGCCCTCTCGCTCGGGATGATGGACGACCCGAAGAACAGCCGGACCTGGCGCCGGGTGAACGAAGCGGTGTACGTGGCACCGGAACCCGGGCCGGGCCGCATGCAACTGCTCGCGGTGTGCGCGGTGCCCGGAGCGATTGCCGAGCAGTCGTCCGGTCTGCCGCTCCAGTTCGAGGTGTCGGGTGCGAGCCTCGGAGCGGAACTCCGGTGGGAGTTGCTGAAGTCGTTCGCCCGGTCGGTGACGGAGGAGATGGGATGCACGACGCCGCCCGACGTCCCCTCCGCACTGCCTGCGGCCACGTGACGCGGGAGGTCTGACACCGGAGCGGCCGGTCTCCAGTGTCACGCCTCCTTCGCGTGGCCGGTCATCGTGGGTGGCTTCGGCCCTGGTCGCGACGCGTGGTGCGTAGGCGCCCACGGGCCTGCCTCCCCCCGGCCCGGACCGTTGACGACGGTCCACCGCTCCGGGATACGGTGCGGGCACTCGACGCCTGTCCGGTGCCCTCTGCCTCCTTGAGGCGACGAACGATCGTGGAACGGCGGATGGAATGGACCGGATGCGAGACGAGCGAAGTGGGATGGGGCTGATACGGCGAGCGCTGACGGCTGCCGGCGCGGCCCTGCTCCTGGGAGCCGGGAGCGTGGCATGCGCTGCGGACGAGGAGGAGCACCCGCAGTTCGTCGGGGCCGACGAGGTGTGCGGTGGCCTGTTCGCCGGCCCGACGGCGGAGATGGTCGAGAAGGTGACGGAGGAGAAGGTCTTCTTCTGGAAAAGCGATAAGGGCATGGGCAGGGTGGTCACGGCGCTCGAAGAGGGTTATGAATCCGGCCGCTCATGGGCGCGTGGAGGCCGGCTCTGCGCTCTGAGTCCCAAGGGTGCCAGACAGACGGACCGCGGTGGGATCAGTTACTCCATGTACGCCCCGCAGGATGTCGAGGACGAAGGGCTCCCGGCCGGTGCCGAGCTGTACACCATGGGCGTGCAGTCCTCGGTGAGGAAAGGCGGCGCCTCGCTCTACTTCGAGTGCACGAGCCCCCGGTTGGAGGGTTCGGACAGGACACCGCTGCGGGTCTACGGGGGTTTCGGGCGCGGAGAGAGCGATGCCCCTGATAACCGCGAGTACCGCAACATGAATATGCAGATCCTGCACGCCGTCACACTCAAGCTGGTGAAGGAACTCGACTGCGAGGACAACGCCGGCCTGCCGAAGACCCCCGTACTCACACCGAAGTAGTGCCCCCGGTACGAGGAAGCGGCCGCCCCGCACCAGGGGGCGGCCGCCCTTTCCGTCTCCTCCGGCCGCGGGAACCGGCAGGATCAGGATCCGGAGACCGGCTGAGCCCCCGGGCAGCCGGCGACACGAGAAGGACGCTGACAGTGATCAGTCGTAGGGGTGCGCGCCGGGGGCTTCTCGGCACGGTCGTGGCAGGCTGCCTGGTCCTCACCGCCGCCGGCTGCGGGGGAGAGGGCGACGCGGCGGAGAGGAAGACCACCGGCAGGACCGTGGCTGCCGGACAGCTCTGCGGAGGCGGCGCGGTGTCCGCGGAGGCGGCCGGGGCGCTGGAGGCGATCACCGGCTCGGACCGGTTCGAGGCCACGGGTGAGGAATCCACCGTCGCCGCCGCCGCGCGGGCGCTGACCGGCCGGGGCACCTCCTCCGCCGCCGGGAACGGTGACGTCTGCCGGATCCACGCCCCCGAAGGCACCCCGGAAGACGAACTCCGCATCACCTGGCAGCTGTCCGACAGCGCCCTCGAAGCCACCCCGGCCCCGAAGTTTACCGTGCTGGAGATGGGGGAGCGGACCCTCGCCGCGCCGGACAGCGCGTACATCACGTTCGCCTGCCGGAGCGGGAAGCTGCCCGGTGCCGACCCGGACCGCATCGAGATCGGCGTCGAGCACGGAGGTATGCCCAGGGAACCCGAGGGCGACACCGGGGCACTGGAGGACGCCCATGTGGCCGTGGCCCACTCCTTCGCGCTGGCCATGGCGAAGGAACTGGGCTGCGGGAAGGACGGAGGGCTCCCGGCCCGGCCGTCCCTGGACCCGGCATGACCCGTGACACACGGGAAGGCCGCCCCGCATCATGGGGGCGGCCTTCCTCCTGGAGACCGTGACCGGATTCGAACCGGTGTAACTCGAGTTGCAGTCGAGCCCCTGAGCCTCTCGGGCACACGGTCAGGCGGTGTGTTCCTGTGCTCATGACCGTACGGCCGTGCCGTGACCGCCCTCAAGGGGTTCCCTGGGCCCGCAACACGACTGCCATACGGCGTTCACGTCCCGGCCGGACGCGGGGGCGCGGACCTACGGCCGAGGACCGAACCGGAGTCCTCCCACCGACAGGTCCCATATGCGGTTTCGACCCTTACCCTTGACGCCATGAGTGCCCTGGAACCACGTGACGCCGACGTCACCCCCGATCCCGTCGCCGGCGTCACCGGCCCCACCGCCGTTCCCGCCGCGCGCACCGCGCCCGCCCCGTCCGAGGGCGTGCTGGGGCCGACGTACCGGGCACTCAGCGTCGGCATCGTCTCCGTCGTGCTGCTCATCGCCTTCGAGGCGACCGCCGTCGGCACGGCGATGCCGGTCGCGGCCCGGGAACTGCACGGCATCCCGCTGTACGCGTTCGCCTTCTCCGCCTACTTCACCACCAGCCTCTTCGCCATGGTGCTGTCCGGGCAGTGGGCCGACCGGAGCGGTCCGCTCGCGCCCCTGGCCTCGGGCATCGGGGCGTTCGGGGCCGGCCTGCTGCTGTCGGGGACGGCGGGCGGCATGTGGATGTTCATCCTGGGACGCGCCGTCCAGGGCATAGGCGGCGGCCTCGTCATCGTGGCGCTGTACGTCGTCATCAGCCGGGCCTACCCGGAGCGGATCCGGCCCGCGATCATGGCCGCGTTCTCGGCCGCGTGGATCGTCCCGTCCGTCGTCGGACCGCTCGCCGCCGGTACGGTCACCGAACACCTCGGGTGGCGCTGGGTTTTCGTCGGCATCCCCGTCCTCATCCTGCTCCCGCTCGGCCTCGCGCTGCCCGCGATCCGGCGGATGGCCTCCGGCCCGGCCGACACGGCGGCCGCCGCCGAACCCTTCGACCGGCGGCGCCTCCGGCTCGCCCTCGGGATCTCGCTGGGTGCCGGGCTGCTCCAGTACGCGGGCCAGGAGCTGCGCTGGCTCTCGCTGCTGCCGGCCGCCGTCGGGGCCGCCCTCCTCGTGCCCGCCGTGCTCGGACTGCTGCCCCCGGGCACCGTACGGGCCGCGCGCGGACTGCCCGCGGTGATCCTGCTGCGCGGGGTGGCGGCCGGCTCGTTCATCGCCGCGGAGTCGTTCGTCCCGCTGATGCTGGTCACCCAGCGCGGGCTCTCCCCGACCATGGCCGGGCTGTCGCTGGCCGCCGGCGGACTGACCTGGGCGCTCGGCTCGTACGTCCTGGCCCGGCCGCGTCTGGAGCGCCACCGGGAGTCCCTGATGACCGGCGGCATGGTGCTGGTGGCCCTGGCACTCGTGGCCGCGCCCGCCGTGCTCGTCGAGGCGGTACCGGTGTGGACCCTGGCCGCCGTCTGGGGCGTCGGCTGCTTCGGCATGGGCATGGTGATCGCCTCGACGAGCGTCCTGCTGCTCAAGCTGTCCGCCCCCGAGGAGGCGGGCGGCAACTCCGCCGCCCTGCAGATCTCGGACGGCCTGGCCAACGTCCTGCTGCTCACCGGCAGCGGGGCGGCCTTCGCCGCGCTCGGCGGCGGCACGCTGGGCGCCGCCGCCCACGGAACGGCGGCGGGCGGCGCGACCGGGGCGCACCCCGGGGCCTTCGCCGCGGTGTTCCTGCCGATGGCGGCGGTGGCACTGGCGGGAGTGTGGGTGGCGACCCGGGTGCGGACGAAGGCCTGACGCGCCCGGAGATCCGCCGGGTGCGAACGGAGCGGCCCGACACGGCCTGGGGCCCGCCGGGTGCGGACGAAGGTCTGACGCGCCCTGGGATCCGCCGGCGGACGGAGCGGCCCGACGCGCCCCGGCACCCGCCGGGCGCGGACGAAGGCCCGGCGCGCCCGGTTCCCGCCGGGCGGGGCCGCCGCCACCGGTCGGGCGCCCAGCCCGCGAGGCCGGCCCCGCGTTGTGAACAGGGTCTCACCGTGGCCGGACCGGCCCCCGTTCGTACGAGGTCGTGCCCCGCCCGCCGGTAGGGTGGCCCGGTTGTCATATCGCGCCCGGGTCCGTCCAGGCCCGTGCCGCGTCACGTCCGGGCCCGTCCCGGCCCGTGCGGACAGCGCCACACGTACCCGAGTGCCCCGAACCGGAGACCGTGACTACTACCGCCTCCCACCACCTCTCACCCGCCTTTCCCGGCCGCGCACCCTGGGGCACGGCCGGCAAGCTGCGCGCCTGGCAGCAGGGCGCCATGGAGAAGTACGTCCAGGAGCAGCCGCGCGACTTCCTCGCCGTCGCGACCCCCGGCGCCGGGAAGACCACCTTCGCGCTGACCCTCGCCTCATGGCTGCTGCACCACCACGTGGTGCAGCAGATCACCGTCGTGGCACCGACCGAGCACCTGAAGAAGCAGTGGGCCGAGGCAGCGGCCCGTATAGGCATCAAGCTGGACCCCGAGTACAGCGCCGGGCCCGTGAGCAGGGAATACCACGGTGTCGCGGTCACCTACGCCGGGGTCGGCGTACGCCCGATGCTGCACCGCAACCGCTGCGAGCAGCGCAAGACGCTCGTCATCCTCGACGAGATCCACCACGCCGGTGACTCCAAGTCCTGGGGCGAGGCGTGCCAGGAGGCATTCGACCCGGCGACCCGGCGGCTCGCGCTCACCGGCACGCCGTTCCGGTCCGACACCAACCCGATCCCCTTCGTGGCGTACGAGGAGGGCAACGACGGCATCCGGCGCTCCTCCGCCGACTACACCTACGGGTACGGCAACGCACTCGCCGACGGCGTCGTCCGCCCCGTGATCTTCCTCAGCTACAGCGGCAACATGCGCTGGCGGACCAAGGCCGGCGACGAGGTCGCCGCCCGCCTCGGTGAGCCGATGACGAAGGACGCCATCGGGCAGGCCTGGCGCACCGCCCTCGCCCCGACCGGCGAGTGGATCCCCAATGTGCTGGCCGCCGCCGACAAGCGGCTGACCGAGGTGCGCAAGGGCATCCCCGACGCGGGCGGGCTGGTCATCGCGACGGACCAGGACTCGGCACGCGAGTACGCCAAGATCCTCAAGAGGATCACCGGTGACCGCCCCACCGTGGTCCTCTCCGACGAGAAGGCCGCGTCGAAGAAGATCGACACGTTCAGCCAGGACGATTCCCGCTGGATGGTCGCGGTCCGGATGGTGTCGGAAGGTGTCGACGTGCCGCGCCTGGCCGTCGGCGTGTACGCCACCACCATCTCCACACCGCTCTTCTTCGCCCAGGCCGTCGGCCGTTTCGTACGGTCGCGGCGGCGCGGTGAGACGGCCTCCGTCTTCCTGCCCACCATCCCGATGCTGCTGGACTTCGCCAACGAGATGGAGGTCGAGCGCGACCACGTGCTCGACAAGCCGAAGAAGGGCGGCGAGGAGGAGAACCCCTTCGCGGAGGAGGACCAGCTCCTCGCGGACGCGGAGAAGCTGGAGGACGAGGAGACCGAGGAGCAACTGCCCTTCGAGGCCCTGGAGTCCGACGCGGTCTTCGACCGGGTGCTGTACGACGGCGCCGAGTTCGGCATGCAGGCGCACCCCGGCAGCGAGGAGGAGCAGGACTACCTCGGCATCCCCGGGCTCCTCGAACCCGACCAGGTGCAGCTGCTCCTCCAGAAGCGGCAGACCCGGCAGATCGCGCACAGCCGCCAGAAGCCCGCGGCGGAGGCCGACCTCCTGGAGAAGCCGGCCGAGGCCCGGCCCGTGGTCACGCACAAGCAGCTGCTGGAGCTCCGCAAGCGGCTCAACACCATGGTCTCGGCGTACACCCACCAGAGCGGCAAGCCGCACGGCGTGATCCACACCGAGCTGCGCCGGGTGTGCGGAGGCCCGCCGAGCGCCGAGGCGACGGCCGGGCAGATCCAGGACCGGATCGCGAAGGTCCAGGAGTGGGCCACCCGGATGCGGTGAGCCGGTGGCCGTGCGGCCCCGGTGCGTTTTGCCGCGCACCGGGGCCGCGCCGTCAACCGGCCAGGGCCTCGGGCACTTCGGCGGGCAGTTTCGCCTTCGCGGCGCAGCCGAGTTCCTCCGCCAAGGCGCGGGACACGTCGTTGAGGACGGCCATCCGGTCCTTGCCGCCGGCGTCGGCCTTCATCTTCCCTTTCGATGTGTACATGCTGGCCTTCACATAGCGGGTTCCGCCTTCGCTCCGCTTTGTGGGGCACTCGAAGAAGAGGGAAGCGGCGGTGTCACCCCCCACGGACGCGTACACCCCGAGCGGATAGAGCACCTGGCCGTGGTCCGGGTCCTTCGCTGCCTCCGACGGGTCCGGGTGGCTCTTGCGCGCGGTGAACCCGATCATCATCAGGGGTGTTCCGCTGTCGTCTCCCTCCAGGTACAGGCTGCATTCGTAGTCGGAGTCCGCGGAATCCTCCAGGCGCTTCGCGGCGGTCCCCGGCGACCATCTCCCCGGGTCCTCCAGCTCCGTGTACTTCTCCTGACCACCGATGCGCCGCAGGGCGGCCGCGCCCGCCGCGGACAGCGTTCCGCCGCAGACCTGGGACGCCGGAAGGGCCTCGGGGGCCTTGTCCGTACGGACGTCGTCGCAGGCGGTCAGGCCCATGGCGATCAGCAGCACTCCGGACGCGGCATGAAAGCGTTTCTTCCTCATCGGTTTCCCGTTCTTCGCAGGTGCGCGTGACAGATCGGCACGTGTCCGGCCTCTGGATCAGTCCTTGTACGGCGCGCGCCCGCGGAAGTCGTTCTGAGCTGAACCGGTGCCGAGATAACCGCTCTTGATCTCTTCCACCCAGTTCTGCCGATCTCCCTCTTCCCGCATCTTCGGGTTGGCATCGGCATAGGCGCTGTATGCCTCCCCCAGCTGGTCCAGGCCCGCGTCGTAGAACTTCGCACTGGTCATCTGCGACTTCTCGGTGGCATCCTGTTCGGCGTCGCTGATGCTCTTGTCGACCTCATGCCCGATAAAGGTGTTCACCATGTCGCCGACGGTGTCCGCCGCCATGGGGGCGACCACCAGAGCCGCCGCCGTGGAGCCGGGCAGCGGGATCGCCGCGATGCCACCGCCGACCACCACGCCGGCACCGAGCTTGACCCAGTCCCCAGACCGGCCGAGAGACTTGTTGGCCTCCTCGGCGTCTGCCTTGTACGTGGTCTCCGCCTGTTGCACACGCGAGTGGTCCAGGATGCCCCTGGCCTCGGCCCCGGTGGTGAGAGCGTCGTGCGCCTTGTCGATGTTGGCGTCGCTCGTGGCCGGATAGGCGTCCAGCGCGCTCAGTGTGTACAGGTGCTGTGCCGCTGTGACCACCCCGTGCGAGGTCTCGTTCTGGCCCAGCACACTCAGGAAGTTGACGGCACCGTCGTTACCGAAATTCGCCCGGCCCTGGTACTTCGCGGGGAAGGTGCCGTCGTCCTGCGCGTGGTCCCCGATGCCCGACAGGCTGTAGTCGATGTCGTCGATGTATGCGGCACCCATTTTGCCCAGGCTGTCGGCGAGCTCCGACTGTTCGTGCAGCATCTTGGGCCCGTCCTCGCCCCCGTAGAGGTAGGCCACCTGCTCCATGACACCCGCCGTCGCCGCCGTCCGGTGGTCCCCGCTGCCGGGGATCATCGGGTCTTTGCCCGCCATCGGGTCAGCGTCGTACGCATAGCCGGTCGTCGCTGCTTCCAGGGCGTGACCCAGTGAGTCCTTACCGGCGTTGTTCTTGCCGTCACCGTCGAGGGTGGGGTCGGCGAGCCAGATGCGGTCCTTGGTCAGGTATGTGAGGTGATCGTTCACCTCGCCATCCTTGTCGACGGTGTCTCCCGCGCCCTCGGGCTGGGCGAAGAACTGCGTCGCGGCGTCCGGGTTGTGACCCAGGGCTTCCATGAAACCGGTCATCGGGTCGCGGCCTCGGTCGTCCTTGCCGTAGAAGTTGAGGTCTCCCTGGTTCCAGTTGTTGACCCAGGGGCTCATGTCCTCGACATTGCGTTCCTTGTCGTAGGCGATGAGCTTGTCACCGTAGGCATTGAGGAACTGGTCGTCGTAATCACCGAAGCGCATGAGGTTGCTCATGACGCCGAAGCCCGTCGGGTCGGTGGCGTCGTCGGTGCCCAGCCGGTCGGGACCCAACTTCACCATCTTCGCCTCCCAGTCCTCCATCTTGTCGCTGTCGGAGAGCGTGGCAGTGCCCAGTGCGATACCGAGGTTCTTCTGGAGTAGCTTCGCCTGCTCGAAGAACTTCGGGTCCCGCCCGAAGCCCTGGTACGGATCGGCGACTCCGGCGTAGAACTCGAGAACCTTCTTCGGCCCCACCTGGGTCGCGAACTGTTCAGCGAAGAGCGGGTTGTTCTTGTAGGAAGCCAGCGTGGTGTTGAGCGTATTGAGCTCGGTGAGCGTGACGTCATGCGGGTTCTTCTTCAGGATCTTCGCCGCCTCCTCGGCTTTCGCCACGGCCTCGGCTGCGGAGTCGCGATCCTTGTATTTTGCGCCGGAGAATCCCTGCTTGGCCTGATCCACCAGGAGATTGAGGACTTTTGCCGCTGATGTGTCGCTTTCCGTGGCATTCCTCAGAATGTTCTGGATCTCGTCCCGGAACGAGTCCACGTCCTGCTGGGTGTGCTCCGGCACCGTGGTGCCTTTCGCCGCCCGGTCGGGGTGGATGTTCATGGTGACGGTGAACGACCCCTCGCCCATGTCCCGTACGGTGAGGTTCTTCTGCAAGCCGCGTTCGATGGCGGCGTTGAGCTGGGTGCGATACCCGACGAGTTCACCGCGGGTGTCGGTGAGGATCTTCGTTATGGTATCGGCCTGGGTGTGGGCGTCGGTGAATTCACCGGCTGTCTTGTCCACGAAGGAGCGGGTCACGGTGGCGTTTTCGCCAGCCCAGTTCGCTTTGTCCGATTTCGCCTTCAGGTCGTTCTTGGCGTCGTCCTGGAGGACCTTCAGTTTGGTGACCATCTGACTCCAGTCGGTGATGGCCGAGTCCAGGTCGGAGAAGTTGGCGAAGCGCAGGGAGTCGAGATCCATCAGGAACCGGCCCTCTCGTCGAAGCCCTTGTCGAGCGTGTCGATGCCGCTGATGACCGTGCTGATATAGACCTCGTCGCCGGCGTGGGCGCCCTTGGTGAAGTCGAGATGGTTCGATATGTGGGCACAGGCGTCCAGGAGAGAGCGGACCTGGTCGATCCAGCGCGAAGCGACATGATCGAGTGCCGCTCCCAGTGCGAACGTCTCCGATGTGAGGCCACTGGCGGCCTTCTGGGTGGAGGCCCGGGCGTGGTCGCCGGTCTTCTCGAGGTCCCCGTATAACAGGAACGCGGCGTTGCCGATCTCCGCCAGGTCCTTCTGGTTTACTTTCAGGTCGCCCTGGGGAGGCGGCCCGCCACCCGCTTCGGGCGGCAGCTGATTCAACCGCATCCGAGTCGCACGCCTCTCCGCGGCATCAGACTTCAGCTGCTCCCATTCGTCCCACGCCATCGGCGGTTACCTTCCCCGTAGTCCGCGTATTTCTCGTACGTCTCTCTTGCGATTGGAATACGACATGCCAACTTACCAACTCCTGAAGGTAGTTACCGCAGGAGTGGACCCGGAATCCAATGATCGGCCGTGAAGGGTGTGTGCCGGTGTGCCGGGGCGCGCGTGTGCGGGCGCGAGGTGCGCCGTCGCCGGTTTCGGCGGATGGGGGCGGGGCGGGAGGAAGAACTTTTCGGCGCGGCGCACGGGCGGCTCCCCGCCCGGCGGGCGGGCGGTGTCAAGGCTGCCGGGGACGTCGTCCGACAGGGACGCGCGTAGATGTTCGCTTTCCGGACGGTATCCCGCTGACCGGCGGTTATCGTCCGGCGTCAACACGGAGTTCCGTCGCGGGACCGGATTCTGGACGAGGGCTTCCGCTGAGCGGACTCGCTCGCTAACCTCCCCGAAACATGAACGCCCCGTGGCAATGTGGCCTCGGAGCGCATCCGGTGCCATGGCCAGTCGGGGGCCTCTCGGTGCGTCGCCGCTGGGACCGGCGTCGTCATCTCGCAGAGATCCGCCCCCCTCACCAGAAGAGGGAGAGGGCGTCGTGACCGCAGAGACTTCTCAGACGCTCGACCGGGGACTGCGCGTCCTCAAACTGCTCGCCGATACCGATCACGGCCTGACCGTCACCGAGTTGTCGAACAAACTCGGCGTCAACCGCACGGTGGTCTACCGGCTGCTCGCCACCCTGGAACAGCACGCCCTCGTCCGGCGCGACCTCGGCGGCCGCGCCCGGGTCGGTCTGGGCGTGCTCCGCCTGGGCCGGCAGGTGCACCCGCTCGTCAGGGAGGCGGCGCTGCCTGCCCTGCGTTCACTCGCGGAGGACATAGGGGCCACGGCCCACCTCACCCTGGTCGACGGGGCGGACGCGCTCGCGGTGGCCGTCGTCGAGCCGACCTGGACCGACTACCACGTGGCCTACCGGGCCGGCTTCCGGCACGCGCTGGACCGGGGCGCTGCGGGCCGGGCGATCCTCGCCGCCCGGCAGAAGTCGCTCGCCGGCCACCCGGGATACACCCTCACCCAGGGCGAGTTGGAGGCCGGTGCCTGCGGGGCGGCGGCGCCGCTGGTCGGGGTGTCGGGCGTGGAGGGCAGCGTGGGCGTGGTGATGCTCGCCGACGCCGTACCGGAGCGCGTCGGCCCGCGCGTCCTGGACGCCGCCCGGGAGGTCGCCGACGCCCTGCGCTGACGCGCCCCGCCGCCACTCCCCGGCCCCGGCCGGCCCCGGGGCACGCTCGCCCCGGGGCCGGGGCGAGCGTGCCCCGGGGCGGCGGGGAGGGGGCGTCCGGCCGGACCGTTAGATTGGACGGGTGCTCTCTCGTCTCTCACGCCCCCGTACCCTCGCGCTCTGCGCCCTGCCCGCCCTCGCCCTGTTCGGCACGGCGGCCCTGGCGCCGCTCCCGTACACCCTGGCGCAGCCCGGTACGACCGCGAACGTCCTGGGGGACGACAAGGGGACCCCGGTCATCACGATCAAGGGCGCACCGACCCGCCCCACCGAGGGCAAGCTGCTGATGACCACGATCGTGGCGACCGGCCCGAACGCGGACGTGGGGGTCGCCGACGTCGTCGACAGCTGGTTCCGTACGGACCGGGCGGTCATGCCCCGTGACTCGGTCTACCCCTCCGGGGGCTCCGAGAAGGAGATCGAGGAGCACAACCTCCAGGACATGCGCGACTCGCAGAACGTCGCCGTCGACGCCGCGCTGAACTACCTGGACAGGAAGCCCGGTTCGGTGGACGTCACCCTGCATCTCGCCGACGTCGGCGGTCCGAGTGCCGGGCTCTTCTTCTCGCTCGGCATCATCGACAAGCTGGCCGGTGACGGCTCCGGGGGCGATCTGACCGGCGGGCGCACGGTCGCCGGGACCGGCACCATCGAGGCCGACGGCACGGTCGGCGCCGTCGGCGGGGTGCCCCTCAAGACGCAGGCCGCGCGTCGCGACGGCGCCACGGTCTTCCTGGTGCCGAAGGCCGAGTGCGGCCAGGCGAAGGCCGAACGGCCGGACGGCCTCCGCCTGATCCCCGTCACGACGCTGAAGAGCGCGGTGGACTCGCTGCGCGCCCTGGAGCGGGGCGGGAAGGTCCCGGGCTGCTGACCGGTGCCGCGGGCGCCGTCTCGTCCATGGTGCGCCAGACCGGGAACACCAGCGGGCTCAGTGTGGCCAGCAGGTAGACCCCGCCCATCGCGAGCAGGGCCCCGGTGGCGCCCACACCCTCCACCAGCAGGCCGGCCGCGAGCCCGCCCACCGGCATGGCGAGCTCGCAGCCCGCGGTGAGCGCCCCCGAGACCCGGCTGCGCAGCTCCTCGGGAACCCGTTCATAGGTCAGCGTCGTCAGGATCGGGTTCAGCACGCCCGCCGCCAGTCCGCTCAGCGCCATGGTGAGGGCGAGGGGCGGTGTCGTGTCCGTCAGGGCGGCGACCAGGAACCGGGGCCCCCCGCACAGCACCACGCACACCGTGAACACCGCGCGCCGGGAGAAGCGGTGCCCCACCGCCCCGTAGAGCAGGGCGCCCGCCAGCGCGCCGCCCGCCATCAGCGAGGTGAGCAGGCCCAGCTGGGTGGAACCGCCCAGTTCGGCCTCGGCGTGCACGGGCAGCAGGACCGCGAGCCACCCCTGGTCGGTGCCGTTCATGAAGAGGACCATCACGACCATGGCGAGCAGCAGCCGGTGGCCGAGCACATAGGAGTACCCCTCGCGGAGCTCCGACGCGTACGTCCGCAACGACACCGGCGCAGCCTTGCGCGGCTCCGCCGCCCGCACCCCGCGCACCCCCGCGGCCACCAGCAGCGCCGAGAGCGCGAACGTGCAGGCGTCCAGCAGCAGGACCGTCTCCGCGCCCACGGCGGCGATGAGCACCCCCGCCAGCGCGGCCCCGACCATCCGGGCACCGCGCGACACCGCGTCGTAGAGGCTCGCCGCCCGGGCCAGTGTGGTGCCGGCGTGCTCGGCCAGATCCGGTACGAGGACGTAGCGCGCGGTGTTGCCGGGGGTGTGGGCGAAGCCGTTGAGGGCCATCAGCGCGCACAGCATCCAGAATTCGAGCAGCCCCGCCGCGTGCAGCAGCGGCACCGCCGCGACGGCGGCCCCGCAGACCGCGTCGGAGGCGACGGCGACCCTCCGCCGGCCGATCCGGTCGATGACGGGTCCGCCGGCCAGCGCGGCCGCCACGATGGGCAGGGTCGCGCAGAAGGCGACCACGCCCGCCCGCGCGGCGCTCCCCGTGGTCTCCAGGACGAACCAGGGGACCCCGATCAGGGTGAGTGACGTGCCGGCGGTGGAGACCGAGTTGGCGGCCAGCACGGAGACGAGCGGGATACGGCCCCGCGCCTGCCCGCCCCGCATCAGGCGGCCCGCGCGGCGGGGACCGGTCTGCCCTGGGCGAGCCGCAGGCCGATCTCCACCAGCGCCCAGCCCATCCGTCCGCGCAGACCGGGCGGAGAGGCGAGGGCCCTGGACCTGTCCGCTTCGGCCAGCAGTTCGGCGGAGCGGTAGGTGTGCAGCATGAGGTGTACGTGGTGGTGCACGGGGTGATCCCCTCAGTCGGCCGAGCGCGGGAACATGTGGAAGTGGGTGCGGACCATGGCCGATCCCTCGGTGCCCTCGGGGACCCGCTCGCGGTAGCTCTCCACCAGCGAGTGGACCTCTTCGGCGAGTTCCAGGGCCAGTTCAGGGGTGAGCCGGGTCTTGAAGTCGCTGAGGTCCGACCCGCGCCGCCACGTGTCGGGCCACTCGTGCTGGGTGCCGAGCCAGGTGTTCAGCTCCTGCGCGTGCAGGGAGGCGACCTCGTGCAGCACCACCCCCATGGCGCCCCGCACCTCCGGGTCGGCGTGGTCCGTGAACTCGGTGGTGGACCCGAACACGGTCCCCTCGTGCGCCGCCTTCCACCACCGCTCCCGCCCCTTGCCGCGTGCCGGGTCGTCCTCCACGAAGCCGTACGCGGCGAGCTGCCGCAGGTGGTAACTGGTGGCGCCGCTGGACTCGCCCAGCCGTTCGGCCAGGCCCGAGGCGGTCGCCGGGCCGAACTCCCGCAGGGTGCTCAGCAGCCGGATGCGCAGCGGATGGGCGAGGCCGCGCAGGGTGCGGGCGTTGATCTGGTGGAACTTCCGGTCCGCGGTCGGGGACGTCCGCTCCGGCTCTGGCTCTGTCGTCGGCATGGGAGGACCGTAAGCATGCAAAGGTCTCTTTGCAAGTACTTCTTTGCACAGATCTCTTTGCATAGGCCGGCGCGCACGAACTGGCGCGCACGAACCGCCGCGCACGGACCGGCCCCGTGGTTCTCCTCGCGCGGTTCCCCTCGTGCGGGTCTCGTCGTACGGTTCTCCTCGCACGGGCCCCCGCATGGGCGCGGGCGGGGGAGCGCGGGCTCTCAGCCGCCGTCCCGCGCCGCCTGCTCCACGAGCGGGATGATCCGCAGGGGCACCGGGTTCTCCATCACGATCGCCGTGGACGCCCGGACGATGCCCTCGAAGCCCACGACCAGGTCGATCACCCGTTGCAGATCCGCGTTGGACCGGGCCACCAGTCGGCAGAGCATGTCCCCGTGCCCGGTCGTGGTGTGCAGCTCCAGCACCTCGGGCACGCCCCGCAGGTGCTCCCGTACGTCCGCCCCCTGGCCCTGCTTGATCTCCAGGGTGGCGAAAGCGGTGACCGGATAGCCCAGGGCCGCCGGGTCGACCTCCGGGCCGAAGCCGCGGATGACTCCGTTCGACTGGAGCCGGTCCATCCGCGCCTGCACGGTCCCGCGCGCCACTCCCAGGCGCCGGGACGCCTCCAGTACGCCGATACGGGGCTCACGTGCCAGCAACGCGATGAGCCGGCCGTCCAGATGATCGATCGCCATGATCCGTCTCCCGATGGTCACCCTGTACAGATAGCCAGGCAATGGTGGCCAACCGCTGGTCATGTTGACCAGTGAACGCGCGAACTGTTGCGCACCTTGCGAACCGGCGGGAACCTTCGGACATGACTGAGACTCTGCACACCACGCCCGAGACGTCCCGGCAGGCCGACCCCTTCCCGGTCAAGGGAATGGACGCGGTGGTCTTCGCGGTGGGCAACGCCAAGCAGGCGGCGCACTACTACTCGACCGCCTTCGGCATGAAGCTCGTCGCCTACTCCGGACCGGAGAACGGCAGCCGGGAGACCGCGAGTTACGTCCTGACCAACGGATCGGCCCGCTTCGTCTTCACCTCCGTCATCAAGGCGTCCACCGAGTGGGGCACCTTCCTGGCCGACCACGTCCACGCCCACGGCGACGGCGTGGTCGACCTCGCCATCGAGGTACCGGACGCCCGCGCCGCGTACGCCTACGCCGTCGAGCACGGCGCGAAGGGCGTCACCGAACCGCACGAGGTGAAGGACGAGCACGGCACCGTGGTGCTGGCCGCCATCGCCACGTACGGCAAGACCCGCCACACCCTGGTCGAGCGCGGCGGCTACACCGGCCCGTACCTCCCCGGCTTCGCCGCGGCCGACCCGATCGTCGAGCCGCCGGCCAAGCGCACCTTCCAGGCCGTCGACCACTGCGTCGGCAACGTCGAACTCGGCCGGATGAACGAGTGGGTCGGCTTCTACAACAAGGTCATGGGCTTCACCAACATGAAGGAGTTCGTGGGCGACGACATCGCCACCGAGTACTCCGCCCTGATGTCGAAGGTCGTCGCCGACGGCACGCTGAAGGTGAAGTTCCCGATCAACGAGCCGGCGATCGCGAAGAAGAAGTCGCAGATCGACGAGTACCTGGAGTTCTACGGCGAGGCCGGCGTCCAGCACATCGCGCTCGCCACGAACGACATCGTCGCCTCCGTCCGGACGATGCGCGCGGCCGGTGTGCAGTTCCTGGACACCCCCGACTCCTACTACGACACGCTCGGCGAGTGGGCGGGCGAGACCCGGGTGCCCGTGGAGACGCTGCGCGAACTGAAGATCCTGGTGGACCGTGACGAGGACGGCTACCTGCTCCAGATCTTCACCAAGCCGGTCCAGGACCGTCCGACGGTCTTCTTCGAGATGATCGAACGCCACGGCTCGATGGGCTTCGGCAAGGGCAACTTCAAGGCCCTCTTCGAGGCGATCGAGCGCGAGCAGGAGCGGCGCGGCAACCTGTAACGGCCCGCTCCCGGACGACGGACGGGCCTCGCGGAGGGGCCCGCCCGCCCACGGTGCCAGGCGTCCCCGGCGTCACGTGTCTCCGGCGTCACATGTCCCCGGTGTCATGTGCCCCCGGTGTCACCCGCCCACGACCGACAGGCCCCGGGTCACGGCCCGCAGTCCCCGGTCACAGGACCCCGCGCCGCCGTACCGTCCCCGGTCACGGAGTCGCCGCCCGCGCCGTCGTACCCGGCCCCGGGTCACCCGTCCCGGGCCCGCCCGCCCCGGCACCTGGACCGGCCCCGGCACCACCCGTCCCGGTGCCCGCCGCCCCCGTCCCGCCCGCGCCCTGCCCCTGCGGGGCCGGAGCGGGCGCCGGCCCCGCACCGGCCCCCGGGGGGTTCGGGGCAGGTGACGCGGCCGGGGCGGCCGGAGCGGGTACGGGCGAGGGCGTGGGGGACGGAACGGGCGCCGGAGCGGGCGCCGGCCGCACGTCCGCCGGGCCGCCCGACGCCGGTTCACCCAGGGCCTCCAGGGCCTCCCGGGCGGCCGGACCGCCCAGCGGGGAGAAAACGGGGTTCGTGCGGACGGCCGCCTCCAGGTGCCCGCGGGCCGGCCCCTCCTGCCCGAGCGCGGCCTCGATCACCCCCAGGTGGTAGGCGTACGACGCGTTCCGCGCCCCGCTCTCCACCGCCTTCTCCGCGTACTGCACCCCCTCCTGCGGCCGGCCCGCCCGGTACAGCGCCCAGCCCAGCGTGTCCGCCACCGCCGCACTGCGGCGCAGCGCCGACCACTCGGCCCGCATCAGCTCCACCGCCTCCTCCGGATCGCCGTGGTCGGCCTCGAAGCGGGCCTCGGTCAGCGACTCGTTCACCCCGGCCTTCTCCGCCCGCTCCAGCAGCTCGCGGAGCTGTGTGTACTGTGCGTCCGCGTCGCCGTCCAGGCCCTGCGACTCGTACAACTCGCCCATCGCGAGCACGATTTCGGGGTCCGGCAGCTTCGCGGTCACCCGCCGGTAGTCGGCCAGTGCCTCGTCCGCGCGGTCCAGGGCCGCCAGCGCGCGGGCCCGCCCCGCCCGGGAGACGAGGTGGGCGGGGTCCGTGCGCAGCGCCGCGTCGAACTGGGCCAGCGCCTCGGCCGGTTCACCCCGCTCGAAGGCCAGGTCGCCCAGCCGGTGCAGCGCCACGGCCTTCTCGGCGGGGGTCTTCGCGCGGTCCGCGGCCTCCTGGGCGGTGGCGAGGGCGTCCTCGCGCCAGCCCCGGGCGCGGTACATCTCCGAGGTCCGGCCCAGGGCGGGGACGCCCTTGCGCAGCGTCCCGAACTTCTGGGTGGCCTTCCCGGCGGCCGCGTACTCGCCCAGCCCGTTGTACGCGTCGATCAGGACCGGGTAGGCGGTCCAGTCCGCGGGCCGCCGCGCCCGCACCGTCTCGCCCCACTTCTTCGCCGCCGGGTAGTCGTGGCGCGCGTTGGCCAGCGCGCCCAGCGCCACCCACGCCCGTGTGTTGCCGCGCTCGCCCGGCTGGGCGGCCAGTGAACGCTGGATCGCCTGCTCGGCGCGTGTGAAGTACACCGTGTCGGCGGACCGCCTGCCCCACTCCACGTACGCCGAACCGAGCGCCGCCCAGGCCGGGGCGTCGGACGGGTGTGTCTCCACCCACTTCCTCCGGTCGCCGATCAGGGCGGTGAGGTCGGACAGCGCCGCCGTGGAGCCCGCCGCCGCGGCCATCTCGGCCCGGGCCACCGGCCCGGGGGCCGGCGGCGCGGCACGCTCCGGTTCGTCCGGTACGGCGACCAGCGCACCGGTCACCAGCACGGCACCGGCCACGGCGCCGACGGCCGCCCGGCGCAGGGTGGTGCGCATCGGCGCGGGGTGGGGTGACAGGGCCGTCGCGCCCACGGGCGGCAGGGAGGAGAGGGAGGGCTCCGGATTCTGCTGCGGCTTGGCATCCATGGCCATCACTCTGCGTCAGTGTGAAGATCACATCGGTCTGCGGGGGAGGGTCACACAGGCGGGTTCACACCATTGGCCCCGGGTGGCACGCTGGCGCCATGGACGCACTCGTGGAACAGCTGCTCTCGGGCCTCCCGGCCGAAGCCCTGATCGTGGACCCGGACGTCACCGCCTCCTACGCCCACGACATGGCGGGCTTCTGCGAGGCCGGGGCCCCGGCCGTCGTGGTGCTGCCGCGTACGGTCGAGGAGGTCCAGCACGTCATGCGGACCGCCACCGCCCTACGGGTGCCCGTGGTGCCGCAGGGCGCGCGGACCGGCCTGTCGGGCGCGGCCAACGCCGTCGACGGATGCATCGTGCTCTCCCTGGTGAAGATGGACCGGATCCTGGAGATCAGCCCGGTCGACCGCGTCGCCGTCGTCGAGCCGGGGGTCGTCAACGCCGCCTTGTCCCGGGCCGTCGACGAGCACGGGCTGTACTACCCGCCGGACCCCTCCAGCTGGGAGACGTGCACCATCGGCGGCAACATCGGCACCGCGTCCGGCGGGCTGTGCTGCGTGAAGTACGGCGTCACCGCCGAGTACGTGCTCGGACTGGAGGTCGTGCTGGCGGACGGGCGGCTGCTGAGGACCGGGCGCCGCACCGCCAAGGGCGTCGCGGGATACGACCTCACCCGGCTCTTCGTCGGCTCCGAGGGCACTCTCGGCATCGTCGTCAAGGCCGTGCTGGCCCTGCGCCCCCGGCCGCCCCGGCAACTGGTCCTGGCCGCCGAGTTCCCCTCCGCGGCCACCGCCTGCGACGCGGTCTGCCGGATCATGGAACGCGGCCACACCCCGTCACTCCTCGAACTGATGGACCGCACCACCGTCCGGGCGGTCAACAGGATGACCTCCATGGGCCTCCCCGAGTCCACCGAGGCCCTGCTGCTCTGCGCCTTCGACACCCCCGGTGCCGCGGCCGACCTCGCCGCCGTCGGGGAGCTGTGCACCGAGGCCGGGGCGAGCGGGGTCGTGCCCGCGGACGACGCGGCCGAGTCCGAACTCCTGCTCCAGGCGCGCCGGATGTCCCTCCCCGCGCTGGAGACCGTCAGGCCGGCCACCATGATCGACGACGTGTGCGTGCCCCGTTCCGCGCTCGGCGCGATGCTGGAGGGCACCGCCACGATCGCCGAGAGGTCCGGTCTGACCATCGGTGTCTGCGCCCACGCCGGTGACGGCAACACCCACCCCGTCGTCTGCTTCGACCCCGAGGACCCCGACGAGTCCCGGCGGGCCCGCGCCTCCTTCGACGAGATCATGGCACTCGGCCTGGAACTCGGCGGCACCATCACCGGTGAACACGGCGTCGGCGTACTCAAGAAGGAGTGGCTGGCCCGCGAACTGGGCGAGGTGGGGCTGGAGATGCAGCGCGGCGTCAAGGCGGCCTTCGACCCGCTGGGGCTCCTCAACCCCGGCAAGCTCTTCTGAACGGCCGCCGCCCGCCGCGTACTCCGGTCGCGCCCCACTCAGGCGTCGCCGTCCTGGTTCTCGTCGGACGACCACGGGTCGCCCAGCCACAGGTCGTCGGCCGGCAGGGGGGTGAGCAGCTCGGCGAGCGCGCCGTCCAGCCCCAGCAGCGCGCTCTCCGTGCCGGGCGGCACCACCCGCAGCGTGCGCTCCGTCCAGGCGGCGACGGCGGTCGACGGCATCTCCAGCAGGGCGTCGCCGTCCGGTGAGGTGAGCGCGACACAGATGACCTGGCGGTTCCCGGTCCTGGTCGGCCAGATCCGTACGTCCCCGTGCCCGCACGGCCGGAAGACCCCCTCCACCAGCAGTTCCCGGGCGAACGTCCAGTGCACGGGCGTGTCCGAACCGATGTGGAAGGTGATGTGGACGGCGTAGGGGTCGGCGGAGAGGTAGGAGAGCCGGGCCGGTACGGGGACCGAGCGTTCGGGTGACAGGACCAGCTTCACTTCCAGCTCACGTTCCACGACGTTGTTCATGAGAGTGCACGACCTTCCGGTACTCGTAGGAACCGGTCCCCTGACCGGTCCGCACAAGGGGAGAGCGCCCTCCCCGCCCGCCATGACGCGACTTCCCAGAAAAACTTCACCGGACCCTGAAAGTGGTCCAAACGGCAGGACCGGCCCGGACGTGCGCGGACGTCTGATAAATGTGGACCCTTAGGGTTACCCCGAGATCCCCGGCGGGCGCACGACGACAGCCACGGCACCTCGCGGCATTGCCGTAACGTCCGCATACATCCAGTATGCGAACACCCCTCCGCCTTGCGGCGCATCGCGTCCGGCGCCGCACGCCGATCCGCCGCGGATCACGGGACAACCCTTTGGATCGGGGCCGACCGGCACGACGGAACCGCGGTCGGCCCGAGGCCTCGAAGAGATACGGGACCACGGTGATGAGCGCCCCAACCCCGGCACCCGGTGACGAAAGCCCCCGCGAGGGGTACTACCCCGACCCGTCCATCCCCGGCTACGTCCGGTACTGGAACGGCGCTTCGTGGGTCCCCGGTACGAGCCGGCCGGCCCCGCAGGGCGGTACGGCCCCCGCACAGCCCGCCACCGGGCAGCCGGCCGTCCCCGCACCGGCCGCCCGGCGTCCCGCGCCGGTGGAGGAGACGGGACCGGTCTACTTCGACGAGGCGGACGAGGACGGCGGCGCCGCCCCGGACCGGGCGGAGCCCGGCGGCCGCCCCGAACCCGCTACCGCCTGGCAGGCCGACACCTCCCGGCAGACCGGCTTCGGCGGTGAGCGCGACCGCCGTGTCTCCTGGGGCGGGGCGGGCTCCGACCCGCGCGTGGGCGGCCCCGCGGAGGGCGCGGGCCAGGCGCCCGCCGACCCGCGCCTGCCCGCCGCGGCGGGCCCGGCCGGCGGGGCGGTGCCCGCGATGCGCGACGGCGGGGACGACGGCCCGCGCGAGGGCGGACGGGAGGACCGGAACGGCGGCGGGCGGGAGGGTGACGCCCAGGACGGCACGGTGACCATCCGCGCGGTGGGGCGGGGCGGCGCCCCCCGTGCTCCTCGTACGCGTGAGGAGGGTCCCGCGGCGGCCGACGGCACGCTGACGATCCGGGCCCACCGGCCCGGCCCGGACGCTCCGGCGAACACCCGGCCCCCGGGCACCGCGGCACCGGCCCCCGCACAGGCTCCCGCCCCCGCCGCACAGCCGCCCGCGGCGTCCCACCGGCCCGCGCTGCCCGCCCAGGGGCGGCCGCCCGTGGCCCCCCAGCCCCTTCCCGGCACACCCCAGCCCCTCGGCCCCGTGGCAGGTCAGGGTGCCTCCTGGGCGCAGCAGGTCCATCAGCTCGCCCGGCCCGAGCAGCCGGTCCACCCGCAGCAGGCCGGTCCCGTCCCGGTGCGGCAGCCCTCGCCCCAGCAGGAGCAGCAGCAGCCGGTCACGCCCTGGAAGCCGCCCGTCGACGACCCCTTCCAGCAGCTCGCCCGCGCCCAGGCGTCCGCCCGGCCGGCCGGGCTCGGCAAGCGGCTGGCCGCCCGGATCCTGGACTCGGTGGTGCTCGGGGCCCTGGTCGGGGCGGTCGGTTTCCCGCTGGCGACCCGGGCGCTGGAGCACATCGACCGGAAGATCGAGGCGGCCGAGCGGACCGGAGAGACGGTCACCGTCTGGCTGCTGGACTCCACCACGGCCGGTCTGCTCGGCGCGGTCATCGGCGCCTTCCTGGTGCTGGGCTTCCTGCTGGAGGCCCTGCCCACCGCCAAGTGGGGCCGCACCCTGGGCAAGAAGCTCTGCGGGCTCGACGTACGCGACATCGAGTCCCACGACGCCCCCGGTCTCAAGGCCGCGGTCCGCCGCTGGCTGGTGTATGGGGTGCTCGGGCTGCTCGTCGTGGGCGTGGTCAACGTGCTGTGGTGCCTGATCGACCGCCCCTGGCGCCAGTGCTGGCACGACAAGGCGGCCCGTACGTTCGTCGCGGGCTGACCCGGCGCACCGGCGCGGCCGCCGGTGCGCGGCACGCCGACGGGCCGTGTACGCCCGTGTGCTGACGGGCCGTCCCCCGAAGGGACCTGATGCGTTGCGGGGCTTTCGGGCCCGGGGTGCACTGCCCCCATGAGCAACGAACCGCCGCCCGGCGGGCCCCCCGAGGACGACGATCCCTTCGCCAAGCGGCCGCCGCAGGGCCCCCCGCCCCCGCAGGGTGGCTCGCCCTACGGCAGCGCACCGCCCCCGCCGCCGTACGACCCGGGTCCGTACGGCGGCGGGGGCCCTTACGGCGGGGCCGATCCGCTGGCCGGCATGCCGCCGCTCGCCGAACCGGGCAAGCGGATCCTGGCGCGGCTGATCGACTTCCTGATCATCTCGATCCCGCTCTACCTGATCTCGCTGCCCTTCGGCGGGGCGGTCGACGTCTCCTCCGAGGACGGCGAGGACTTCGGCAACGCGGTCGGCAACTCCTACACCGGGCACCAGCTGGTCTGGTCGCTGATCGGCCTGGTGGTGTACGTCGCCTACGACACGTACTTCACGCACAAGGACGGCCGGACCCCCGGCAAGCGGCTGCTGAAGATGCGGGTGGCGATGCTCAACGACGGGTCGGTGCCCGACACCAGCTCCGCGCTGATGAGAGCCGTGGTGCTCTGGCTGCCCGCGCTGCTGTGCTGCCCGTGCCTGTGGTGGCTGATCAACATCGTGATGATGTTCACGGACAAGCCCTACCGGCAGGGGCTCCAGGACAAGGCGGGCAAGACCGTCGTCGTCAGTGTCCGCTGACGGGGTGCCCGCGGTGTCCGGCGGCCGGGTGCCCGCGGTGTCCGGCGGGGCGTCCGCCGGGCGCCCGCTCCCGCCCGGCCCCGGCGGTCCGGTCCCCGGTTCAGCGGCGCAGCGAGTGCTCGTCCACGCGTGCCCGGCGGGTGCTCTCCCCGTCCCCGCGCGGGGTTTCGGGCAGTGCGCCGGTGAGGGCGGGGGCCGCGGTCCTCGGAGCGGCTTCGGCCCGTCCCGGCACCGTCACGGCCACCAGCACCCCGAGCGCCAGGGCGGCGGTCCCGATGACGGCCACACCCGCCCCGGACTCCACGCCGGACAGCAGGAGCATGGCGAGGGCCGAGAGGATGACGGTGGCCGAACCGTAGGAGAGCTGGGCGGCGGTCAGTCGCGGCATGACGGTGTCCGTCCTCGGGTGTCGTTTCGGGGCGGTCTCCCGGCGCTTTCGCACTGCCGATCGACTCTACGACGGTGGATGCCCGTCACAGACGCCCGGTATGCGTGACTCTTACCCGGGGAGCCGGTGCACGGGGGGCGCACGGAGTCACGCGGACCGTGGCGGGGCGGCGTGACGCGCCGGTCGGGCAGGGGCCCGCCGGGGCAGGTGTCCGGATAGCGGAAAACGGCCCCCGCATAGTGCAGTTGGCCTGTTCAAGTCAAGACCTGTCTTTTCTCGCGCAACTCCGATCGAATGTCGTCACTTGTGACGCGTTGACGCGCGCGGCCGCTCTTCACCCCCCTGGCCGCAGACCGCGCACGCCGGGGAGGACTGCATCAAGTGAGCAATCAGAGAAGGGCGCTTCGCGCCACCGCGGTGGCCGTGGCGCTGGCAGCCACCGCCGCCACCGCTTCGGCCTTCGCCACCGCGCAGGCGGACGACAGGACGCCGGGTTCCGGCGCCGCGGTCGTCGACCGGCACGACCCCGCGCCGGAGAAGGCGCACGAGCACGACCTGGAAGGCCCCTTCAGCAAGGAGCAGGACGAGCGGCGCCAGGCCGCGCTGGAGCAGGTGCTGTCCGGCGACAAGAAGGTGACGGCCCGCGGCGGCTCCAAGGTCGTCAAGCTGGGCAAGAGCAAGTACGTCGAGCTCGGCCGGGAGAAGACCGACAAGATCTTCACCATCCTCGTGGAGTTCGGCGACCAGGTCGACGACACCACGATGTTCGACCCGGACGGCGACGGCCCGAAGCCGCCCGTCAAGAAGTACGGCGGCACGCCCGGCCCCCAGCACAACGAGATAGCGAAGCCGGACCCGAAGAAGGACAACAGCACCGCCTGGCAGGCCGACTACAGCCAGGAGCACTTCCAGGACCTCTACTTCGGTGAGGGCAAGGGCAAGGAGTCGCTGAAGACCTACTACGAGAAGACGTCCTCCGGGCGCTACTCGGTCGACGGCGAGGTCTCCGACTGGGTCAAGGTCCCGTACAACGAGGCCCGTTACGGCTCCAACTACTGCGGTTCGACCAACTGCGCCAACGTCTGGGACGCGGTCCGCGACGGCGTCAACGCCTGGGTCGCCGACCAGAAGGCCAAGGGCCGCACGCTGGAGCAGATCAAGGCCGACCTGGCGCAGTACGACCAGTGGGACCGCTACGACTTCGACGGCGACGGCGACTTCAACGAGCCCGACGGCTACATCGACCACTTCCAGCTGGTCCACGCCGGCGAGGACGAGTCGGCGGGCGGCGGTGTCGAGGGGACCGACGCGATCTGGGCGCACCGCTGGTACGCCTACGGCACGGACGCCGGCGCGACGGGCCCCGCGGGCAACAAGGCCGGTGGCGCCGAGATCGGTGACACCGGCATCTGGGTCGGCGACTACACCGCGCAGCCCGAGAACGGCGGCCTGGGCGTCTTCGCCCACGAGTACGCCCACGACCTCGGCCTCCCGGACCTCTACGACACCTCCGGGGGCGGCGAGAACTCGGTCGGCTTCTGGTCGCTGATGTCGGCCGGTTCCTGGCTCGGCACCGGTGACGGCCAGATCGGCAACCTGCCCGGCGACATGACCGCCTGGGACAAGCTCCAGCTCGGCTGGCTCGACTACGACACGGCCAAGGCCGCCACGAAGTCGACGCACAAGCTGGGTGTCGCGGAGTACAACACCAAGGACAAGCAGGCGCTCGTCGTCGAGCTGCCGAAGAAGACCGTCACCACCGAGGTCACCGAGCCCGCCGAGGGCACCGGGCAGTGGTGGAGCGACATGGGTGACGACCTGTCGAACACCCTGTCCCGCCCGGTCGACCTGACCGGCAAGGCGTCCGCCTCGCTGGACCTGTCCGGCTGGTACGACATCGAGGCCGACTACGACTACCTCTACACCGAGGTCTCGGACAACGGCGGCGCCTCCTGGACCGCGCTGGACGGCACGGCGGACGGCAAGGCCATCCCGCGCGACGCCAGCGACAAGCCGGCCCTGACCGGCGTCTCCGGTACGTACAAGAAGCTGTCGTTCCCGCTGGACGCCTACGCGGGCAAGAAGATCGACCTCCGCTTCCGCTACCAGACGGACGGCGGCGCGGGCGGCAAGGGCTTCACCGCCGACGCCCTCACCGTCACCGCCGACGGCGCCGCGCTCTTCACCGACGGTGCCGAGGGCGACGACAACGGCTGGACCGCCAAGGGCTTCTCGCGTATCGGGGCGTCGTTCACCAACGACTACCCGCAGTACTACATCGCGGAGAACCGCCAGTACGTCTCGTACGACAAGACCCTCGAGGTCGGCCCGTACAACTTCGGCTTCTCCACCACGCGCCCCGACTGGGTCGAGCACTACTCGTACCAGAACGGCCTGATGGTGTGGCTCTGGGACACCTCCCAGAAGGACAACAACACCTCGCAGCACCACGGCCGGGGCCTGATCCTGCCGGTGGACTCGCACGCGAAGCCGCTGAAGTGGAAGGACGGCACGGTCCTGCGCAACAAGATCCAGCCGTTCGACGCGCCGTTCAGCTGGTACCCGAACAAGGGCTTCACGCTGCACAACGCCGACGTGCCGCTGAAGATCAAGCCCTCGCTGGGCGTGCCGGTCTTCGACGACCGCAAGGGCACCTACTGGTACGAGGAGAACCCGACCGGAAGCGTCAAGGTCTCTGACACCAACACCCGGATCTCGATCGTCAGCGAGCCGCTCAGCGGCTCGACGATCACCGTGAAGGTCGGACCCTCGGCCAAGTAACCGGTGAAACCGCAGGTCAGATCATGATCGGCCGTCGCCCCCTAGCGGGCGGCGGCCGATCGTGTTTAGGTGCGTCTTGACCGATCCTTATTGACGCGATGTCTCACGGGGGAGTGCTGAGCATGGCAGGCGGAGGTTTCTGCAGATTGCCGGACGGCACGGTGGTGGTGGCGCTCACCCTGAGCCGCCCGCCGGAGGGCTCAGGGTGCCCCGACGCCCCGGTACGGGTGCTGGTGCACGCCGTGAACCGGGCACGCGCCCTGACCAGGCTGCGCAACCTGGGGCTGCGCGCGGTCTACCTCAGGGGCAACAGCCAGCCCCCCACGCCGGACGAGATCACGGCGGTGCTGCACCACCCCGACGGGCTGCTGTGGCGGACGGCGCCCCAGGCCGGGCAGGAGCTCTGGCACCCGATCCGGGCGCTGCTCGGGCCCACGGGGTACGCGGGACCCGCCCGGCCGGCCGCCTGAGCGGCTCGGAGCGGGCCCGTACGCCCGCCTCAGGGGTTCAGACGACCGGGGTGCCGGACAGGTCCACGCCCGCGGCCCGCAGCTCCTCCAGGGCCCGCTCGGTCGTCTTCGGAGCCACCCCGGCGGTCAGGTCCAGCAGTACACAGGTGGCGAAGCCCTCACGGGCCGCGTCCAGCGCGGTGGCCCGCACACAGTGGTCGGTGGCGATCCCGACGACGTCGACGGCGGTGACGGACCGGTCCCGGAGCCACTGGGCGAGCCCGGTGCCGTTCTCGTCCACCCCTTCGAAGCCGCTGTAGGCGGCGGCGTACGCCCCCTTGTCGAAGACGGTGTCGATGGCGCCGGAGGCCACGGCGGGAGCGAAGTTCGGGTGGAAGCCCACCCCCTCCGTGCCCGCGACGCAGTGCGCCGGCCACGAGTGCTCGAAGTCAGGGCTGTCCGAGAAGTGCCCGCCCGGGTCGATGTGGTGGTCCCGGGTGGCCACCACATGGCGGTAGCCGGGCCGGGCCTCACCGATCAGGTCGGTGATGGCGGCGGCGACATCGGCACCACCCGCCACCGCGAGGCTCCCGCCCTCGCAGAAGTCGTTCTGAACGTCGACGACGATCAAGGCGCGATGCATGACAGATGTCCTTCGGTGGGGGACGGGCGGAATACCGGCGGACCGGCGGGGCCGGGGGCCCCCGCCGAGCCTAGAGAATCAGCGCGGCGGGGGGAATCGGCACGGTCCGCGGGCCCGGCCCGCACGGCCGCTCCCGGCGGGCGGCCCCCGCCGGACCCCGCCCTGCGGGCCGCGGCCCGCAGGGGCGCCCCGCCGCCCGTCCCCGCCCGGACCTCATACGTACTCGGTCGGGATCACCGGCTCGCCCCGCGACAGCTGGATCGCCGACATCGGCAGCCCGGTCCGGGCCGCGATGTGCCGCTCCCTCGCCGCCTCCAGCGGCTCCCGGGCGACCACCCGGCCGCCCCTGACCAGCTCCACCTGCAACTGCTCCGCCGCCAGCTCCGCCGGGACCTCCCCGGTGCCGATCACCTCGGCCTCGGCCACCCCGTGCCCGTCCAGCCTGCGCGCCGCCCACTTGCGGCCGCCCCGCGACGACTTCGCGCCCAGCGACTTCTTGACCACGGGCAGCAGCGGGGCGGCCGGATCGGCGGACTCCGCGCGGGCCACCAGCTTGTAGACCATCGAGCACGTCGGGTGCCCGCTCCCGGTCACCAGCTGCGTCCCCACCCCGTACGTGTCCACCGGGGCGGCGGCCAGCGAGGCGATCGCGTACTCGTCGAGGTCGGAGGTCACCACGATCTTCGTCTCGGTGGCACCCAGCTCGTCCAGCTGCTGCCGCACCCGGTGCGCGACCAGCAGCAGGTCACCGGAGTCGATGCGTACGGCACCGAGCTCGGGCCCGGCGACCTCCACCGCCGTCCGTACCGCCTCGGTCACGTCGTAGGTGTCCACCAGCAGCGAGGTGCCCCGCCCCAGCGACTCCACCTGCGCCCGGAAGGCGTCCCGCTCGCTGTCGTGCAGCAGGGTGAAGGCGTGCGCACTGGTGCCGACGGTGGGGATGTTGTAGCGGAAGCCCGCCGCCAGGTCCGAGGTGGTGTGGAAACCGCCGACGTACGCGGCACGGGCCGCGGCCACCGCCGACAGCTCGTGGGTGCGGCGCGCGCCCATCTCGATCAGCCGGCGCCCGCCCGCGGCGGCGGACATCCGGGACGCCGCGGCGGCGATCGCCGAGTCGTGGTTGAGGATGGAGAGGATCACCGTCTCCAGCAGCACGCACTCGGCGAAGGAGCCCTCGACCCGCAGCAGCGGCGAGCCCGGGAAGTACACCTCGCCCTCCGGGTAGCCCCAGATGTCACCGCTGAAGCGGTAGTCGGCCAGCCAGTCGACGGTCGCCGCGTCCACGACGCGCTGGTCGCGCAGGAAGCCGAGCATCTCGTCGTCGAAGTGGAAGTTCTCCACCGCGTCCAGCACCCGCCCGGTGCCCGCGACGACGCCGTAGCGCCTGCCCTCGGGCAGCCGCCGGGTGAACGCCTCGAAGACGGAGCGCCGGTCGGCGGTGCCGGCCTTCAGTGCGGCCTGCACCATCGTGAGCTCGTACTGGTCGGTGAAGAGCGCGGTCGACGGCACACCGACCCGTCGCCCAAGGTCCGCTGAGTTCATGCCGGCGACTCTACCCCCTATTCGTCAAAGTGACGAGATGGGGCCGCCGTTTATGCGCGAGCCCTGCCCGGGTGGCAGCATGGGACAGGTGAGCGTTGCTTCCCCCGTAGAGATCGAACGTCCCGAATCGGCCGAGGAGACCTTCGTCGTCCCCGAGCCCGACGTCCCGTGGGTGACGCTGGTGCACAACGACCCGGTCAACCTCATGAGCTATGTGACGTATGTCTTCCAGGCCTACTTCGGCTACTCCAAGGACAAGGCGCACAAACTCATGCTGGACGTCCACCAGAAGGGCCGCGCCGTCGTCTCCAGCGGAAGCCGGGAGGAGATGGAACGCGACGTCCAGGCCATGCACGGCTACGGCCTCTGGGCCACGCTGACCCAGGACCGCAACTGACGCACCGCCGCCCCAGGCCCCTCCCCGCACCGCCCGACCCACTCATCGGAGAATCCATGGCCGGCCACTTCGAGGCCACCCCCGGCGGCGGCGCCGCCGTCGCGCTCGACGAGGTGGAGATCGCCATCCTGCGCTCCCTCGCCGTCCAGCTGCTGGAACTGATCGGGCCCGGCGACGAGCCGGCCGAGGGCGAGGACCCGCTCGCCGCCCTCTTCGCCGAAGGCCCCAGCGAACCGCCCGCCGACCCGGCCCTGGCCCGGCTCTTCCCCGACGCCTACAGCAACGAGGACGAGGAACTGCGGGAGGCGTCCTCCGAGTTCCGCCGCTTCACCGAGCGGGACCTGCGCGGCCGCAAGCGCGAGGACGCGCTCGTCGTCGTACGCACCCTGGACACCCTCACGCCCGCCGGCGACGGCGGCGCGGTGCTCACCCTCGACGCCGGGGAGTGCCGGCACTGGCTCGGCGCCCTCAACGACCTGCGGCTGACCATCGGCACCCGGCTGGAGGTCGACGAGGAGGACGAGGGGCAGGACGGATCGCTCTACCGGCTGCCTGACAGCGACCCCCGTAAACCCATGGTGATGGCCTATCTCTGGCTCGGCGCGCTCCAGGAAACACTCATCGAAACGCTGATGCCCGACTGACATCGGACGTTCGCTCAACGGGCACTCAAATCCGAATAACGATCGCGTCACCCGAACAGCCTCCTTTGCCGCACCGGACGCCTCTTGTCCGCTTTTTCCTGTGGTGTGCGCCACAGAATGTCCGACGGTTCCCCGGGGCACTCGTGATAGATCTTCACGACCGCCGGGGACGCCACCCCTGTCCCCGGGGTCGCCACAGGCCGGCCGAACGCCGGCGGCACTCCATCCATATCCGGGGGGATCAGGACCTGATCCGACGCCTGCGAGGGCGCGGATCGGCGTGGAGAAAGGCGCACACCATGACATCGGCGCAGGTGGACGAAGGACAGGCGGACGACCCGAAGGGCCGGGAGTCCGGCAGATCGGCGGAGGGCTACCAGCGCGGCCTGGGAGCCCGGCAGATCCAGATGATCGCCATCGGCGGCGCCATCGGCACCGGACTCTTCCTCGGTGCCGGCAAGGCCATCGACCGGGCGGGACCCAGCCTCATCCTGGCGTACGCCGTCGCGGGCCTGGTCATCTTCTTCATCATGCGGGCCCTCGGCGAACTCCTCATGTACCGCCCGGTCTCCGGGTCCTTCTCGGAGTACGCGCGCGAATTCATCGGCCCCTTCTTCGGATTCGTCACCGGCTGGACCTACTGGCTTTTCTGGGTTGTCACGGGCATCACCGAAGTCACCGCGGCGGCCCTCTACATGACGTACTGGTGGGACATCCCGCAATGGCTGTCCGCCCTCGTGTTCACCGTCATCCTGTACGGCGCCAACCTCATCTCGGTGAAGGTCTTCGGAGAACTCGAGTTCTGGTTCTCGATGGTGAAGGTCACCGCCATCGTCGGCATGATCCTCATCTGTGCGGGCGTCCTCACCCTCGGCTTCTCCGACGCCGGTGACACCGCCACCGTCGCCAATCTGTGGAACGACGGAGGCTTCTTCCCCGAGGGCATCGGCGGCACCCTGATGACCCTGCAGATCGTGATGTTCGCCTTCCTCGCCGTCGAACTGGTCGGCGTCACCGCGGGCGAGTCCAAGGACCCCAGGACCGTCCTGCCCAAGGCGATCAACACCGTCCCCTGGCGCATCGCCGTCTTCTACGTCGGCGCGCTGATCATGATCCTCTCGGTGGTCCCCTGGAGCACCTTCACCCCGGGCGTCTCGCCCTTCGTCGCCGCCTTCGAGGAGATGGGCCTCGGGGTCGGGGCCGCGATCGTCAACTTCGTCGTGCTGACCGCCGCGCTCTCCTCCTGCAACTCCGGCATGTACTCCACCGGCCGGATGCTGCGCGACCTCGCGCTCAACGGACAGGGCCCGAAGCTCTTCACCCGGCTGACGGGGAACGGCCTGCCGCTCGTCGGCACCACCTTCTCCGCCGCCCTGATGCTCGTCGGCGTCTGGATCAACTACCAGTGGCCCGGCGACGCCTTCAACTACGTCGTCTCCTTCGCCACCATCTCCGGCATGTGGGCCTGGATCATGATCCTCGTCAGCCAGATCCGCTACCGGGCCCGCGCCGACCGCGGCGAACTCCCGCAGTCCTCCTTCAGGGCCCCCGGCGCACCCTTCACCTCCTGGTTCGCCCTCTCCTTCATCGGCCTGGTGGTCTTCATGATGGCCATCGACGAGGACACCAGGATCTCGCTGTACTGCGCCCCGCTGTGGGCCCTGGTCCTCGGCGTCTCCTACCTCGTGCTCAAGGCCCGCAACCCCGGCAGCCCGTCCTTCGCCAAGCGCCGCTGAACCCGCCCGGACCGGCCCCGCGAAAGGGCTGTGTCCAGGATCCGGGCCCTCCCGTACCACCCCTCGGTACGGGAGGGCCCGTCTGCTTATCCTGGCGCCATGCTGACCATCACCCAGGAGCTGTACGACCGGATCGTGGAGCACTCCCGAGCCGACCACCCCGACGAGGCGTGCGGCGTGGTCGCGGGTCCGGCCGGAACGGGCCGCGCCGAACGCTTCATCCCGATGCTCAACGCCGCACGCTCACCCACCTTCTACGAGTTCGACTCGACCGACCTGCTGAAGCTCTACCGCGAGATGGACGACCGTGACGAGGAGCCGGTGATCATCTACCACTCCCACACGGCGACCGAGGCATACCCCTCCCGCACCGACGTCTCCTACGCCAACGAGCCCGGCGCCCACTACGTACTGGTCTCCACCGCCGACGCCGACGACGCGGGCCCCTTCCAGTTCCGCTCGTACCGCATCGTGGACGGCGAGATCACCGAGGAAGAGGTCCAGGTCGTCGAGGCCCACCCGCCGACGGCCTGACCCGCCCGAGGGGCGGACCCCTGCGCCGCACGGGCGTCCGCCCCCACCCGCCACCCTACCCATGCCCGCATACTGGACGCGGACCGTCCGCCATGCGGGATCACACTCCGGGTTCCCGTACGGGAATCGATACGATGAGCGCATGGTTCTCCATGACGTGAGCGAAAAGACGCCGGGCATGCTGCTCGTCGCGCGGCTGCACGTCGACCTGTGCAGGTTGTCCAGCGCGATGTGTCCCGTCTCCGCATGCCCGTGAACCGCACGGCCTGAGCCGCGTTCCGAGCCCCACACACGTACGCCCCACCCCTGCGCGGGGGCACACAAACGCGCGCCCCACGCCACACTCCCCGTTTCCGACAGGAGCCCACGCCATGGCCATCGAGGTCCGCATCCCGACCATCCTCCGCACCTACACCGACGGCGCCAAGGCGGTCGAAGGCAACGGGGAGACCCTCGCCGACCTCTTCACCGACCTGGAGAGCCGCCACACCGGCATCCGCGAGCGCATCGTCGAGGGCGACAAGCTCCGCCGCTTCGTGAACGTCTACCTCAACGACGAGGACGTCCGCTTCCTCGACGGCATCTCCACCAAACTCAGCGACGGCGACAACGTCACCATCCTCCCGGCCGTCGCCGGCGGCATGCGCTGATGCGGTACGACTCCCCGCTGGCGGCCGTGGGCAACACCCCCCTGGTGCGGCTGCCCCGGCTGTCCCCGTCCGAGGACGTCCGCGTCTGGGCCAAACTGGAGGACCGCAACCCCACCGGCTCGGTCAAGGACCGCCCCGCGCTCCACATGGTCGAGCAGGCGGAGAAGGACGGCCGCCTCACCCCGGGCTGCACGATCCTCGAACCCACCAGCGGCAACACCGGCATCTCCCTCGCCATGGCGGCCAGGCTCAAGGGCTACCGCATCGTGTGCGTCATGCCGGAGAACACCTCCCAGGAACGGCGCGACCTGCTCACCATGTGGGGCGCCGAGATCATCTCCTCCCCGGCGGCGGGCGGATCCAACACCGCCGTCCGCGTCGCCAAGGAGCTCTCGGCCGAGCACCCGGACTGGGTGATGCTCTACCAGTACGGCAACCCCGACAACGCCGGTGCCCACTACGCCACCACCGGCCCGGAGATCCTCACCGACCTCCCCTCCATCACCCACTTCGTCGCGGGCCTCGGCACCACCGGCACCCTCATGGGCGTCGGCCGCTACCTGCGCGAGCACAAGCCGGACATCAGGATCGTGGCGGCGGAACCGCGCTACGACGACCTCGTCTACGGACTCCGCAACCTCGACGAGGGCTTCGTACCGGAGCTCTACGACGAGACCGTGCTCACCACCCGCTTCTCGGTGGGCTCCGCCGACGCGGTCACCCGCACCCGCGAACTGCTCCAGCAGGAAGGCATCTTCGCGGGCGTCTCCACCGGAGCCGCCCTCCACGCGGCGATCGGCGTCGGACAGAAAGCGGTCAAGGCCGGTGAGACGGCCGACATCGTCTTCGTCGTCGCCGACGGCGGCTGGAAGTACCTGTCGACGGGCGTCTACACCGCCCCGACCACCGAAGCCGCCATCGAGACCCTGCAGGGCCAGCTCTGGGCCTGACGGCCCGCGGCTGACGGACCGGCGGCCTCCGGCCGGACGGACACACCCGGGCCCGGCCCGGTGCGGCGCCCCGAACGCGCCCCACCGGCCGGGCCCGCCCGCGTCCGCGTACCCGCCCCGGACCCCGCGTGCCCGGTGCCCGCCCCCGCCCCGGCCTCCCGCACGTGCCCGGTGCCCGCCGCCCTCCCGTGCGTGCCCGGTGCCCGCCCCCGCCCCGGGCCCCGCGTACTTGGCGGCCGGCGGGCCGTCAGCCCAGACCCCGCACCCGGCCCCACACCTCGGACCCCACCTCACCGACCCTCCGGCGGAACCCCGCCACAGGGACGTCCCGCAACTCGTCCGTCTCCAGGAAACTCGCACGCCCCCGCGCGTCCCCCACCGCACCGGCCGGCAACGCGATCACCCCCGGCCGCTCCGCGTGGTGCTTACTGGTGATCTTGACGACCACCGCCGTGCCGCCCCGCACCGACAGCACCAGACACGGCCGGTCCTTCGACCCCGGCCCGTCCTCGTACGGCACGTCCGCCCACCAGATCTCCCCGGGCCGCGGCCCGGGGCCCCCGCGCCCCCCGGACGGCGGAACCGTCCGCTCCGGCACCCGCCCCCGCGGACGCCGCGGCCCACCCGGCCGGCGGCCCCGCGGCCCACGGCCGCTCCGCCCCCACCCGTCGGAAACCGAAGCGGCCAGAGCCAGCAGGACAACGGCGGCCAGCGCCACCCACCACCACGTGTTCATCCCCCGACCGTACCGGCGGCCCGCACCACCCCGTCTTCCATCGAACCGGTGACAGCACAGGTGAGTTCCCCCACAACGGCAGGCCGCAGAGGCGCGAGGGGTCGTACGGACCCTTACTCTCGACGGACCGCACGAACCCTCCCCGTTCCCACGTCACGGAGGTTCACGCCCCATGAAGCTCACCGTCGTCGGCTGCTCCGGCTCCTTCCCGTCCGCGGGTTCGGCCTGCTCGAGCTACCTCGTAGAGGCCGACGGCTTCAGGCTGCTCCTCGACATGGGCAACGGCGCCCTCGGCGAGCTGCAGCGCCACGCGGGTCTCTACGACCTCGACGCCATCTTCCTCAGCCACCTCCACGCCGATCACTGCATCGACATGTGCGCGTACTTCGTCGTGCGCTACTACCGCTTCGACGGCGGACGCCCCGCCCCGATCCCGGTCTACGGACCCGAGGGCACCGAACAGCGGCTGACCACCGCCCACGCGGACACCCCGTCCGAGCACGCGATGAGCGAGGTCTTCGACTTCCGCACCCTGAAGTCCGGATCGTTCGAGATCGGCCCCTTCTCCGTCCGTACGGAACAGGTCAGCCACCCCGTCGAGACCTTCGGCATCCGCATCGAGCACAACGGCCGCACCCTCACGTACTCCGGGGACACCGGAGTCTGCGAGGCCCTGGACGAACTCGCGGAAGGAACCGACCTGTTCCTCTGCGAAGCGTCGTTCGTCCACGGCAAGGAGGACATCCCGGACCTCCACCTCAACGGCCGCGAAGCCGGCGAGTACGCCGCACGCGCCGGAGCGGGCCGGCTGGTCCTCACCCACATCCCCCCGTGGACCGACGCCGAACGCAACCGCGCCGACGCCCGCGCCGTCTACGACGGCCCGGTCGAGCTGGCCGCCCCCGGCGCCGTGTACGAGGTGTAGGACGCAAAGGCGCGGGGCGCGCACGAACCGGGGGCTCCCGTGGAGGAGCCCCCGGCCGGCGGCCACCGCTACTTCGTCAGGTTCCGCTCGGTCTCCTTCTCCTCCTCCTCGGGCTCACGCCCCGGAGTGGGAAGGTCGAACCTGGTGATCGCGAACCGGAAGACCACGTAGTACACCACCGCGAAGCACAGGCCGATCGGAACGACCAGCCACGGCTTGGTGTCCAGATGCCAGTTGACGACGTAGTCGATCAGACCCGCCGAGAAACTGAACCCCGCGTGCACACCGAGCGCCCAGGTCACGCCCATCGAGACACCCGTGAGCACCGCGTGCACCCCGTACAGCAGCGGCGCGACGAACATGAACGAGAACTCCAGGGGCTCGGTCACACCCGTCACGAAGGACGTCAGCGCCACCGACAGCATCAGCCCGCCGACCTCCTTGCGCCGCTCCGGCCGTGCGGTGTGCGCGATCGCCAGCGCCGCCGCGGGCAGACCGAACATCATGATCGGGAAGAACCCCGAGGTGAACTGGCCGGCCGACGGGTCCCCGGCGAAGAACCGCGAGATGTCACCCTGGACGGTCCCGTCGCCTCCGGTGTACTCGCCCGCCTGGAACCAGAAGAACGTGTTCAGGAACTGGTGCATACCGATCGGGATCAACAACCGGTTCGCGAAGCCGAAGATGGCCGCGCCCCACGCGCCCAGATCGATCAGCTGCTTGGAGAACCAGGTCAGCGCGTCCCCGACCGGCTGCCACAGCAGACCGAACGCCACACCCAGGACCACGCACAGGAACGCCATCAGGATCGGCACCAGGCGGCGCCCGTTGAAGAACCCCAGCCAGTCCACCAGCTTCGTACGGTGGTAGCGCTGCCACACCACGGCGGTCAGCAGGCCGATCAGGATGCCGCCCAGCACCCCCGGGTTCTGCGGCTCACCGTCCGGCACCGCCTCGGTCACCGTGCCGTCCACCGGGAACGCCGCCAGCACACCCCGGTACACGAGGAAGCCGACGACCGCCGCGAGCGCGGTCGAGCCGTCGGCCTTCCTGGCGAAACCGATCGCCACACCGATGCAGAACAACAGCGGAAGCCCCACGGTGCCGTCCAGGATGGCGTTGCCGCCGTTGAGCAGGACCTTGGACGTCTTGTCCCAGAAAGCGCCGTGCAGATACGAGTCGAAGAGGTTGCCCAGGCTGACGAGCAGACCGGCCGCGGGCAGCACCGCCACGGGCAGCTGAAGGCTGCGGCCCACCTTCTGAAGGCCCTGGACCGGGCCGTTCCACCACTTGCGGCGCGGTTCCGCCGTCGCGGTCGCACTCATCGGCTTCCTCCCGGGACACATCGGATCTGACAGCCGCCGCGAACCGGCCGCCGGACGGATGCCGTCCGCGCACAGGGCACGGGGCGTGGTGATCGTCATCCTTCGGGACCCCGGGAGCACCCGCCCGCGAAGTTGGGCCAACCGTGCGTTACCGTGACGAAACGGACTTGCGGGGGCCCGCCCACGCACCGAAGAACCAGGGAGAACCCATGGCCACCAAGGCTGAGAAGATCGTCGCCGGACTCGGAGGCATCGAGAACATCGACGAGATCGAAGGCTGCATCACCCGCCTCCGCACCGAGGTCCACGACCCCGGCAAGGTCGACGAAGCCGCGCTCAAGGCCGCCGGCGCCCACGGCGTCGTCAAGATGGGCAACGCCATCCAGGTGGTCATCGGCACCGACGCCGACCCCATCGCCGCCGACATCGAAGACATGATGTGACCCGCTGACCCGCTGACCCGCTGACCCGGTCCGCGTCCGCCCCGGTCCGTGCCCGGCCCGCGTCCGCCCCGGTCCGCGTCCTGCCCGGTCCGCGCCCACCCCGCAGGCCCCGCGCTCCCGCCGCCCCACGCGGACGGGCCCGGGGCCCGCGTCCCACCCGAACGGACCCGCCCCCGCCGGCCGGTAGGCTCGCGCCATGTCTCGAATCGACGGCCGCACCCCCGAACAGCTCCGCCCCGTCACCATCGAACGCGGATGGAGCAAGCACGCCGAGGGCTCCGTACTCATCTCCTTCGGCGACACCAAGGTCTTCTGCACCGCCTCCGTCACCGAAGGCGTCCCGCGCTGGCGCAAGGGCAGCGGAGAAGGCTGGGTCACCGCCGAGTACTCCATGCTCCCCCGCTCCACCAACACCCGCGGCGACCGCGAATCCGTGCGCGGCAAGATCGGCGGCCGCACCCACGAGATCAGCCGCCTCATCGGCCGCTCCCTGCGCGCGGTGATCGACTACAAGGCCCTCGGCGAGAACACCATCGTCCTGGACTGCGACGTCCTCCAGGCCGACGGCGGCACCCGCACCGCCGCCATCACCGGCGCCTACGTCGCCCTCGCCGACGCCGTCGCCTGGGCCCAGGGCAAGAAGATCGTCAAGGCCAACCGCAAGCCGCTCACCGGCACGGTCGCCGCGGTCAGCGTCGGCATCGTCGACGGCACCCCCCTCCTCGACCTCTGCTACGAGGAGGACGTCCGCGCCGAGACCGACATGAACGTCGTCTGCACCGGCGACGGCCGCTTCGTCGAGGTCCAGGGCACCGCCGAGGCCGAACCCTTCGACCGGGCCGAGCTGAACGCCCTCCTCGACCTCGCCACCGCCGGCTGCACCGACCTGGCCAAGCTCCAGGAAGCCGCACTCGCCCGCACAACCGCCGGGTAAAGAGGGAACCACCCGCACGGTGTGCCGCGTTGTTACGGGTACGGGCGCACGGGTCGAACCGTGCGCCCCGTCCATGTATCCGCCCGGGGGAGGAACCACACCATGGCCGCGCGCCGCCACCGACGCACCGCACTCGCCGCCACCGCCGTCCTGCTGACGCTCACCGCGGCCGCGGGCTGCGCCGGCGTGGAGAAGGCCCTGGACTGCGTCCGCACCGCGGACGCCATCGCCACCAGCGTCGACAACCTCCAGCAGGCCGTGTCCAACGCCTCGAACGACCCGACGCAGGCGTCCGAATCCCTCGACCGGATCGACAAGGAACTGGGCAACCTCGGCGACACCACGGACGACGCGGACCTCTCCAAGGCCGTCGACGACCTCCAGGCCGGTGTCACCAACGTCCGGGAAGCCATCGAGAACGGCGACGCCACCCCCGACATCGCCCCGGTCACCGACGCCGCCACCGAGATCGGCAAGGTCTGCAGCCCCTGAGACCCGGCGATAATCAGGACATGACCCGCCTGATCCTCGCCACCCGCAACGCCGGGAAAATCACCGAACTCCACGCGATCCTCGCCGACGCCGGCCTCACCCACGACCTCGTCGGCGCGGACGCGTACCCCGAGATCCCCGACGTCAGGGAAACCGGCGTCACCTTCGCCGAGAACGCCCTGCTCAAGGCGCACGCCCTGGCCCGGGCCACCGGCCACCCCGCCATCGCCGACGACTCCGGCCTCTGCGTCGACGTGCTCGGCGGGGCCCCCGGCATCTTCTCGGCCCGCTGGTCCGGCACCCACGGCGACGACACCGCCAACCTGAACCTGCTCCTGGCCCAGCTCGGCGACATCTCCGACCCCCACCGCGGGGCCTACTTCGCCTGCGCCGCGGCCCTGGCCCTCCCCGACGGCACGGAACGCGTGGTCGAGGGCCGCCTCGAAGGCACCCTGCGCCAGGCCCCGGCCGGCACCCACGGCTTCGGCTACGACCCGATCCTCCAGCCGGACGGCGAGGACCGGACCTGTGCGGAACTCTCCCCCGCGGAGAAGAACGCCATCAGCCACCGCGGCAAGGCGTTCCGGGCGCTGGTGCCGGTGGTGCGGGAGCTGGTGGGCTGACGCATTGATGCCTGGCCGTCCGGTGTGGAGGGCCAGGCATCAGGGACAGTGCGCCCGGTCGGATTCGAACCGACACAAACACGACCACCTAAAGATCGCCGCTCACCAGTTGGCGTACGGGCGCGTAGCAGTCCTCAGCTTACTGCCCTCCGCACAGCAGGGGCAGCAGGTGTCAGGAAGAGGCTCCGTCGCGCGGACCAGGAACCCCGTGTTTCTTGCCGCCCCTGCACCAGGTAGCGGTGACAGAGTGGCAGTTCGGACACAGCAGGCGGAGATTCTCCCTGCGGTCGTCACTCCAGTCCCCGTTGATGTGATCCACTTCCAAGGTCATGGGCTTGTCCAGCCAGACCGCGCCGGTCCCGCACTCGGCGCACTCTTCCGGGACGCCGGTCTCCCGCAGCGCGCGGCGTAGCAGCGCTGTCCTCGTACGGCGTCCGCCATCGTGCTTGACCAGGAGTTGTACAGCGGTCTTGGGTGCGGTGTTCCCGGCCTGTCCTCGCTGATGGCCTTGACCCAGGAAGTGTGAAGTGGTGAGTCCGTCCTCGGCGACCCACTCGCGCAGGCGGCTCCGCTGACTCGTGTTGTCCGGACGGCCCAGTCGGCGGAGGGCGTCGGCGATAGAAACGGCAGCGGCGACAGCTTCGCTCAGCTCTGCGGGGGAGGGCCGTTCCCTGGCGCTGGGGTGGACGCGGCGAGGAAAGTGGGAGACATCGATCCCGTAGTGCTCGAAGCGCCTGAACAGGTAACGGCGGAGCTGGCTGTAGGGGCGGACGCCCAGGAAGGTGACGACTTCCTGGATGTCGGCGCATCTCATCGCCGCCTCGGCCAGTCGTTCCCGTGTGTAACGGCTGGCGGCGGTCATCGCTCCTCGCCGCATACCGGGTCGCGACGCCTTTTTCCACGGCCTCGGTAGGTGTCGGTCGTCGAATGGCAGTTGGGGCAGAGCAGCCGCAGGTTTCGTAGCCGGTTGTCCTGCCAGTCGCCGTTGATGTGATCGACTTCGAGTGGCAGGGGCCGGCCCCGCCACGTCGGATCTGTACCGCACAGGGCACAGCGTTCGGCGCAGCCCATGGAGATCATGGCTCGCTTGAGCCGCTCACCGGATATACGTCGGGCAAGGGTTCCACTCCGGTTGACGAGCAGTTCCTCCGGACGTCGGCAACGTACCTCTCCCTTCCTTGACGGTGCGGTGAAGTGCGATGTGTCGATGCCCAGAGCCCTCACGCGCCGACTGATGTGGGTGTGCTGGCCCCCCACGACCTCGAGGCCGAGTCGGCGCAGTACGTCACACATGCTGGACGAGGACGTGACCGCCGCTTGGAGGACCTCCTTCGTCCATCGCGCGCCTTCTCTCTCGAAGTGGCGGGTGTCCACGCCGAGTCTCCGCATGCGCGCGAGGAGATAACGGCGTGACGAGCTCTTCGGATCCACCCCGAGCCTGCCCAGGGCTTCGGACAGTGTTCGTGATGACGCAGCCGCCGCTGTGAGGCGTTCGCGTGTGTACGGACTCGCCGGCACGTTCCCTCCATCCCCGGCCGTGCGTGCGCGGCCTCGTACGGAGCAACGAACCGTTGAGCGGACGGTCACGTCCGGAATGCGATGAGATGCGGAAGGGCCGGTACCGCTTACTGTGAAGCGGTACCGGCCCTTCCGCGGGGTGCGCGTGGGTCAGAACTTCGGGTCCGGGCTCTGGGCCTCGACCAGTTCGACCGCCTCCTCGGGGGTCTCCACCGAGGGCGGGGAGCCGGCCAGGGGCTTGTTGGCGGTCTCCTTCATGCAGGCGACCGCGATCACGCCGATCAGGGCCGCGGCCATCGCGTAGTACGCCGGCATCAGGTTCGAGCCGGACCAGCTGATCAGGGCCGTGATCACCAGCGGGGTCGTGCCGCCGAAGATCGACGCGGAGAGGTTGTAGCCGACCGACAGGGAGCCGTAGCGGACGTTGGTCGGGAAGAGCGCCGGGAGCGCGGCGGACATCGTGCCCAGCATGCAGACCAGGGAGAGGCCCAGCATCAGCATGCCGGCGGTGATGGCGACGATGCTGCCCTGGCGGATCAGCAGGAACGCGGGGAGGGACAGGAAGAGGAAGCCGAGCATGCCGGCCATCAGCAGCGGTTTGCGGCCGAAGCGGTCGGACATCTTGCCGAACCGGCTGATGATCAGCATCAGGAAGACCATGACCACGAGCAGGATGAGCAGACCGTGGGTCTCGCTGTAGCCGAGCTCGTCGGAGAGATAGGTCGGCATGTACGACAGCAGCATGTAGTCGGTGATGTTGTACGCCCCGACGAGGGCGATGCAGAGGATCAGCGTCGGCCAGTACTGCCGGAAGATCTTGGCCAGATCGCCCTTGGCGGTGGACTCGACGTGGTCGGCGGCCTCGGTGGCGTGGGCGGTGCCGCCCTCCAGCTTCTGGAAGGCCGGGGTCTCGTCGAGCCGGAGCCGCAGGTAGAGGCCGACCAGGCCGAGGGGTCCGGCGACCAGGAACGGGATGCGCCAGCCCCAGGATTCCATCTGGGGGGTGTCCAGGACCGCGTACAGGGCGGTGACCAGGCCGGCCGCGCCGACGTAGCCGGCGAGGGTGCCGAACTCCAGGAAGCTGCCGAAGAAGCCGCGGCGCTTGTCGGGGGCGTACTCGGCGATGAAGGTGGAGGCGCCGCCGTACTCGCCGCCCGTGGAGAAGCCCTGGAGCATGCGGAAGACGATCAGCAGGACGGGTGCCCAGATCCCGATGGTGTCGTGGGAGGGGATGACGCCGATCGCGAAGGTGCCGATCGCCATGAGGATCATGGTGAGGGCGAGGACCTTCTTGCGGCCGATCTTGTCGCCCATCGGTCCGAAGAACATGCCGCCCAGCGGCCGGACCAGGAAGGCGACGGCGAAGGTCGCGAAGGACGAGAGCAGCTGGGTGGTGTCGTTCCCGGACGGGAAGAAGACGTGGCCGATGGTGACGGCCAGGTAGGAGTAGATGCCGAAGTCGAACCACTCCATGGCGTTACCGAGGGAGGCCGCCTTCACCGCGCGCTTGACCGCCTGGTCGTCGGTGACGGTGATGTCGGTCCGACGGAGCCGGGGGTTCTGGCGCTTCCTGATGGCACGGAAGAGGGCGGGATGGCGTTTGACCGCTTCAGGGTCGGCCGCCTGGTGGGGGTCGGAGGCCGCCATGGCCGGTTCCTTTCCTCGAAGGGTGTTCCAGGAAAGGCTTCTGCGCGGTCATGGCGGCTGCAAACCGAATTCACGGCCGAATGCGACGCCGGTCACATGTTTTCGGCCAAGGGATGGCCGAAGGGTCAGATGCCGAGATCCTTGATGATCTTGGCTACGTGGCCCGTCGCCCTGACGTTGTAGAGAGCCTGCTCCACCTTGCCCTCCTCGTCGACGACGATCGTGGAGCGGATGACGCCTGTCACCACTTTGCCGTAGAGCTTCTTCTCGCCGTAGGCGCCGTAGGCCTCCAGGGTCTTCTTGGAGGGGTCGCCGACCAGCTTGACCTGGAGGTTCTCCTTCTCGCGGAAGGCGGCGAGCTTCTCCGGCTTGTCGGGGGAGACGCCGATGACGTCGTAGCCCGCGCCGGAGAGGAGTTCCAGGTTGTCGGTGAAGTCGCAGGCCTGCTTGGTGCAACCGGGGGTAAGTGCGGCGGGGTAGAAGTAGACGATGACCTTGCGGCCCTTGTGGTCCGCCAGCGAGACGTCCTTGCCGTCGGCGTCCGGAAGGGTGAAGGCGGGTGCGGTGTCGCCGGGCTGGAGTCGCTCGCTCATGGTTCTCCTCGGGTGGCAGGCGGGCTGTACGGGACCGAGCGTAGTAGGGCGTGTCAGGGGAAGTAGGGGGTGCCGCCGGGTGTACGGGCGGCCGAGCTGACAGACTGTCGATGAAGGTTTACCGGACGACGACCACGGAGGCGGCGCAGTGTCGGATACCAGGACCCCTGCGCAGATCGAGGCGGACATCATCGGCAGGCGTGAGCAGCTGGCGCTGGTGCTGGACGAGATCGGTGTGCGGGTGCACCCCAAGACGATCATGGGTGACGCGAAGGCCAAGGTGGCGTCCACGGTGGACCGGACGGCGGGGCGGGCTTTCGTCGCGGTGAACCGGTCGGTGTCGGATGTGAAGGCGCAGTTCGTGGCGGAGGACGGTTCGCCCCGCCTGGAGCGTGTGGTTCCGGCGGCGTTGCTGGTGGCGGGCGCGGTTTCGCTGCTGGTGGTGTCGTCGCGGCGCAGGAAGCGCTGCTGAGTCCGCGGGTGCGGCGGGGGCCGCGGCCGTGGTGCCCGGGGCGTTCGCCGGTGTCCGCCCCGCCGGTCGGTCCGGTGTCCGGGAGGGCGGGTCGTGGCCCTGGGGCGTGCGGGCGGGGCCGGGGCAGGTAGGTTTCGGGGCGTGAGTGAGAACACCGACGACAAGCTGCCCATCCGGATGCTGCACGACCGCGTGCTGGTCCGGTCCGATTCCCCCGAGGGTGAGCGGCGTTCCGGCGGCGGCATCCTGATCCCGGCGACGGCGGCGGTGGGCCGGCGTCTGGCGTGGGCCGCGGTGGTCGCGGTCGGTCAGAACGTGCGGACCGTGGAGCCGGGCGACCGGGTGCTGTACGACCCGGAGGACCGTGCGGAGGTCGAGGTCCGCGGTGTGGCGTACGTGCTGATGCGGGAGCGGGACCTGCACGCGGTGGCGGCGGACCGGTTCGAGGGTGCGGTGGATTCGACCGGGCTGTATCTGTAGCGGGACGCGGTGCCCGCGGGGTGCCGCGGGGCTTCGCGCGGATGGTTCACGCGGGCGGTGTGCGTGGAGGGTCCGCGTGGACCGGCCGTGTGGGGGAGGGCCCGGTGACCGTGGTCACCGGGCCTTTCGCGTGGGCGGCGGCGCTTGTTACGGTGGATGTTCCCGACGAGACGCGCCGTACCGGGTTTCCGCAAAGACGACGCACCTGTTGTCCGTGTGTTCCGTCGTGTGGAGGTGCCGTCATGGCATGGGTGCTGCTGATCGTCGCGGGTCTGCTGGAAGTGGGCTGGTCGATCGGGATGAAGTACACCGAGGGGTTCACCCGGCTGTGGCCGAGTGTGTTCACCGGTATGGGGATCGTGGCCAGCATGATGCTGCTGTCGCAGGCGGCGAAGACGCTGCCGATCGGGACGGCGTACGGGGTGTGGGTCGGGATCGGTGCGGCGGGTGCCGCGGTGCTGGGCATGGTGGTGCTGAACGAGCCGGTGACGGCGGCCCGGATCTTCTTCGTCTGTCTGCTGCTGGTCGCGGTGGTGGGTCTGAAGGCGACCTCGGGGCACTGAGGCTCCGGACGGGTCGAGAGGGGCGCCGCGAGCCGGGCGCCCCTCTTCGTCCGTCTTCCCGGCCGTCCTGCTCAGCCGTGGGAGCCGGTGGCGGGGGTGGGGCCGGCCGTCTCCTGGCGGGGTCCCGGTGCCGGGGCGGCCGGTGTGTTCTTCGTGGGCGGTGCGGTGGGCTTCGTGTCCGCCGTGCCGCCCGCGGTGGTTCTCGCGGTGGGTTTCGTGGCGGGTTTCGCGGTGCGGCGGTCGGCGGGGGAGCCGCCCGGGGGAGAGGTGTCGCCGCCTTCGGCTTCCTCGGTGTCGCCGGTGTCCTCGGGGGCCCTGGAGGGGTCCGGGCTGCCGGAGGCGTCGGGGTCGTCCTCCTCGGGGCCTTCCTCCGCGTCCAGTTCGAAGCCCTGCACCTCGCTGCCCCGGAGGGCGGCCCGGGTGTAGGCGCCCCAGGTCTGGGCGGGTGCGCCGCCGCCGTTCATACGGGCGAGGCCCAGTGCTCCGTACAGGGATTTCTGGATGCCGGTCTCGGGGTCCTGGCCCATGACGGCGATGACGGTGGCGAGGCCGGGGGTGTAGCCGGCGAACCAGGCGGCGCGGTCCTCCTCGGCGGTGCCGGTCTTGCCGGCGGCGGGGCGGCCGGCGGCCTGGGCGGCGGTGCCGGTGCCGCCCTTGACGACGCTCAGCAGGACGGAGGTGGTGGTGTCGGCGGCCTTGCGGCTGATGGCCTGCCGGGCGTCCCTGGCGGGGAGGTCGAGATCGGTTCCGTCCTTGCTGATCTTCACCACGAGTGTGTGGGGGCGCTGTCTGCCGTGGTCGGCGAGGGTCGCGTAGGCGGAGGCCATGTCGACGACGCTGGCGGTGGCGGGGCCGAGCGCGATGGAGGGGGAGGCGGTGAGGTCGGGGGTGTCCGTGGGGATGCCGAGGGCGACGGCGGTGCTTCTGACCTGTTCGGGGCCGACGTCCTGGGCCATCTGCGCGTAGACGGCGTTGACGGACTTGTCGGTGGCTTCGCGGACGGTGATGTGTCCGTAGTCGACGTCGTCCTCGTTGGCGGGGGAGTAGCCGGTGGAGCCGGCCTTGCTCTGGACGGTGCGTTCGTTGGTGCCGTCGTAGCGGGTGTTGGGGGTGATGACGCGTCCGTCCTGGGTGGTGGAGCCGTTGTCGAGTGCGGCGGCGAGGACGAACGGTTTGAAGGTGGAGCCGACCTGGTAGTCGCGGCGGGTGGCGTTGTTGACGTACTGCCTGGTGTAGTCGACGCCGCCGTAGAGGGCGACGACGTGGCCGTTGGCGGGGTCGACCGAGGCGCCGCCGGCGCGGACGTTGCGGTCGGCCTCGCGTTCGTCGTCGGTCCTGGCGAGGACGTTCTCCTCGACGGCGGCGACGAGGGCGTCCTGCTTGCCCTTCTGGAGGGTGGTGGTGATGCGGTAGCCGCCGGTGGCGAGGGTCTCCGTGTCGATGATCTTGTTGGCGGCGAGGTACTCCTCGACGGCCTGGACGATGTAGCCGCGCTGTCCGGAGAGGGCGGTGGCGGGCTTGGCCTCGCCGGGTACGGGGAAGGACATGGCTTCGCGGTCGGAGGAGCTGAGCCACTTCTCCTTGACCATGCCGTCCAGGACGTAGTTCCAGCGGGCGAGGACGGCCTTGCGGTTCTCGGGGTGGACGACGACGTCGTAGTTGCTGGGGGAGTTGAGCAGGGAGGCGAGGTAGGCGCCTTCGCCGATGCCGAGTTCGTCGACGTCCTTGCCGTAGTAGGCGTGGGAGGCGGCCTGGATGCCGTAGGCGTTGCGGCCGAAGTAGCTGGTGTTGAGGTAGCCCTCGAGGATCTCGTCCTTGCTCTGTTCGCGGTCGAGCTTGATCGAGATGAAGAACTCCTTGGCCTTGCGGACGAGGGTCTGCTCCTGGCCGAGGTAGTAGTTCTTGACGTACTGCTGGGTGATGGTGGAGCCGCCCTGGCGGCCCTTGCCGGTGACGGTGTTCCAGCCGGCGCGGAGGGTGGCCTTCACGTCGATGGCGTCCTCGGAGTAGAAGTCCCGGTCCTCGGCGGCGAGTACGGCGTGCTGGATGTCGCGGGGGATGCGGGAGAGGGGGATCTTCTCGCGGTTGATCTCGCCGTCGCGGGCGATGACGTCGCCGTCCTCGTACAGGTAGACGTTGGACTGGGCGGTGGCGGCGGCGTTGGCGGCGGGGATGTCGACGAGCTGGTAGCCGATGAGGAAGCCGCCGGCGAGGAGCAGGGCGAGGACGGCGGTGGCGCCGAGGGCCATGCGCCAGGTGGGTACGGCCCGCCGCCAGCCGGTGCGCCTGGGGCGCTTGCGTTTTTTGCGGGCGCCGTCCGCTTCGCCCGGTGCGCCGTCCGTGTCCGTGGGGGCGGGGTCCGGGGTGTGCGCGTCGGCCGGGTGGCCGGGGCCGGGTGTGTGCTCCGCGGCCGGGGGGTCCTGGGGGGTCCGGTCCTCGGGGCCTTGCTGACCGGGGTCTGAGCTGTGCTGTGGTGGCTCGTTGCTCATGACGGTGGTGGCTCCTCGACGACGAGTGATTGTCCCATAGTGCCCTTTTTGTGCCGTTGACCCCTGGATCCGTTACGGAAATCGGGTCGCGGCGGCCGCCCCGGGTGGACTAGCGTCGTGCGCTTTGGTCCGGAGTGCCGTCGAGGCGCGTCCGGCGGGTGTCCGGTGTGCCGGGGTGAGGGGGACGTGGTGCGGCTCTACTCCGTGGTGGCGGCCGGAGGGTTCCGGCGGTACGCCACCTACCGGGTGGCGACGGCGGCGGGGGTGTTCACCAACACCGTCTTCGGCTTCATCGTCGCGTACACCTACATGGCGCTGTGGGAGACCCGCCCCCGGCTCGGCGGGTACGACATGTCCGAGGCGCTGACGTACGTGTGGCTGGGGCAGGCGCTGCTGGCGGCCTGCGCGATGATGGGCGGCGGTTTCGAGGAGGAGATGGTCGAGCGGATCCGTACGGGTGACATCGCGGTGGACCTGTACCGGCCCGTGGACCTCCAGCTGTGGTGGCTGGCGGGGGACCTCGGGCGGGCGGCGTTCCAGCTGCTGGGGCGGGGTGTCGTACCGATGGCGCTGGGCGCGCTGGCGTTCGATCTGGCGCTGCCGGGCTCACCGGTGACGTGGGTGGCCTTCCTGGTGTCGGTGACGCTGGGGGCGGTGGTGAGTTTCGCGCTGCGGTTCCTGGTGGCCCTGTCGGCGTTCTGGCTGCTGGACGGGGCGGGCGCGATGCAGATCTCGATGCTCGCGGGGCTGTTCTTCTCCGGCATGGTGCTGCCGCTGACGCTGTTCCCGGGACTGCTGGGCGAGGTCGCGCGGGCGATGCCGTGGTCCTCGCTGTTGCAGGTCCCCGCCGATGTGTTCCTCGGCAAGCACACGGGCTGGGGCCTGGTGCGGGCCTACGCCTTCCAGGCCGGATGGGCGGTGGCGCTGTTGCTGGCAGGGCGGCTGCTGCAGTCGGTGGCGACCAGGAGGGTGGTGGTCCAGGGTGGCTGAGACCGGGGCGGAGCGGGCCGGGAGGGCCGAGACCGGGGCGGAGCGGGCCGGGAGGGCCGAGGCCGGGGCGGAGTGGTTCGAGGAGGCCGGGTTCGACCGGCGCTCGCGTGCGGTCGAAGGGGTGCGGGCGTACGCGCTGATCGTGGCGATGTGGGTGCGGTCCACGCTGGCCTACCGGGCGTCGTTCGTGATGACGGCGGCCGCGAACTTCATGGTGACCGCGTTCGACTTCGTGACGATCATGCTGATGTTCACCCATGTGGACGCGCTGGCGGGTTACTCCCTGCCGGAGGTCGCGCTGCTGTACGGGACGTCGGCGACGGCGTTCGGGCTGTCGGATCTGCTGATGGGCTCGGTCGAGCGGCTGGGGCGGCGGGTGCGGGACGGGACGCTGGACACCCTGCTGGTGCGGCCGGTGCCGGTGCTGGCGCAGATCGCCGCGGACCGGTTCGCGCTGCGCCGGGTGGGGCGGCTCACCCAGGGCCTGGTGGTGCTCGGGTACGCCCTGGTGAGTGTGGACGTGGACTGGACACCGCTGAAGGTGCTGATGCTGCCGCTGATGGTGCTGACCGGGGCGGCGATCTTCGGGGCGGTGTTCGTGGCGGGGGCGGCGTTCCAGTTCTGGGCGCAGGACGCCTCGCAGGTGCAGCACGCGTTCACGTACGGGGGGACGACGCTGTTGCAGTACCCGCCGGCCGTCTTCGCGAAGGAACTGGTGCGCGGGGTGACGTTCGTGGTGCCGCTGGCCTTCGTGAGCTGGCTGCCCACGCTGTACGTGCTGGACCGGGACTATCCGCTGGGGCTGCCGTCCTGGGCGGCTTTCCTGGGGCCGGCCGTGGCGTGCGGGTGCCTGGTGCTCGCCGGGCTGGCGTGGCGGACGGGGCTGCGGTCGTACCGCAGCACGGGGAGCTGAGGAGTGGGCGTGGACAGCGATTTCATCGAACTCGACGGGGTCGAGAAGGTCTTCGACGTACGTCGTAAAGCGGGTTTCCTGCGGCGGGAGCGGCAGGAGGTACGGGCCGTGGACGGCATCAGCTTCCGGGTGCCGCGCGGGGAGATGGTGGGTTACATCGGGCCGAACGGCGCGGGCAAGTCGACGACGATCAAGATGCTGACGGGGATCCTCACCCCCAGCGGGGGCCGGCTGAGGGTGGCCGGGATCGACCCCTCCCGGGAGCGTACGAGGCTGGCCCACCGGATCGGGGTGGTGTTCGGGCAGCGCACCACCCTCTGGTGGGACCTGCCGCTGCGTGACTCGTACCGGCTGATGCACCGGATGTACCGGGTCCCGGACCGGCGTTTCCGGGAGAACCTGGACCGCTGTGTGGAGCTTCTGGACCTGGGTGCCCTGCTGGACGTGCCGGTGCGTCAGCTGTCGCTGGGGCAGCGGATGCGCGGGGACATCACGGCGGCGCTGCTGCACGATCCGGAGGTGCTGTACCTGGACGAGCCGACGATCGGGCTCGATGTGATCTCCAAGGTGAAGGTGCGGGACTTCCTGCGCGATCTGAACGCCGAGCGGTCCACGACGGTGCTGCTGACCACCCACGACCTGACCGACATCGAGCAGTTGTGCCGGCGGGTGATGGTGATCGACCACGGGCGCCTGGTGTACGACGGGGCGCTGGACGGGCTGCACGAGGCGGGCCGGAGCGAGCGCGTCCTGGTGGTCGACCTGGAAAGGGAGCTGCCGCCGGTCGAGCCGCCCGGTGAGCTCTCCGCCCGGGTGGTGAAGGTGGAAGGCCCCCGGCAGTGGCTGGCGTTCCCCGCGTCGGCGTCGGCGGCTCCGCTGGTGGCGTGGCTGGCGGCGGCCCACCCGCTGGTGGACCTGTCGGTACGGGAGCCGGACATCGAGGCGGTCATCGCGAAGATGTACGCGGCCGGCCGGGAGGCCGGTGACCGGAACACCTGAGGGGCCCGGTACCGCGGGCCGGCCGGGTCCCCTTTTCGCGGCCGGGGCCGTCGAGGGCTGTCCTGTGCTTCCCGGCGGGCGTGCGACGGCAGCCACGGCACCGCGCGGTGTCGCCGGGACGTCCGCGTACTCCCCCGGTGGTTCCGTCTGGGGGCGCCTCCGTCCGTAGGTGAACCCCCTCCGCCTCGCAGCGCTCCCCCACAGCCTGAACGGTGTGGGAGGGGCTCTGCCGCCTGACGCCGTGCGCCGGTCCACCACGGATTGCGGAGCAGCCCTTAGGCGGTGTCCGGGTTGCTCTATAGGCTGCTCGGCATGACAAGTGAACGTCCGGACATGCGGGCTTCCGATGCGGAACGTGAGCGGATCGCCGAGACGCTGCGGGAGGCCGTGGCCGAGGGCCGGCTGGAGATGGACGAGTTCGAGCAGAGGCTCGACGCGACGTACAAGGCCCGTACGCACGGGGAGTTGGAGCCGCTGGTGCGGGATCTCCCCGCGCCGGGCACGGCGGTGGCGCCGGTGAGCGGTCCGGCCGCGGTGTCCGCCGGGCGTGCGGCGGGGGCGGTGGACTGGTCGCGGCGGATCGGGAAGCCCGCGACGTCCTCGGGGGGTTTCGCGTTCTGGGGCGGGTTCGGCCGTAAGGGCCGCTGGACGGTCAGCCGGGTGTTCACCGCGTTCGCGATGTGGGGCGGGGGCGAGATCGACCTGCGCGAGGCGGACTTCGAGGACCGCGAGGTCGTGATCCGCTGTTTCGCGATCATGGGCGGGATCCAGGTGAAGGTGTCCCCGGACGTCCATCTGCACGTCAACGGGGTCGGCATCATGGGCGGGTTCGACGAGCAGACCAAGGACGCCGCCTTCGACGACCCGGCGCCCGACGCGCCCCGGGTCCGGGTGACCGGCTTCGCCCTGATGGGCGGGGTGGGTGTGGACCGCAAGTGGAGCAAGGCGCAGCGGCAGCGGCTCAGGGCGGCGGAGCGCGACGAGCCGCGGGGCCGGCTGGAGAAGCGGGACGGGGACTGAGCGCCCGGCGCCCGGTCCGGGCCGGTCCGGGCGGTGGCTGGGGCTTGCGCGGCCCGGTCCGGGGCGGGCCCGGTGGCGGAAGGGGCCCGCGAGGACGGGTCCGGGCCCGGTGGTGGAGGCAGCCCGCGCGGTCAGGGCCGGGCGTCCGCGCGGGCGCGGGTGTCAGAAGGCGCCGGCCTTCGGGGCTCCGGAGAGGGCCGTGAGGTCGATCAGGTCGCCCAGTGCCTGGTAACCGGTGTCGTTGAAGTGGAGCCCGTCGCCGGAGTCGTAGGCGGGCAGCACCCGGGCGGGGGCGGACGGGTCGCGTACGGCGCGGTCGAAGTCGGCGAAGTCGTCGAAGACACCGCCGGACCGGATCCGCTCGTTGACCGCCTGGCGCACGGCCTCGCGCTCCGGGGTCCAGGTGGGGAACCCGCCGAACGGCGTCAGGGTGGTGCCCACGACGCGCAGACCGCGTGCCTCGGCGCGCTCCACGAGGGAGCGGAGACCGTCCACGATGCGTCCGGCGTCGGGCTCGGCGGGTGCCTGCTGGACGTCGTTGATGCCGAGCGAGACGATCACGGTCTTCGCCCCGGAGACGGAGAGCACATCGCGTTCGAAGCGGTGGATTCCGGCCTGGCCGCCGATGCCGCCCCGGGTGGCCGGGCTGTCGAGCAGCAGCCGGTTCCCGGCGATCCCCTGGTTGGCGATGCCGTAGCGGTGCTGGAGGCGGTCGGAGAGCACGTCCGTCCAGCGGGTGTTGGCGTCGGTGGTGGAGCCGCTGCCCGCGGTGAGCGAGTCGCCGATCACGACGATCGCGCCCGGCGCGGTGTCGTTCAGGACCTCGACCGCGGTGAGGTAGCGCCAGTTGGCGGTGGACCAGGTGCCCTTGTCGTCGGCCAGGTAGGACGTCTGGTGGGTGTTGGGGTGGTAGGTGACGGGCCCGCCGCCGGCCGGGGTGCGCAGGGCGACGACGAGATCGGCGTCCGGGGCGACCGGGACGGTCACGGGGTCGCTGACGACCTGCCGGCCGGCCGCGATCGTGACGGTGGCGCTGCCCTCGAAGGTGACCGGGCGGGTGTTGACGGTGGCCTGGTCTATGACGAGCGGCGCGGTGCCGAAGAGGTTGGACAGGGTGATGCGGGCCGCGTCACCGCCGATGCTGGTGTGGACGGTGTTACGGATGACATGGCCCGGGTAACCGCTCTCGGTGTCCGGTTCGCCGCTGACGGGCGCCCCGGTCCAGGTCACGATCCAGGTGCCGGCCGCGTTGGCGGGTGCGGCGGGGGTGGCGGCCGGGACGGGATTGCGCGGTACGGACCGTGCGCGTCCGTCGTCGAAGGACGGTGAGCGGCGGTCCGCGGTGATCAGCGACGTACCGAAGGCGAGTGCTGCGGCGAATGCGGCAGTGCCTGCCACGAGGGCGATGAGCAGGGCGTACCCCTGGCGCCTGGGCATGGGTGGTGGTTCTCCTTGCGATGATCTTGCTGGTCCCATCATGCGACAGGCCCTGGGGAACTCGGCGTGCGGCCCGGGAGTAGGTCAGGCAGGGACAATCGCGTACGACACGGGTGACGCGCCGGCGGACAGGTGGAGCGGATGGAAAAGGACGCGGGGCAGGGAGCGGGCACGGGCCCCGGTGCGGAGCGGCCGGACCCCGGCGCGGAACCGGGTACGGGTGCGGGTGTGGGGCAGGGCGGGGAAGCGGATACGGGGCAGGGCCGGGAGCCGGGGCCGCCGGCGCGGCCGGAGGAGACACCGGATACGGGCGCGGTCGCGGTGGGCGGCGCGCCGTCCGGCGTACCGCCGGGGGCGGCTCCGGGCGGGCGTGCGGCCGGGGGCGGGCCTGCCGGTGAGCGGCGGACCGCGGGTGCGGCCGGGGGTCTGGGGGGTTTCGCGTACACCGCCGCCGACGAGGAGAAGCGGCGTGGTGTGCGCCGTATGAAGACCACCGCCACCGGTCTGCTCCTGCTCGTCGCGCTCGTGTACGTCCTCGCCACCTGGGCGAAGAACTCGGGTGTGGGCGGCTGGCCGGGCTACGTCGCCGCGGCAGCCGAGGCGGGCATGGTGGGCGCGCTCGCCGACTGGTTCGCCGTCACGGCGCTGTTCCGGCGCCCGCTCGGCCTGCCCATCCCGCACACCGCCATCATTCCCACCAAGAAGGATCAACTCGGAGCCTCACTTGGTTCCTTCGTGGGCGAGAACTTTCTCTCCGGAGACGTCGTCCGTGACCGAATTCACGCTCTGGGCGTGGGTTCCCGGCTCGGTACGTGGCTGGCGCAGCCGGAACACGCCGACCGGGTCACCGCCGAACTGGCCACCGCCCTGCGCGGTGCGCTGACCGTGCTGCGTGACTCCGACGTCCAGGCGGTGGTCGGCGAGGCGATCACCCGGCGGGCGGACTCGGTGGAGATCGCCCCCGGCATGGGCAAGATGCTGGACAAGGTCGTCGTGGACGGCGGGCACCGCAAGGTCGTCGACCTGGTCTGCACCCGGGCCCACGACTGGCTGGTGCTGCACGGGGATTCCGTGATGGACGCGGTGCAGGGCGGGGCGCCCGGGTGGACCCCGCGTTTCGTGGACAAGCGGGTGGGTGAGCGGGTCTACAAGGAACTGCTGCGGTTCGTCACGGAGATGCGCGACATGCCCGGCCATCCGGCGCGCGGTGCGATCGACACGTTCCTGACGGACTTCGCCGCCGATCTCCAGACCGACCCGGACACCCGCGCGCGGGTGGAACGGCTGAAGTCGGAGATCCTGGGCCGCGGTGAGGTGCAGGACGTCATCGCCTCCGCCTGGTCGGCGGTCCGGGCGATGGTCATCGCGGCGGCCGAGGACGAGCGGAGCGAACTGCGGCTGCGCGCCCGGGCGTCGCTGATGTCGCTGGGGGCCAGGCTGGCGACGGACGAGCGGCTCCAGGGCAAGCTGGAGGGCTGGCTGGAGGACGCGGCGGCCTACGTCGTCACCACGTACCGCACGGAGATCACCTCGCTGATCAGCGACACGGTCGCCGGGTGGGACGCGGACCAGACCTCGAAGAAGATCGAGGCGCACATCGGGCGCGACCTCCAGTTCATCCGGATCAACGGCACGGTGGTGGGTGCGCTGGCCGGCCTGGCGATCTACTCGGTCTCCCACGCGCTGGGAGGCTGAGCGGGCCGGGCACGCGTGGGGCCCGGGGCCGCCGACGCGTGCCCCGGGCCCGTCCGTGGGGTCAGGCGCCGCGCCGGGTGACGGCCCAGGACGCCGCCGCCACACCGCCGGCGACGGCGAACACCGCGGGCCAGGCGCCGACCTTCTTGGCCAGCGGGTGCGATCCGGCGAACGCCGCGACATAGGCGACGGTCAGCCCGGTGGCGGCCCGGGCCCCGGCCTGCCGGTTCCACTCGTAGGCGGCCACCGAGCCCGCCGCGGCGAGCGCGACCCCGCCCAGGGGGCGCTTCTTCGTCCACCGGGCGACCCCGTACCCGCCGACGAGACCGCTCGCCGCCACCACCGCTGCCGGAACCTTCACCATCGCCGCCACCTTCGCTCTCTGTCATCGTGGTCCGCTGTGTCCGAGGTTAAGCGCTGTCCCGCCGTCCTCGGCGGCCGGTCCGGTGGTACGGGGGGCGGTAGGGTTCCGGACCGGTCGACGAGGGGGGCCTCATGTCCGTACGTACAGTTCTGCGTGCCGCGATACCGGCGATCGCACTGGGGGCGTGTCTGGCGGGATGTTCACTGATCGGCTCCACCCCCGAACCGGCGGGCGCCGTGCCCGGGGGTCCCGGCGAGGAGGGGGCCGTCGCGGCGGACACCGGTGAGGCCGAACGGGCGGACGGGGCCGCGGACCCGTCGGTGACCGCGACGCCCGGTCCGGGTACGTCCGGTCCGGGTACGGGTGCCGAAGGCGACGGCCTCCACCCCGAACGGGTCCGTGACGCCTTCGCCGGACTCCAGGCGACCCTGAACGAGACCTGCACCCCGGGTGCCGGTGACTGCGCCTACTTCCTGGGCAGGGTCCACCAGGAACTGAACGGCCTGGACGCGGCGATGAAGGCGGACGGGCAGGGCCCGGACCACTTCAAGGAGCCGCCGGCCTGGATGGGCACCCTGCGCACGACTCTCGGCGACGACGTGTCCACGCCGAATCTGGAGAAGCACTTCGACGACCTGGTCGGTACCCGTGACCGGATCAACACCTGGATGCAGGGCCACCCGGAGGACTACCGCTGACCGGTGGCCGCTCGTCCGCTGTGCCACCGCCGAGGGCGGATCAGACGCGGCGTACGTCGATGCCCAGGGCGGTGAACTCCTCGACGGCCTCGTCCGGGGCGCCCCGGTCCGTGACCAGGACGGACACCGCCGTGCTCTCACAGACCTGGGCGAAGGCGCGGCGGCCCAGCTTGGAGGAGTCGGCGACCACGACGACGGTGCCGGCGCACTCGGCGAGCGCCCGGTTGGCGCCGGCCTCCGCCTCGTCGTGGGTGGCCGCTCCGAAACGCGGGTGCACCGCGTCGACGCCGAGGACCGTGTAGTCCAGGGCCAGGGTCCGCAGGACCGAGTCCACGAGCGGCCCGACGAGTTCGTAGGAGTTGGGCCGGGCGACCCCGCCGGTGAGGACCAGCTTCACATGGGGGCGTACGGCCAGTTCGTTGGCGATGTTGATCGCGTTGGTCACGACCGTGAGGGCCGGGTGGCCCCCGCTCCCCGAGGCGCCCTCCGGGCCCGGCCGTACGGCGAGTTCGCGGGCCACCTCGGAGGCCGTCGTCCCGCCGTTGATGCCGACGGTGGAGCCGGCGGGGATCAGCTCCGCCGCCGCCCGGGCGATGCGCTGCTTCTCGTCGGCCTTGCGGGCCGCCTTGTAGCGCAGCGGCAGGTCGTAGGCGACGGTGCTGACGACCGCGCCGCCACGGGTGCGGGTCAGCAGGTTCTGCCGGGCCAGCTCGTCCAGGTCGCGGCGGACCGTGGCGGCGGAGCAGCCGAGCCGCTCGGCCGCGTCGAGTACGTCGAGGTGGCCCTGGTCGCTGAGGATCTCCAGCAGCCGGGTCCACCGGGTGTGTGCCGCCACCAGGCCTCCTTGTCCGCAGCGAACCCTATCGCCCGGGACGGGCCAGGATGCCCAGCAGGCGGGTCACCTCCGCGGCGACCGCGTCACGGGCGGGGCCGAGGTAGGCCCGGGGGTCGGCCGCCCGGGGGTGGGCGTCCAGGTGGGTGCGGACGGCCCGGGTGAACAGCTTGTTCAGGTGGGTGGAGATGTTCACCTTCGTCATGCCCGCGCCGACGGCCCTGGCCAGACCCGCGTCGCCGACCCCGGACGAACCGTGCAGGACGAGCGGCACGCCGACGGTGTCACGCAGCCGGGAGATCAGGGCGAAGTCGAGGACGGCGTCCCGGGTGAGCATCGCGTGCGAACTGCCGACGGCCACCGCCAGGGCGTCGGCGGTGGTGGCGGCGACGAACGCCCGCGCCTCGTCCGGGTCGGTCCGTACGCCCGGGGCGTGCGCCCCGTCCTTGCCGCCGATCTCCCCGAGCTCCGCCTCCACCCATACGCCACGGCCGTGGCAGTGGTCGGCGACGGCCCGGGTCGTGGCGACGTTCTGCTCGTACGGGAGCGTGGAGGCGTCGAACATGACCGAGGTGAAGCCGAGTTCGACTGCTTCGTGGACCAGTGGGGCCGAGGTCGCGTGGTCGAGGTGGACGGCCACCGGGACGCTCGCCGCCCGGGCGAGGGCGAGCGCGGCGAGGGCGATCGGTTCGAGCGTTCCGTGGTAGCGGGCGGTGTTCTCGCTGATCTGGAGCACCACGGGCAGCCCGGCCGCCTCCGCCCCGCCGACGATGGCCTGCGCGTGTTCGATCTGCACCACGTTGAAGGCCCCGACGCCCGTCGCGGCGGTACGGGCGTCGTGCGCGAGGACACCGGTGGATATGAGCGGCATGGGCTTCCTTCGGGATGTGTGAATCCTGATGGATGGTGCTCGAAGTTGCTCATTTATAGCGTGCTTGAAGCAGATTGGAAAACATCAGCCGCCCCCGGCGGAGGGCCGGGGGCGGCTGGCATGTGGGAGGCGTCGTGTCCTGTTCGCGCCTGCCCGTTCAACTCACCTGTGTGTTCGGCTCGCCTGCTCGCCTCGTCCGCTCGTCCGTTTGTTCACTCGCAGGCGACTTTGTCGCCGTCGCGGCCGGCGGGCGCCGCGACCGGGTGATCCACATGCGGGGGGACGGTACCGGCGCGAGGATCGGGGTTACGGGTGGTGGCCCACATCGCGCCCCGGCCCCCCGGGCCGGTGTTCTCCCTTCCGGGCGCAGTGGACCGCCCCCGGCCCGTTCCGGCGGCTCCCGTCTTTCCGGAGCCCGGAGCCTCGTGGCCCGGCGGCGCGGTGGTCCGGCGGCGCGGTGGCCCGGTGGTCCGGCGGCCCGGCGGCCCGGGACCCTCGGTCCGGTGAACCGATAATCGGTTGCCCGCCGGTGACGGCGGTGGATGCAATGTCCGGCATGGCCACCCAGGTGCACCCGCCGCGGCGGGACGAGACGAACGTATGCGGGCGGGCCTTGCCCCCGCTCGGCCCCGGTACACCGCGACCGAGCCGCCGGGCGGGGGGCTCCGGGACATGAACGCACCGGCGACACCGCCCGGAGCGGGCCCGGCCGACGTCTCGTCCGCCCGGACCGGTCCCGCCCGGACCGGTCCCGCCCGGACCGGTCCCGTCCGGGTCGGCGTCCTCGTCCCGCTGTCGCGCCCCGGTTGGACCGAGGCGGGCCGGCATCTGCTCGCCGGGCTCGAACTGGCCGTCCGTGAGGTCAACGACGCCGGTGGGATCGGCGGACGGCCACTCGAACCGGTGGTCCGGGACACCGCGGCCGATCCCCGGGGCGCCGCGGCGGCCGTGGACGAACTGGCCGGGCTGGGCGTGGCCGCGGTGGCGGGGGAGTACCACAGCGTCGTCGCGCGTGCCGCCGCCGCCAGGGCCGACGCCCTCGGGCTGCCCTTCCTGTGCTCCTCGGCGGTTCTCGACGCGCTCACCGGGCGGCCCACCCCGTGGGTCGCGCGCATCGCCCCGCCCCAGTCCCGGGGCTGGCGGGTCTACGCGGACTTCCTCCTCGGCGCGGGCCACAGCCGCGTCGCCGTGGTGGCGGAGCCGAGTGTCTACTGGGAGTCCGGGACCCGCGTCCTGCGGGAGTACCTCGCTCCGCGCGGTGGCACCGTCATCGGACTCGACGCGCACGCGCACGCCCCCACGGCCGTGTGCGACGAACTCGCCGGCAGCGGTGCGACAGCCCTCCTGCTCCTGGTCGGCCAGCCGGATCCGGCCGTGCCGATCGTCAGGGCCCTCCGCCGCGACCGGCGCCTCGCCGGGGTCATGGCCGGTGCCCCGGCCGGGCAGCCGGAGTTCGCCGGATGGGCCGGGCTGCTGGGCGGCGACGGCGCGGGGATCCCGTTCCTGCGCTACCTGCCCCAGCGTCTCGGCCCGCTCGGCGCACATGTCGGGAAGGCCCTGCGGGAGCGGCTGGGCGAAGAGCCCTCCTTCGTCGCCTTCGAGGGGTACGACACGATCGCCGTCCTCGCCGAAGCGATGCGCTCCCACGGCGTGGACCGGGAGCGCATCGCCGCGTCCTGGCCGCACCTCGCGGTCGAAGGAACCCGCGGGCAGATCCGGTTCTCCCGCGCGCCGGGCACCGGGATCTGGCAGGGGGAGCGGATGCCGGTCCAGGTCGTGGACCGGGACCCGGAGGAACCGGGCCGCTTCCGGATCCTGCACACCGGTTGAGGGAGCGCCCCGGTTGAGGGAGCACACCGGCTGAGAGGGCGCACCGGCCGACGGGGTCCGGTGCCCGCCGCCCGGACCGGACGGCGGGCAGCCACCCGCCGTCCGGCCCGGATGGTTCAGACCGTCAGGGTGTGCTCGGTCGCCCTGGCCAGTTCCTCCCGCCCGATCTGGACCTCGTGCGTCCCGTGGTGGGTGCAGGCGAAGGCCCCGGACACCGCGCCGGCGTGTACGCAGTCCTCGGTGCCGCCGCCCGCGAGGAGCGTGTACAGGAAGGCGGTGAGGAAGCCGTCCCCGGCGCCGTTGCTGTCGACCACGGGCCGTTCGGGCCGTACGGCGGGGAAGTGGCGTACCTCGCCCGCGCCTTCCCGTTCCAGTACGTGGCAGCCGTTCGCCCCGTCGGTGGCCACCGCGATACGGGCCCGGCCCCGCGCCATGATCTGCCGCAGCACCTCGGGGGCGCGGTCCTTGACGGTGGCCGCGCTCATGAAGACGAAGTCGGCGCCGTACGCCCAGGGTTCGGCCGAGGCGTCCACCCCGTCCCATGCGTGCAGGTCCGTCGAGACGGGCGTACCGCGCCGTACCGCCTCGCCGAAGATCTCACGGTTGAAGTGCGAGCGGGACAGGTGGACGTGGCGGGCGCGGTCGAGGTGGGGGCCGTAGAAGGACATCGGCATCAGGAGGTCCTCGGGGTGCCGCCCGTCGTAGAAGGAGAACCTGCGGCCCTCCCGGTCGACCAGGTTGACGCTGCGCGGGGTGCCGGCCGGGGCCGGGAGGTGGTCGAAGTCCAGCCCCACGGAGACGTACCGGTCGAGGATCTGCCTGCCCAGGTGGTCGTCCCCCAGGTAGTCGATGAACTGCGTACGCAGCCCCAGGGCGTGGAAGCCCAGGGCCACGCCGTTGCCCGTGTGGGCGACGTAGTCGCGGATGGGCGGTACGCCGACGGAATCGCTGTCGGGGACCTTGAGTTCGTCGACCTGGACGATGGTGTCGATGCCGGAACCACCGATGACCAGAACGTCGTAGTGCACTGTGTTGCTCCCTGTTCCGAGGACTCTGCACGGACGGGGGCCCCGCGCTGTCCCCCATGGGGCAAGCATGCCCGGACGGGAGCGGCCACCGGTCCGTGTTCCCGGTATACGGACCGGTGGCCCGGGCGGACCGGTGCCCTGTGCGGACCCGTGGCCCGCACAGGGTCGTGGCCTGCGCGGGCCGGTGGCCCCGGTGGTCCGGGGGCGTGCGGTGCGTCAGTGGTAACCGAAGCCCCGGGGGAGAGGGGACCGGTGGAAGAGGCGGGTGGGGACCGCGTCGGCGAGCGCCTGGTAGCCGGTGGGGTTGAGGTGCAGATGGTCACCGGTGTCGTAGGCGGCCCTGAGCTGACGCGGCTGGTGCGGGTCACGGGCCGCGCGGTCGAAGTCGATGACGCCGTCGAACCGGCCACTGGTACGGATCCAGGTGTTGACGGTCTGCCGGGCCTCCTCGCGGTAGCCGCCGGGGTCGTCGTAGCCGGTGTTCCCGCCGATGGGGGTGAGGGTCGCCCCGTAGACACGGATCTGCTGGGCGTGGGCCCGGGTGATGATCTGCTTGTACGCCGCGATGACGTCGGCCGCGGCCTGCTTCTGCGCGGCGGGCGTGGCCCCGGCGGTGCCGATGTTGTTGATCCCCTCGAAGACGACCAGCCAGTCCACCCCGCTCTGCGACAGGACGTCACGGTCCAGGCGGGCCAGGCCGTTGGGGCCGAGGCCGTCGTTGAGCAGGCGGTTGCCGCCCGCCGCCTGGTTGACGACGGCGGTCTTCGTGCCGGCCGGAGCCCCGGTGGCCAGCCGCTCGCGCAGCAGGTCCGGCCAGCGGTCGTTCATGTTGGTGGTCGAGCCCCGGCCGTCGGTCAGCGAGTCGCCGAGGACGACGGCCGCCGAACTGGTGTGGCGGGACCACACCTCGACACCGCTGAGGAAGTACCAGTGGTCGGTGGGCGTCGCACCGGTGAGATCCGTGGCGTCGGTGTGGTCCCCGGACTTCAGGTAGGACGTCGTACGGGACCCGGGGTGCGAGGTGACGGCGGTGGAGGCCTGGCCGTCGGCGAGGTAGACCGTCGCCGTGAGGTTGGAGTCGGCCTTCAGTGAGAAGTCCAGCGGGTCGGAGACCGCCTGGGCCCCGGCCGGGACGGACACGGAGGACCGGCCCTGGAAGGTCACCCGGTGGGTGGTGCCGGGCCGGACCGCGCTCGTACCGGCCTTGCCGCCCTCGGGCAGGGCCACCGTCACCTCGCTGATCGGCAGCACCGCACCGCCGAACGCGTTCGAGAAGCGCAGCCGGATGTGCTCGCCGCCGGTGGTGACGTGGACCGTCTGGCGCAGGGTGGCGTCGGTGAGCACCGAGTGCTCGCCCGTGAACGGCGCCGGGGGCATGTTGCCCGGTTCCGTCAGCTGCGGCATGGACGCCCAGGTGCTCACCCAGTGGGCGCCCCGCTCCGTGGGCGCGGGGGAGCCCTCCGGGCCGTGTCCGTCCCCGGCGCCGAGTGCCGGGGAGACGACGGCTGCGGTCAGCGCGCCGGCGGTCAGCGCACCGGCTGTCAGCAGGCCGAGGATCGACGTTCTTCGGTTCACGGTGGTGCTCCCTCTGCGTGGGTGGGAAGCGGCGCCGGTCCGGGGGTGCGGGCGGCGTGTGCGCGTACGGCCCTGGAGCCGTGCGGCAGGCTAGCGCCCCCGATAATTTCGGTCAACGGTTCGAAATATTTCGCTAGTTGAGGCCTCTTACTCAATTAATTGCCTAGTCCTATCCTTGAGTACGTTCTGCGTGCGGTTCCACGCGCACGGGGCGGTGGAAGGCCCCGTGCGGGGCCCGGCGGGGAAGGGGTGGCGGGCGATGGCTCTGCGGCACGCGGTGCTGGCGGCACTGCTGGACGGGGAGTACAGCGGGTACCAGCTGGCGAAGGCGTTCGACATCGGTGTGGCGAACTTCTGGCACGCCCTGCCCCAGCAGCTCTACGCCGAACTGGCCCGGCTGGAGAAGGAAGGGCTGGTCGCGGGCCGGCAGGTGATCCAGGAGGGCCGCCCCAACAAGCGACTCTTCCGCGTCACCGAGGCCGGTCACGCCGAGCTGGAACGCTTCGCCGCCGACGTACCCAAGCCGTCCTTCATCCGGGACGACCTCCTCGTGAAGGTGCAGGCCGTCGACGGCGTCACCGCCGGCCCGGTCATCGGACAGCTGGAGGAACGGGCCACGGCCGCCGAGGCCAGGATCGAACTGCTCGGCGGTCTGCTCCACAAGCTCCGCGGTGGGGCCACCGAGGAGGAGTTCCTGCGTACCGGTGACCGCATCGGGCCGTATCTGACGTGTCTGCGTGGCCTGTCCCTGGAGGCGGACCACCGTGACTGGTGCCTGCGGACCGCGGGCGTGCTGAGGGAGAGGCAGAGGAACCATGCCGAGCGATGAACGCCCGCGCGGTGAGCACCTGAGCCGTGAGCGCCTGAGCGGTGAGCGCCTGGGCGATGACCACCCGGGCGGTGAGCGCCTGGGCGATGACCACCCGGGCGGTGAGCGTCCGCGCGGTCGGTATCTGCGTTATGTCGCGCTGGGTGACAGTCAGACGGAAGGCGTCGGCGACGGTGGCGGCGCGGCCGGCCTGCGGGGCTGGGCGGACCGCCTCGCCGAGCACCTCGCCGCCGCCGGCCCGGATCTGCGGTACGCCAACCTGGCGGTACGGGGACGGGTCGCCCGCCAGGTCCGTGCCGAGCAGCTCGGACCGGCTCTGGCCCTGCGCCCCGATCTGGCCACCGTCGTCGCGGGTGTCAACGACCTGCTGCGGCCGAAGTTCGACGCCGAGGAGGTGGCGGGGCATCTGGAGGCGATGTTCGCCGAACTCACGGCGGGCGGGGCGCGGGTGCTGACCCTGACCTTCCCCGACGTCGCGAAGATCGCGCCGGTCGCCCGGCCGGTCCGGGGCCGGGTGTTCGACCTCAACGACCGTATCCGCGCGGCGGCGGCCCGGCACGGGGTGGTCGTCGCCGACCTCGCGCCGCTGCCGGTGGCCACCGATCCCCGGCTGTGGGGCGAGGACCGGCTCCACGCCAGTCCGCTGGGCCATGCGCGGATCGCGGCCGCGGCGGCGTACGCGCTCGGGCTGTCCGGCAGCGACGACTCCTGGGCGCGGCCCCTGCCGCCGTGGGAACCCCCCTCACGGCTACGGGCGGCCGGGGCCGAAGTGCGCTGGGCGGCCGGGTTCCTGGGCCCGTGGATCGGGCGCCGGCTGCGCGGCCGGTCCTCCGGCGACGGGCGGACGGCGAAGCGGCCCGAGCTGCTGCCGGTGGCCGGGGCGCCCGTCCCGGTCCCCGCGCCCGGACCGGACCCGGCCTGAGGGGCGGCGTCACGCGGCGGTCCCGCCCCCCGTCCGCTCCTGCCCCGTCCGCCCCTGCCCCGGCTCGCCCGGCCGCCCCCGGGCCCGCTCACCCCGCCCCCGGGTCCGCCCCACCCCGCTCCGGCCCCGCCCCGGTCACCCCGGACAGACGGAACGGTAGGCCGCCCCGCCGGCGTACGTGTCCCACTCGCCCCGGGTGATGTCCCGTCCGACCCGGCGGCATATCTTCTGCACCGAGCGTTCCGGGTCGAGGTCGAGGGACTGGGCGTAGACCCCCGTCCCCAGCAGGCGCAGCACGTTGTCCGCGTCGACGGCGATGCCGAACAGGCCGTCACCGACCACCGACATGGGCGGGGTGAGGGCCACTCTCGCGTCCAGGTCCCACACCTGGACGGCCGTGTCACCGACCTGGACGGCCAGATAGCGCCCGTCGTCGGAGACGACCGGGGAGCTCAGGAGTTCGCCCGCGTGGCTGCCCCCCACCACGGCCCCGCTGACCAGCACGAACCGGCGTTCCCTGCCGTCGCCGTCCCAGATCTCCACCCGCCCGGAGGGGGTGGTGGCGGCCAGGGTCCTCCCGTCGGAGGAGAAGCCCACCTCATCGATGTCGCTGCCGGGGAACGCGTCCTTCCGGCGTTTGCCCGAGGGCAGTTCCACCACGTCCCCTCCGCCGCTCATCAGGAGGGAGCCGTCGGGGCTGATCGTGATGAGCCCGCGCACGCCGGGGATGTCGCGGATGTGCCGTCCGGTCGCGGCGTCCCACAGGCGTACCGTCTCCGTGCCGTCCTTGCTCCCGTAGGTGAGGACCCACCGCCCGTCGGGGGAGAGGTCGGGGCCGCCGTACTCGCCGTCGCCGTCCTCCGCCTGGAAACGGACGATTCTGCGCTGCTCGCGTACGTCCCAGACCGTCACGTGGTACGCCTCGGCCTCACCGTCGTAGTCGGTGAAGGCCAGCAGGGAGCCGTCCCGGCTGAGGGCCGCCCTGCTGTCGGGGCCCGCCTCGGCGTTCTCGTGTTCCGGTACGGGAGGACCGATGGTTCTCCCCGTACGCATGTCCACCAGCCGCTGCTCGCTGTCGACCTCGTAGGGCCGGAGCACCGCGGTGAGCCCGCCGGGGGAGAGGAACCCGAGCATGGCTCTCCCGTTCAGCGATCCGGTGGCGAGGGCGCTGGGCACGTCGAGTGTGAGGACGAGGTCGTCGGCGGTGGCGAAGACCAGTTTCCGGGCCTCGGCGTCGAAGGCGAACGCCGAGACGTCGCGTCCGTCCGATCCCTCCTGGCCGGGCCGGAAGTCCCGGAACAATGGGGCGACCGCTTCCGACGCGGGCCGTATCTCGATGCCGTTTTCCGTCGAACTCGAGACGAGGAAGCGTCCGTCGTCGCTGAACACCGCTCCGCTCTCGGCCGTCCCCGTCCCGAGCGTCTTCCCTCCGGCGGCGTCCCAGATCGCGAGTTCCCCTCCGCCCATCGCCACCTTCTTCCCGTCCGGGCTGAACAGCACGTCCCCCTCCCTGTCGTCGCACCCCCACAGCTCACCGGCGGGGCCCAGCGGTACCTCGGCGGGCTCGGCGCCCCGCAGGTCCCAGAGCGCCGGTACGCCGTCCTCGCAGTAGGCGACCCGTGATCCGTCGGGCGACAGCGCCACCAGGTTCGTGTTCGGCCCGTACGGCATGTCGAACACCAGCCGGTGGCCGCCCGAGGTGCGCCACACCTGGGTGCGGGGAGCGTCGGACGAACCGGCCAGCAGCACCGTGCCGTCCGCGGCCACGCTGTCCACCGTCAGACCGGAAGGGACGTCCAGCGGCTTCCCGAGCGCGGTGCCGCTCTCCGCCTCCACCAGCCGGACCCCCTCGTCCTCGACGACGGCGACCACCCGCAGGGCCGGGTCGGCCGCCCACTCCACGGCCTGGCCGGGGGATCCCGGCAGCGGCACCCGGCTCGTCCGGCGCTTCTTCCGTACGTCCCACGCCTCGATGTGCTGGTCGACGACCCTGAGCAGCCGGTGCCCGTCGGGGGACAGGGCGTGGCGCTGGTACATGCCGTTCTCGGCCCTCGGCATCAGCAGGGCGTCCGCCTGGTGCTGGGCCGAGGCGGCGTACAGCGCGGCCCGCGCGGCCGGGGTGGGGGACAGCCGCCAGGCCCCGACGCTGAGCAGCATCGCGGTCGCGGGCTCCGCCACCCGGAGCCGGTCGGCGGCCTCGGCCATGGTGCCCGCCTGCTCGCGGGCCTGCTGGAGCGCGTTCTGTCTCTGCTGCTGCCAGGCGAGACCGCCCGCCACCAGCGCGGTCACCAGGAGCACGGCCAGACCGGACAGCAGTCTGCGCTGCCGTCTCGCGGCCCGGGTGCCGTGCTGCCTGCTCGTTTCGAGGTAGCGGCGCTCCAGCGGGCTGAGCCGCAGATGCGGCGGGGACGTCGCCGCCCAGTCCAGTGCCCTGCGCAACGACGAACCGCCGAGCAGGTCGTCGGACCGGCGGCCCGAACCCTCCCACTGCGCCGCCGCGCTCCCCACCTGGTGGCGTACCGGCAGCGCGGCGCGGTCCTCGTCGGTCCACGCGCGCAGCCTCGGCCAGGCCCGCAGCAGTGCGGCGCTGACCGGCCGCACCGCGCCGTCCGGTTCCGCCAGGAGGAGGCCGCCGCCCACCAGGGCGGTGACGGCCTGGCGCGACGGCTCCGCCTCCTCCTCCGTGCGTTCCGCGAACAGTTCGGCGTGCGACGCGGTCCGCACCGTGTCCTGGGAACCGTCCGGGGCGCTGCCCGGCACCACCAGGCGCATCAGCAACTCCCGTACGGCACCGTGTACCGAGGCCGGCAGTGCGGCGAACGCGCTCTCGGCCCGCGCCCCGAGGTCGGGGGAGGGGTCCTCCGCGGGCCGCTGGTCGGCGGGGGTCGCCGCACCGGACGCCCCCGCGTCCAGCAGGGCGAGACGCGGATCGGCGGAGGCCGGGCTCCCGCCGACCAGCCCCATCAGCAGCTCGGTCGCGAGCGGCCGGAGTCCGGGGTCCTGGGAGAGCGCCGCCGACACCAGGGGGCGCAGCCGCCTCGGCAGGGCCGACAGATCGGGACGCACCCGCACGGTGCGGTAGACCGCCTCGGCGAAGTTCTCCCCGCGGAACGGCTCCGTACCGGTGAAGGCGAAGAGCACCAGTGCTCCCCAGGCGAAGACGTCCGAGGCGTATGTTGCCGGCTTCCCGGCCAGTACCTCCGGCGCCATGTACCCGAGGGTGCCGATGACCCCGTCGGTGTTCGTCAGCGACATGTCCGGTGCCCGGGCGATGCCGAAGTCGATGACCCGAGGCCCGTCCGGGCCCAGGACGACGTTGCCCGGCTTGAGGTCCCGGTGCACCACCTCCGCCTCGTGGATCGCGGCCAGGGCGGTGGCCACCCCCAGCGCGAGCCGGACGGCCGCGTTCTCGGGGAGCGGGGCGTCCTCGTACACCCGGGCCGCGAGCGTCGGTCCGGAGATGTACTCGCTGACGATGTACGGCACCTCCGCGTCCAGGGAGGCGTCCAGGATGCGGGCGGTGCAGAAGGAGTCCACCCGCCGGGCCGCCGCCAGCTCCTTGGCGAAGCGGCTGCGCAGCGACTCGTGGGCGTCGTGGAGCAGCGTCTTCAGGGCGACCCGGGTGCCCTGGGCGTCGTACGCCTCGTACACCAGCCCCTGGCTGCCCTGGCCGAGCCGCGACGCGAGTACGTACGCGCCGATCCGCTCCGGATCGTTCGGCGTGAGCGGTTTCCCCATCAGTCCCCCATCCCCCGCGGGCCGGTCACCGGGCGTCGCACCGGTTCAACTCCTGTCGTCCCTGGGCTTATTGAACAGCCGACAGGAGGCCGGGGCCATGGGGAACCGGTCACGGGGCGGTGTCGGATCGGCGCGGAGCCGGGCGGGGCGGCGGGACCGGGTCCGTGCGGGGGCGGGGCGGGTGCGGCCGGGGGCGGGGACTCAGGCCGGGGTGCCGGCCGGGACGATACGGGCGACCGCCGCCGTGACCAGTTCCACGCGCTCCGCCTCGGTGAACACGTCGGGCAGGGTGAGCTGTTCGACGATGAGCCAGCTGACCGCCAGGTAGAGGAGCCGGACCGCGGTGGGGTCGCCGGTCTCACGGACGCGCCCAACCGGCGCTTCGACACGGTCCTGATGGGGCTCGGCAGCTACCGTCCCGCCTACGACAACGGCATCACCAGTCCGTACGCGCACCTGCGCCAGTACGTCGTCTCCACCACCCTCGACCGCGAGGTCGACCCGGCCGTGACCGTCGTGGGCCGGGACCCTCTCGGCCTGGTCCGCGCTCTCAAGAAGGAGGAAGGGGGACTGGACATCTGGCTGTGCGGGGGCGGCAAGCTGGCCGGGGTGCTGCTGCCCGAGCTCGACGAGATGATCGTCAAGAGCTACCCGGTGGTGGCGGGGGCGGGGTCCCGGTGTCCGACGGGGGCTTCGACCCCACCGTCTTCGACGTGGCCGACCGCACCCTGTTCGACAACGGGGTGACGGTCACCCGGTACATCCGGCGGTGACCCCGCGGGCGCCGCACGTCCCGGAAGCGCCGCAGGTGCGGCAGGTGCGGCGGGTGCCGGTGGGCCGGTCCCGGGCGCCGGGCGCCCGGCGGGGACGAGGGACGCCGGGGAGGGGGCGCGGGACGCGCCTGCACGCCGACCGGCAGGGACGGATGCGGGGATGGAACGCCCCTGCCGGTCGGCGTGGATCGTGAACGGCCGGATGGATCAGGCCGTGGTGCAGGCACCGCCGTTGAGCGTGAAGGCGCTCGGCGCGGTGTTGGTGCCGGTGTGGCTGCCGGTGAAGCCGACCGTGACCGAACCGCCGGCCGTGATCGTCGACGTGTACCCGGCCGGGGTGACGGTCACCGCGGAGCCGGACTGTGCCGGGGTCCCGCCCCACATGTTGGAGACGGTCTGGCCGTTGGGGAAGGCGAAGCCCAGTGTCCAGCCGTCGATGGCCGTGGTGCCGGTGTTGCGGATGGTCAGCTCGCCCTGGAAGCCGCCCGGCCACTGCCCGACGATCCGGTAGCCGACCGAGCAGGTGCCCACGGGGGCGGTGCCGCCCTCGTCGGTGGTGACCTGCACGGTGCCCGAGCGTTCCGAACGGTTGCCGGCCGCGTCCCGGGCGTACACCGCGAAGGTGTACGCGGTCCCGGCCTCCAGGCCGGTCACCGAGACGGAGGTGGTGGCCGAGGAGGCGACCTTCGTCTCCGTGCCGCCGTCGATCCGGACCACGTCGTACGCGGTGACGCCGACGTCGTCCGTGGCGGCCGCCCAGCTGAGCTCGGCGGAGGTGTCCGTCACGGCCGAGGCGGCCGGGGTGCCGGGTGCGGTCGGGGCCTCGGTGTCGCCGGCGGAGCCGCCGAAGACCGTGGCCTCACGGGAGGTCTCGGCGATGCCGTTCGGACCGTTGAAGATCCGCTCACCCCAGGAAGTCATCTGCGCCGGGTCGAAGTTGAGGACCAGGTCGAGGATCGGGTCGGTGTTCCCGCTCCAGGACCAGGCGAGGTAACCGAGCCCCAGCTCCTCGGCGGTCGCCATCATGGTGTCCTCGTCCGGGTCGCCCCACTGGTCACCGGGGCCTCCGAACTCACCGATGAGCAGCGGAAGTCCGGCGTCCACGAACGCGTTGAGGTAGTCGGTGACCTTCTCGGCGGTGTTGTAGACGCTGTACATGTGGATCGAGAAGATCAGGTTGCCGGTGGTGTCGGCGTCGTACACCGCCTGGGCGTTGGCGCGCATGACGCCCTGCCAGTCCTGGCCCCAGTTCGGCGCGTCCACCATGATCGTGTGCTCGAAACCGGCGTTGCGGAGCTTCTGGATCGCCGCAGTGGTCGGAGCGGTCCAGCCGGCCGGGTCGGTGTTGCCCCAGGGCTCGTTGCCGATGTTGATGATGACGTAGTTCTCTTCGCCGTCGAGTACGTCCTTCAGCCCGATCCAGTAATCCGCGGCGTGGTCCAGGGTCCCGGCGGCGGCGTCCTCGCCGTACCCGGTGGTGTCGTGCACCTCCAGGACGCAGATCAGCCGGTTGGCCTTGCACTCGGCGACGACGGAGGCGACGTCCGCCGGGCTGTTCTCGCTCCAGCGGTGCCCGTCGGACAGGACGACGCGGACGGTGTTGGCGCCGGTCGCCTTGATGTCGGCCAGCGACTGCGTCTCGCCCGGATACCAGGTGTGGGCGTGGTTGACGCCCCGCATGACGAAGTCGTTGCCGTTGCCTTCGACCAGGCGGCCGTCACTGATGTGCAGGCCGGTGGCGAGCGCCCCCGCCTGCTCGTCCCGCTCGCTCGCCTGCGCCGTGGCGGGTCCGAGAGCACCGAGGGCGAGTAGTCCGATGAGTGTGGCCAGCGCCGTCATCAGGGCGGCGACGGGACTTCTGCGTGCCGTACTTCTTGCTGTTCTCACTGCGGCTCCAGAGAGAGTGAGGGGATCAAGAAAATCAAGCGGCGATCAAGCGTGGTTCAGGGGGCGTTCGCATGGGGGTGCATACGCGGGGAGGGCGGAAGCACTTCGTGGGAGCGCTCCCATTCGGTGCGCTCCTATCAAGCCACCGAGTCAGGGGCACGTCAAGACATCGGACGTGTTCGATTGAGATCGAAGACGGTTCGGCAGACGCTGCCTCCGTCTCCGCTCCCACTGCCGCCCCTCGCCTCAGCTCCCGCCCCTCCCTCCTCCGCTCCTGCCTCTGCCCCCGTTTCTGCTCCGGAACGGTGCGATGAGTTCCCGTACGACTTCGGCGGCGTCCCGGTGGTCGTCGCCGTGGGCGAGGGTGCTGAGGAGTTCCCGGAGGTTGAGGACCGGCATCCGTTCCTCCCAGCCGTCCGGGAGCCCGGCGACGGCCTGGTCGACCGTGAAGAACCGGTCGGTGGCGGGGGATCGCGTGGAACACCACAGGGTGCTGATGTCGGCCTCGGGCCAGGAGCAGGAGGCGGCCGGGTCGATGAGCGTGGGTGCTCCGGCGCGGGCGGCGACGATGTTGCCTGCGGCGACCACCCCTCCGTCGGCTTTCTCGACGTGCTTCACGGCGTACCCCGCTTCACGGAGCCGCTCGGCCAGTGCTTCTTCGTAGGGCATCCGCAGACGCGAACACGAATCCCGGGTGCGCGCCAGGGAGCGCCCGTACGGAGGTACGCGCGTGATGACTGCCATCGCCCGGCAGTTCAACCGCCCTGCGTAGTCGGGGCTTCGGGATGGACCGAGGGGGCTCTGTCACCGGGAGGCGCGGTGGCGGTGGCGGAGGATCTCGACGTACGCGCTGATGTCCCGGTCCGTGGAGGGCGCCGGTGGGGCCGCTGCCGCGTCCACGGGCGGCGGGGTCGTGCGGCAGAGGCGGCAGAGGCCGTCCGGCAGGGCTTCGGCCGGGCCGGGCCGCCCGCACTCGGCGCACTCGACGAGGAGGCGGCGTACGGGGGTGCCGGACGCGCCCGGGGCCGGGGACGACGGGAGCCGGGCCGGGATCTTGTCGGTGAGGCGGCGGCGTACGAGGCCGACGGGGGAGCCGACCTGCTGGGGCAGGCCTGAGGTCAACGCGTGGGTGAGGTAGTCGGCGCTGACACCGCGTGCGAACCAGGCGGCGGCCAGCGGTTCCAGGGCGGCGCAGTCGGCGGCGGAGAGGGCCAGGCGCGGCTCGCGGTGGCCGAGTCGGGCCAGCGCGAGGTAGGCGGGAGAGGGGGAGCCGGGCACCGCTGCGGCGGCGGTGGGCGGCGGAGCCTGCGGCGGTACCGGACGCTCGGCGGGGTCCTGAGCACGCTGGTGCGGTACGAGGGGGAGGGGCGCGGAGCCGGCCACCGGTACGGGCGTGGGTGCGGGCGCGGTCTGCGGGGCGGGAGTGGTCTGCGGCGCGGGGGTGGTCGGCGGGGCGGGGGTGACCGCGGGCCGGTCTGCGGCTGCGGGGAGGGGAGTCGCCGCGCATCCGGCCGGGAGCTCCTGTGTGCCGGTAGCCGTTTTGGCCCTTTCCACGGAGGTAGCTGCCTCGGTCCCGCCCTCAAAGACCCCTGGTCCGCCCTCGGGAGCCCCTGCCCTGGCCTCGGTGGCGAGGTGGGCGGTCCACCACTCGTTGTCGTGTGCGGTGCGGGACCAGTGGGTGCGGGTGACCCACCGGTACTGTCCGTCGGTCTTGATGCGGCGGTGTACGCGGCGCAGGTGCCCGGCGACGGCGAGGGCGCGCAGGGCGCTGCCGATGGCCATCTGGCCGTACAGGGGGAGGTCCTTGGCCAGGGACTTGATGTCCATGGCGGCCCCGTCGGGCAGGCGGTCGAGGTATCCGGCGATATGACGCTCGCGCTCGGGGAGGAAGGCGAAGTCCTGAGAACTGGAGGCGCGTTGGCCGTGAACGGTCTGCTTGCCGTAGCCGGGACGGGCCCTGCGGGGCGGGGGTGGTACTGCGGCGGCGGGCAGGGCGGCGTTAAAGTGCTGAACAGCCACGAGATCGCCTTTCTACGGTGTCGATCTTGGGTGAGACCCCGGCCGGTGCTGCTTACACCGTGTCGGGGTCGCTTCGTCGAGGGCACCGTAAGCAGCCGCGACTCTCCGCTGCAAGTCGCTCACGATTAGTCATACTTGCTGGCCGTGACGGGGTAGGGAGGGTGGGGAGGTTTCCTCTTTCCCTCTTTGGAAACCCTTCCTGCCCCCCCGGATGAACAACACCGCTCGAACCTCGGATCCCGGAGTCCGGGTCTTGGGGCCCGGCCCCCGGATCCCGGAGCTCAAGCGCCGGGAGGTGGCGGCCGGTTGTCCCCCGGAAGAGTGAGGATCCCCGGGCCCGGACTTCGGGCCCCGAGCCCTGAGACCCAAGACCCAAGCCCCGGGATCCGGGCCCCGAGCCCCGGCTCCTGCCCCGCCCCCCGCCTCCGCTCCCGGGAGGTGCTGGCGGTATCGACCCGGGTGGGGCTGGCCCCACCCGGGTCGGGCGGCTGCCCGGCTCACCTCTCCGCAGCCAACTCCCTAGCTTCGTCACCATGTTGAAGCGAACAGCACAGGCATTCATCAGCGGCTCCCTGGTCCTGGGGACAGTGACCGCCATGGGCACCACCGGCGCGGCGGCGGCCACCGGGCCGTCCTCCCTCACCGTGTCCGAGGCTGTCACGGCACCGGGTCGCGCCGAGCCCGTACGGGTGCGTACCGACAAGGGCGTCGTGCGCGGCCGGGTGGCCGAAGACGCGCGTACCTTCCAGGGCATCCCCTACGCCGCCCCGCCCACAGGGCCGGGCCGATGGGCTCCGCCCGCCCCCGCCCGCCGCTGGGACGGCGTCCGCGACGCCACCGAGCCGGGGTCGGCCTGCCCGCAGACCGGTTCCATAGGCCCGCTCGGTCCTCACTCCGAGACCGAGGACTGCCTGTTCGTCAACGTCACCACTCCGCGCACCGCAGCTGCGCGGCCCCGGCCCGTCATGGTGTACCTGCACGGTGGCGACCACACGGACGGCGAGGGCGCCATGCACGGGGCGAACCGGCTGGCCTCGCGGGGAGACGTGGTCGTGGTGACGGTGAACTACCGGCTCGGCGCCCTCGGCTACCTCGCCCACCCGGAGCTGGAGAAGAACGGCGAGTCCGGCAACTACGGTTTCCTCGACCAGCAGGCGGCCCTGCGCTGGGTGCAGCGCAACGCCACCGCCTTCGGCGGCGACCCGGACAACGTCACGCTCTTCGGCCAGTCCGCCGGTGGTTACAGTGCCTGCGCGCACATGGCCGCCCCGTCCTCCGCCGGCCTCTTCGACCGGGTCATCCTCCAGAGCGCCGCCTGCACCACGCCCACGGACGGCCGACGAGACCGCGAGGACGCCCTGGCCCAAGGCGCCACGGCCGTCGCGGAGATCGAGGAGAACGGTGCGGAGGACTGGCGTACCGCTCTTCCCGGACAACTCGTCCACCCCTTCGGTACGGGGCCGGCGTACGCCCCCTCCTACGGCGGCGCCCTGCTCCCCCGTACCCCCGCCGAGGCGTTCGCCACGGGCCGCTTCAACCAGGTCCCGGTGCTCCAGGGCATCAACCGGCAGGAGGACGCGGCCGGTGTGTACAACCTCGAAGCGATCAAGCGGGCGCAGACCGGCGACCCTGACGCACGACTCGACGCCGCCGACTACCGCGCCCACCTGGAGGACGAGTTCGGCAGCGAGAAGGCCGGGGCGATCGCCGCCCGCTACCCGGTCGAGGACTACGGCGGCTCACCCGCGCGGGCACTCGCCGCAGCCCTGACCGACGGCCACTGGGCGCAGTACAGCGTGGAGACCGGCCGCGCGCTGTCCCGCCATGTGCGGACGTACTCCTACGAGTTCGCCGACGAGGAGGTCCCCTGGTACACGGACCCCGTGTACGCGAAGCCCGGGTTCCTGATGGGTGCCGCGCACACCTTCGAGCTGCCCTACCTCTTCGAACTCGATGACTTCGAACCGCTCACCCGGGCCCAGCGCGGACTCTCCGACAAGATGATCGACATCTGGACCGACTTCGCCCGGACCGGTGAGGCCGCCTGGAAGCCCACCACACCGGCGTCCCCCAACGTCCGGTCGCTCGCCTCGGGGCCGGGAGGCGTCCACGGGGTCGACTTCGCCGAGGAGCACCACTACGGCTTCTGGAAGTCCCTGCGCTGACGGTACGCGGCCGGGCCCGGCCCCGGCCCGTGGCCCCCGGCCCCCAGGCCACGGGTCCACGGGCCTGCGGGGCGCGGGACCACGCCCTACGGATGCCGGCTCACGGATTCCGGCCCACCGGTTTCAGTCCGCCGGTTTCAGTCCGCCGTGCCCGGCTTGGCGCCCCAGATGTAGACCAGGTCGTCGACATCGAGGAGGTTCCAGAGCTTCTCCGCGTTGTCCAGCGACAGATTGACGCAGCCGGCCGAGCCCCCGCCGTCGTACAGCGGGTCGAGACGCCCGTGAATGGCCTGGCCGCCGTCGAAGAACTGCGAGTAGGGCATCGGGGCGTTGTTGTAGATGGTGGACACATGGTCGCGCGAGCGCCAGTAGACCGAGTGCCAGCCGAGCCGGGTCTCCTCGGTGTCCCGGCCGCTGCGGATCGGTACGGGCCCGAAGTCGACGGAGTCCGACGTCTGCACCCACAGCAACTGGCGGTCGAGATCGACACAGGTGACGCGCTCCTTCCGGACCGGGCAGTCGCCGTCCGCGTTCGGGTCGTCGGCTGCTTCGGCGGCGACCATGGTGCGGTACGTGGCGAGGGAGGCGTAACCGTTGGTGGTCTCCACGTCGTGCTCGACCTGGAAGGCGCGGATCGCCTCGCAGTCGGCGGTGGACTGGGTACCGTCCACCGGGCGGCCCAGGTACTTCTCCAGCGGACGCTGATACGGGCCCGTGCCCGCCGTACACGCCTTGGCGCCCGCGACGGCCGGGGCGTGGGCGCCGGCCGTCGCGGCCGTACCCAGCAGGGTCAGGCAGCTCAGCGTGAGCGCGGTCGCGGTCCTCGCGGTCCTCGTGGACCTGGCGGTCCTGGCGTTCCTCGCGGTGCTTCCCGGTCGCATGATTCCTCCCGAACGTGATGTGACGATTCGTCAGACAACTGCTCCCAGAATCACGTTCACCGGCCCGGCCCCCCACTCAGGGAGGGCCGAACCGGTGACAGGTGGGTCATACGGTGGGGCGGGACGGGAGGCCGGACGGCGTCCTAGCTGTAGTCCTTCCCGCCTTCTTCCTCGCACTCCTTGTCGTCGCCCTTGCCCTTGCCCGGCTCGCCGCGCTCGTTGCTCAGCTCGACCGTGATGCCGTCCTCGACGGTGTCCTCGTCCAGGACGAGAGGGCCGGTCACCGGGTCACGCGGCAGGACGTACCCCTCGGGAACCGCGGTCTCCAGCAGGTAGTAGGAACCCTGCTCCAGGTCCTGGAAGGAGCAGCGGCCCGCCTCGTCGGTGGAGCACCCGTTGCCGATCCGGGTGTCGGGGTCGGCCCCGGTCGTCTGGAGACCGGGAACGTCGTTGGTCTCCTCCCAGAGCTCGAAGACGGCCCCGGCGAGCGGCTCGCCGTTCTTGGCGTCCGTCTTGACCACATCGATCCCACCCGTGGGAGGCGTGGCGGTGGGAGTGTTCTCGACGGTGGTGGTGACACCCTCCTCGGCGTTCTCCTCGGTCACGGCGAAGGGGCCGAAGACGTTGGGGTCGGGGAGGTCGTAGCCCTCGGGGGCCTGGGTCTCGCGCCAGTAGTAGTCACCGAGGGGGAGACCTGTGCTGGTGCAGGTGCCGTCCGCGGGCGTGGTGCAGACGCCGCCCACCCGGGTGTCCGGGTTGATCCCGGTGGTCTGGAGACCGTCGGTCCCGTTGGTCTCACGCCACAGCTCGAACTCCGCACCGGCCAGCGTCGCACCCGTCTCCACGTCCGTCTTGACGACAGTGGCCTCACCGGTGACGGGGGGTTCGTCGGTGGGGGTGTTCTCGGCGGTGAGGGTGATGCCGTTTTCGGCGTTGTCCTCGGTGAGGGTGAGGGGGCCGAAGATGTTGGGGGCGGGGAGGTCGTAGCCGTCGGGGGCTTGGGTTTCCAGCCAGTAGTAGGTGCCGGTGGGGACGGTGTTGGTGCAGGTGCCGTCGGCTGGGGTGGTGCAGGTGTCGATCAGGGTGTCGGGGTTGGCTCCGGTGGTCTGGAGTCCGTCGGTGTTGTTGGTTTCCTCCCAGAGTTCGAAGTGGGCTCCGGTGAGCGGGTCGCCGGTTTCGGAGTCCGTCTTCAGGATGCTGACGTCACCGGTGACGGGGGGTTCGTCGACGGGGGTGTTCTCGGCGGTGAGGGTGATGCCGTTTTCGGCGTTGTCCTCGGTGAGGGTGAGGGGGCCGAAGATGTTGGGGGCGGGGAGGTCGTAGCCGTCGGGGGCTTGGGTTTCCAGCCAGTAGTAGGTGCCGGTGGGGACGGTGTTGGTGCAGGTGCCGTCGGCTGGGGTGGTGCAGGTGTCGATCAGGGTGTCGGGGTTGGCTCCGGTGGTCTGGAGTCCGTCGGTGTTGTTGGTTTCCTCCCAGAGTTCGAAGTCGGCTCCGGCGAGCGGGGCACCGGTCTCCGAGTCGGTCTTCAGGATGCTGACGTCACCGGTGACCGGCGGCGTGGACCCGCAGTCCGGCAGGTCACCGTTGAACGGGTACGCGTGGAACTCCTGGCCGCCACCGCCCGAGGCCGCACTCGTGTGTGTCAGCGAACCGGTCGTGAAGAAACGGCCGTTGACGCCCGGGAGCGTGACCTCCGTGTCGGAGGCCTGGTTGCCGATCAGGAAGCTGCCCTGGAACTGCCCGGTCCCGTTCAGGCTCACCGTCGTGGCGTCGGGGAAGTTCCACAGCAGCCGCTCACGGTAGGCGTTGAGCGGGTCGGTCGCGTCGTCGATGCCACCGCTGTAGGTGTTGATCGTCCGATCGGCGCCGATCACGTTGACGAGGATCGTCGCGCCGGCCGGGATGTTCTCGAAGACGACGCCCTGCTGCGCGCCGCCGACGCCCGTCATGTCGAAGTCGACGTTGAACACCTGGAGCGCGGACGTACCGTCACCCGTGAAGGTGGTCTGGAAAACCTCGTTGACCGCGGTGCCCGTGGCCGGGCGGGTCTGGCCGTCGATACGCGCGTAGCACTGGCTCGCCTCGGTGAGCTGGTCGCGCAGCGCCGTGTACGGGGCGGCCGCGTTCGGGTCGTTCACCACCTCGGACGCGACCACCGTCCCGGTGAGGGTCCCGCCGTACCGTACGACACCGTCCTCCGCGACGACCTGCTGACCGTCGGCGATCGTGATGTCATGGCCCGCGGTGAGCCAGTCCGCACTGATCGGGGGCGGTACCCGGGAGCCGACGCCGGCCTCGCCCACGAAATAGCTGCCGCCGTCCGCCGTGTTCCTGTCGACATCGACGTCATCGAGGACGACGACCCGCCCCTCCGCCTCCACGGCGCTTCCCCGTACGAAGAAGTCGTTGCCGACGTAGAGGTTGATGGCGTTGTCCCGGCCCGCGATCGGACCGTTGTTGATGCCCGGGAACGGGTCGGGACAGTCGCCGGGCACACACGGCCCCAGCCCGCCGGGCAGCGGAGCCGCGACGACCGGTGCGGCCGCGCCGAACACCAGCGCGGGTGCCGCCGTGGCGGCGACGGCGCAGGCCAGCCCGGTGGCCCCCGCCCGTGCGCGCAACGCCGAGAGGCGTTTCCTGAAATCTCTCATTCCGGCAGCATCGCGACGGTTTCCCGGGCTCGCGGAGCACGACACCCGACTTGGGCCGTTTGGCAACTGTTTGCAGCTATTTGTGTTACTCCGCATGAATCTCATGACTGTGACGCCCCTGTTGCCGGAACTGTGGCCTCCGTCACCTCCGCCCGGGCCACGCGCTGGTGGACTCGCCCGATGGCATATCTGCTCCTGCTGTTCCTCCCGCTCGCCGCCATCGCCGTCTTCGCCCTCCTGGGGTACGGCTGCGGCACCCTCGGCCGGCTCGGCGTACGGCAGGCGGGGCGCGAGATCAGGCTCCGCTGCGCCGCCGCCGTCCTGGCGGCGCTCGCGGTCGGCATGCACGCCTGGGGCATGCTGCACGTCGCCGGCGCGGTCCTGGAAGCGGAGGACGGCGGCACGAGCTCGTCCCCGATCCCGTCCTGCCGGACGAGCGACGAGGCACGGTGGTACCACGTCATCGACTACCACGTGTCCTACCTGCCACTGCGGTTCGTCTGCGAGACCACCGACGGCGGCGGCTACACCCCCGACACCGTGCCCGGTTACGTCGGACCCTCCGCGGCCCTCCTCGCGCTGGCGGCCGCCGGGACAGGGGCCACCGCGGCCATCGAGTCGGAACGCCGCGCCACGCGTGTCCGGCGCGGGACGCGAGCCGTACAGGGGAAAGCGGACGACGCGGGCTGACCGCCGGGCCCCGCCCGGGCGCGCGTACGAGGACTCAGCCGCCTCCCCGTAACGCTCGATGCGAACGAGTACACGTACTCAGGCTCCCGCCGCTCCCCGCCGCGACGATGAGAGCACCAACCGTCCGAGACACAGCCACAGGACCACCGTGCTCAGTCACCTCGCTTCCCGCATCGTTCCGGCCATGGGCCGGCTGACGACCTCGACGTCGGCAGAGCCGGCCGCCCTCCGTGCCCCGGGGATCCTGGTCGCCAACCACACCTCCCTGGCCGACCCCGGCGTCGTCCTCGCCGCGCTGCACCGGACGGGCATCGAACCCGTCGTCCTCGCCACCGCCGGGCTCTGGCGTGTCCCGCTCCTCGGCCGGCTGCTCGACCGGGGCGGCCATGTGCCGGTCCACCGGCGTACCGCCCACGCGGCCGACGCGCTGGACCGGGCCGCGGCCGTCCTGCGCGAGGGCCGTCACGTACTCATCTACGGCGAAGGCCGCCTGCCGCTCCGCCGGGACGCCGGCGAAGCGGCCCCGGCCGCGTTCCGGAGCGGTGTCGCACGGCTCGCCGCGGCGACCGGCGTACCCGTGATCCCGGTCGGCCAGGCCGGAGCCCGCCGGATCTCCTCGGGCGGCAACTGCAAGCAACTGGCCGGATTCCTCACCGCCCCGGCCCGCCGCCCCCGCCTCCACGTCCACATCGGCACCCCGGTGCGGCTCCCGACGGACGTGGCGGCGGCGAGCGAAGCGGCCCACCGAGCCGTCACCACGGCCTGGCACACGGCGGCCCGCAGCCTGGGGGAGACGGCCGCGTGAGGGTATTCGGCGGCAGCACGTCGCAGTTCACCGGAGCGTGGATCTCTGTGACCCGATGGTGGTAATTCCTGTTGGCGCAGTGGAGCACGGTAAGGGGAACAGCCAGGTGAACTTCCCTCCGGGAGCCGGATGTTCAGTTCGAGCGATTCTCTGGGTGCCATTACCCAGGGTGGCGGGCGCGCGTACCGTGAAGTGTGATGGGGCGGTTACGTAAGGCGATTGCCCGTGCTGGCCAGTGCTGTTCCGGCTGTCTGAGAGGACGTACCGGGATGGCAGAGGGCGGGTGAGCGCGGCATGCACGTCGGAAGCGGGGCACGGGTGAGCACGGGCGAGGCGGACGCGGGGTGCGGGAGCGGCGAGACTGACGAGCCCGGCTGGGAGGTTGACCCAGACGACGAGCCGGGGGCGGCGGTGGTCGCCACGGTGGGGCGCCAGATCAAGGCATGGCGGGAGTCGGTGGGCATGCGGGCCGGCGAGTTCGGGGCCGCGATCGGGTACGGCGAGGGCTTGGTCTACAAGGTGGAGGGAGGCAAGCGCATCCCCCGGCCTGAGTTCCTGGACAAGGCGGACGAGGTACTGGGTGCGGGCGGGAAGATCGCCATGATGAAGGGGGATGTGGCGGAGGTCCGGTACCCGAAAAAGGTGCGGGACCTTGCGGGCGTAGAGGCGAGGTCTGTTGAGATCGCCGCTTATGTAGCGCACGGTCTCCACGGCCTGCTGCAGACTCCTGGCCACGCGCGGGCTTTGTTCGAGGCCCGGCAGCCTCCGTACTCGCAGGATGAGGTGGAGCGGATGGTGGCCGCGCGCATGGCACGGCAGGCGATCTTCGACCGGCTGCCCGCGCCGGCCCTCGGCTTTGTGCAGGAGGAGTCGGCGCTCAGACGCCCCATTGGAGGGGTGGCGGAGTGGCGGCGGCAACTCGGACGCCTGCTGGAGATCGGACGGCTGCGAAACGTGACGCTGCAGGTGATGCCCACACACCGTGAGGCGCACCCCGGGATGGACGGGGACATCACCGTGCTGAAATTCACGGACGGCACGGCGGTGGGACGTTCACAGGGTGCGTTCAACGGACGCCCCGTGACCGATGCGAAGCAACTTCGTATCCTTGAGCTGCGGTACGGGATCATCCGGGCCGAGGCTCTCAACCCCCGGGAGAGCCTGGCCCTCGTCGAGAAAGTGCTGGGAGAGACATGACTCGCAGAACCTCCGCGCAAGGCGCTTCCGGGCTGGCCTGGTTCAAGAGCAGCTACAGCAGCAATGGCAACGAAGGCGACTGCGTCGAGGTCGCGACCAGCCCCGGTGCCGTCCACATCAGGGACTCCAAGCACGTATCGGGACCCGCTCTGGCTGTCACGCCGGCCGCATGGGCAGACCTCGTCTCACACCTGTCGGGAAGCTGAGCACACACGCTCCGACGCCGCTCCCTCCGGTCCTGGCGTCAGGGAGCGGCGCCATGTCCGGACCTCGGCCTGGGCAGTGTGAAGGCGTGCCGGCGAAACCGCGAGAGATGTGTTCGCCGCGGAAGATCACGGCATGAATGCCCTGGCACCGGACAGTGCGCTCCCCGCAGAGCCCGTCCTGTGGTTCCTCAGTCCTCGGAGGGACTTCGCACGCGGTTGGGCCGGGCATCTCTCACTGGGCGGCAGCGGCCAGCAGGCAAGCGACGTCCTCGTGCCGGCCGGCCCGGCTGAGAGCCGCGGTGATGTTCAGCACCGCCTGCTTGTCGGCACGTCTGGCAGCGTTGATCAGTATGGTTTCGGCCGGTGGCCGCCGGAACTTGAGCGGCAGCCGTCGGCGTGCATGGGAGCGCTGTGCTCAGGCGCATGGGTCCAACGCGACATTCACCCCGGCACGCGTCAGCAGACCGGTGGCTATCTCGCAGGTGCGTACCCTCATCCGCGCTGATAGGTCGGCGCCGTCTCCACCTGCTCCGCGGCGGTGATGTCTGGCGACGCCTGGCGGAGGGACCGCCCCGCAAGGCTGGCGACGAGATCGAATGTTGATCGCGCCGCCCTTGCGGCTGCCAGGAACGCAGAGGTCAACTTGCGGCGATTGCCGAGTAGGTCAGTACGTCTGCGGGAATCTGGTGCCGCAACTTCCAGATGATGCCCATGGGCTTGCTCCCCTCATGCTCGACGTACTCGGCGGGGCCCAGGAGCATCCAGGGCTGCGGGCCCCCGATGTCGGTCTTCTTGTACCGGCGGACGAAAAGAAGGACGTGCGAGCCCATGCTCTTGTGGTTCTGGTAGCGCATTCCTGTCGGTGAGGACTCTGACGTCTGGTTCTGGGACTCCCAGTGGAACAGGAAGTCGTTGCGTGCGTAGTCCTTATACCTGGTCTCCGGAGAGAAGTCCTTCTCGTCCTTCTCCAGCGTGATGAGGAGGGCATCGGTCTGGATGTTCTCGCACCACTTCACGCCCTCCCGGAAATGTCCGGGCATGAAGCCGCCTGTGACGGACTGCCCCAGTGCAGGGAGGATCTCCTCGCGGCTGTACGAAGAGTGAACTGTCAGGGGGAGGCTTGCCTGAGTGCCGAGGAGGGGGAGGGGGAGGTGGTCGGCCTCGCCCAGTACCCAGTCCAGCACTTGGCGCAACTCATCGCGAAATGCGCTTTGGGGGCGCAACGTGTCAAAGCCGGCCTGGTAGCTGTCGAAGCCTCCGCCCAGTGGCCACAGGGAGAAGAAGAACATGCGGGCGAACGCCTGCTCTGTCTCTGTGAGGTCGTCGTAGGCGGGTGCGTCATCAGTCAGGAGGCGGGTGTAATGGCCGACACGAAGCGGGTCGTCCACGTGGAGGAAGGCGGACATGCGCTTCAGGAGCGCCGTCTCGCCGTCAGGCCCGGATGGAGCCAGCAGATTTGCGCGGCGGAGGAGGCCCGTCCATGAGTTCCCGTTGCCACGGTACAGCTCCTTCAGCGACCGACCGCTCTCTCTGAGGTAGTCGGCAAGGCGTGGCTGGGCGTAGGCGGCAACCTCGCGTGCGAGCTGTGTGACATTGACGCCGATCTGACTGCGGATGTTGTCTATGATCAAATCCTTGGCCTTTGACTCAAGGACGATCTGGCAGCCCGACGGAAGCTGAGGAAACCCCTTCTCGATGCTTGACAGGAGACGGTTTCGGGTCAAGTTGGTCAGTGCGCGGAACTGTTCCTCGAACCGGAATTCCTTCCGGTGCTGGCCGATGAAGTCCAAAACGGTGAGCACGGCCTTGTCTTCGGTGCGGCGCAGCCCCCGTCCCAGTTGCTGAAGGAAGACAGTGGCGCTGGAAGTGGGGCGCAGGAGCAGCAAGGTGTCCACATCAGGGACATCGAGCCCTTCATTGAACAGGTCCACGGAGAAGATCACTTGGAGATCCGCAGAGCGAAGCTGTTCCAGGGCGGCCTTACGCTCATGACGCGGGGTCTCTCCCGAGAGCGCGAGAGCTTTGATGCCGGCGCGCCGGAAGAAGTCCGCCATGAAGTGGGCGTGATCCACCGAGACGCAGAAGCCCAGGGCTCGCATGGACCCGGGATCGGTCACCTTGTCCATCACTGCTTGCACGACGAGCCTCGCGCGTGCTTCGTTGCCGGTGAAGATGTTGCTGAGTGCCGATGAGTCGTACGCGCCGCGTTTCCAGGCGACCGCTGTCATGTCGGTGTTGTCGGTGATGCCGAAGTAGTGGAAAGGGCTCAGGAGTTCGTTCTCCAGAGCTTCCCAGAGGCGCATCTCGGCGGCGATGCGACCGCCGAAGAACTCGTCCTGGACGTTCTGGCCGTCCATGCGCTCTGGGGTTGCAGTGAGTCCGAGAAGTTCCTTGGGCTCGAAGTGATCCAAGATCTTTCGGTACGTGGGGGAGGTACCGTGGTGGAACTCATCGATGACGATGACGTCAAAGTGGTCGGGGGTGAAGCGTTCCAGGGTCTGGGCATTGAGGGATTGAACGCTAGCGAATACGTGATTCCAGCGGTTTGGGTTCTCGCTGGCGAAAAATAGCTCGCCGAAGTTCGCGTCGATCAGAACGTTCTGGTAGACACGCAGTGATTGTTCAAGGATTTCCTTGCGGTGGGCCACGAAAAGCAGCTTCAAATCCTGGCCGAATGCATGGCGTAGCCGCTTGTAGTCCAATGCGGCCATCACCGTCTTGCCGGTCCCAGTGGCAGCCACCAGCAGGTTGCGGTGGCGGTCGTGCACTGTACGTTCGACTTCGAGACGTTCGAGCATATCCCGCTGGTGCGGGTATGGCCGGACTTCGAGGCCGGAGAGCGTGATGGTGTTGCGGGCGGGCTGGCCGGAACCGCTTGCATGCGACAGTGCCTCGTCGAGGCGTTGAGCATCGGAATCCGGGTCGTACGTCTCGAAGGCGTGGTCGCTCCAGTACGCGTCGAATGTGGCCTCGAACTTGTTCAGAACGGACGGTGTGGCCACGGAGGACAGGCGTACGTTCCATTCGAGCCCGTCGAGAAGGGCTGCCTTGGAGAGGTTTGAGCTGCCTACATAGGCGGTGTCGAAGCCGCTGTCGCGGCGGAAGAGCCACGCTTTGGCGTGCAGCCGTGTGGAGCGGAGTTCGTAATTGACCTTTACTTCGGCGCCGAAGTCGCGGACGAGGCGGTCCAGGGCGCGGCGCTCGGTGGCGCCGATGTATGTAGTGGTCAGCACCCGGATCGGCACACCTCGCGCATGGGCCGAGGCCAGGGACGATTCAAGGACGCGGAGGCCGTGCCATTTTACGAATGCACAAAGGAGGTCGACGCGATCGGCCGTAGCGAGCTCGGCCCGCAGCTCGAAGCCGAGACTCGGGTCCTCGGGGGAGTTGGTGATCAGCGCAGTCTCGGAGAGGGGTGTAGCCGGGCGGATCGCATAAACGCCAGGGGCCTCCTGCTCGGCCACCGAAAGAAGCTGGCGCGGCCCGTCCGTGATCAGATCGACCCACTGTGCCGCGCCCTCAATGGTGTTGAGCGACTCCAGGATCTGGTTGGCAGCGATCACTTGCTCCGCTGGAGAGAGACCTTGGAGGATACGTCGCACGATGTCACCGACGTGGCGTGCGAGTACATGAGGCGCGGACTCTTCCCCCACGAGGGCGTCAATGGGTTCTCGGCCCGTGTGGTCGAGCTGCTTCAGGCGCTCCTGGAGGCGGCGGGTGATGAGCGTTTCGTACAACCCGACGACCGGGGCTGTCTGGGCGGAGCTGCTGGACATGGCCGAGTCCCCTCATCTCGTAACCTGCTGTGCGCATTTGTATCAAGGGGGACTGACACGCCGAGCGTCAGGTGAGCGGCTCAAGAAGGTCGGCGCCGGTCGACAACAGGCTCGGTAGGACCACGCTCGCTGGTGAGGGCTGACCTGTGTGTACTTCCCCGGCCGCTCATCCCCCGCCCCCCGGCAGCGCCTCCACCCCGTCCAGGACCCGGGTCAAGCCGAACTCGAAGAGGGTGCCCAGTTCCAGGTCGAAGCCGCCCCGTCGAAGAGGGTGGACAGGACCGGGGAGGAGCCCGGCGTCTGGACGGCGTCCATGCGGGGTTCGTCGGCGGTCATCCACTCCTCGGCCGACATCCCGGTGTCCTGCCGGGCCAGGGACTCCAGTTCGACGCCTGCCCGGCGGGGCGCCGTATGCCGACGCGGCACGCGAGACCCCGGGAGGGCCGGCCGCGGTCACCGCCGGGCTCCCGGGCCGGGTCGGAGGGGACAGGGGGTGCGGCGAAGGCCGCGGACGCGCCGGGTGCGGCGCGCGCGGTACGGACACCGGGCGCGGCCGGGGAGCCGGGAGTACGGGGGAGGTGGCCCCTCTCCGGTAGCGGGGGGCGGTACGCGGGCCGATGCTGGTCTGCGTGGTGGTCGTCATGTACGGAGGCTCGTTCCCGGGTCCCGTGAGGGGCGAAGGAGCGGTTCATGGCTGACGCGTTCCTGATGGTCGTGGACGGCGCCGGCACGGTCACCGGGTGGAGCCCGGAGGCCGAGCGGCGCTTCGGGCTCACGTCCGCGGAGGCGGAGGGCCGCCGGATGGCGGACGTGCTGGCCCGCGGGCGGCGGAGCGAGGGGGGCGGAAAGGGCGCGGAGGGCCTGCGCCTGCTGCCCCTGGAGGGAGCGGACTGGGAGGTCAGAGCCGCCGGCCAGGACGGTACCGCCCTCGGCAGGGCACTGCTGGACGTGCTGTTCACCCAGGGACATGTACGCGTCTACGTACTCGACCCGGACCTGACCGTACTGCGGGTCAGCGACCCCACCGAGGACGGGGCCGTCGCGGACCGGAGGGTCGGCCGCCCCTTCGGCGACGCCGCCGGTTTCGAGGACCGGCGGCGTGTGCACCGCTACCTGAAGGAGGTCCTCGACACGGGGACGCCCGGCGTCGAGCGGTCGTTCCGGGCCCGTCCGGAGAGCAGGGGAGGCAGGTGGCGCACCATCTCCCTGACGGCTTCCAGGCTCCAGGAGGGGCACGGTGCGGGGCCGGGCGCGGAAGGCCGGATCCTGGGCCTCGCCGTGTGCGCCACCGACATCACCGAGCGGACACGGCGGCAGGGCCGGGACGAGGCGCTCGCCGCGGTACGCGAGAAGGTGGGATCCACCCTGGACGTCGAGGCCACCTGCCGGCTCCTCGTCGACGCGCTGGTCCCCGGTTACGCCGACGTGGGCACCGTCGAGGTCGTCGACAGCGTCCTGCGCGGCGAGAACCCCAGGACCGGCCCGCTGGACCGGGGGGTGCCGCTGCGGCGGGGCGCCTACGCGGGCAGCGAGGCTCCGGCCCACCCGGTCGGGGACGTACGCGCCGTGCCGCCGGGAACGCCCTACCAGCGGGCCCTGACCGACCTGCGGGCGCGTGTCGTCCCGCTGGCCGAGCTGCCCTGGGCCGACGCCGACCCGGCACGCGCCCGGTCCGTCCGCTCCATCGGCGCCCACTCGATGCTGCTGGCGCCGCTGTCCCTGCGCGGAGCGGTCCTCGGACTCATCAGCCTCTACCGCTGCGGGGACTCCGAGCCCTTCACCGAGGAGGACGTCCCGGCCGCGGCGGCCATGGCGTCACGGACCGCCCTCGGCATCGACAACGCCCGCCGCTACGTGCGCGAGTACACCATCGCCAGCACGCTCCAGCGCCGGCTGCTGCCGCAGCGCCCCGCCGCCCAGCCCGCCGTGGAGACCGGCCACCTGCTGCTGCCCGGCGGGGGCAGCGGCTGCTGGTTCGACACCATCTCCCTGTCCGGGGCACGCACCGGCCTGGTCATCGGGGAGGTGGCCGAGCACGGCATCCACGCGGCCACGGCCATGGGGCAGCTGCGCACCGCCATCCAGGCCCTCGCCCCCCTCGACCTGGAACCGGACGAACTGCTGGCCCGGCTGTACGACACGGCGGCACGGCTGGCCGAGGAACGCGCGCAACTGCCGCCGAGCGACCCGCTGCACCGCGAACGGCTGACCGCGACCTGCGCGTACGCCGTGTACGACCCGTTCGCCGAAACCTGCACCATCGCCTCGGCCGGCCACCCCGCGCCGCTCGTCGTGGGCCCCGACAGCCGTTCGTACATCGCGGGGCTGCCGGTGGGGCCGCCGCTGGGAACCGTGGACCGGGAACCCGTCGCCGCCTCCACCTTCCCACTCCGCGAGGGCAGTCTCCTCGCGCTCTACAGCAGCGCCCTGCAGAGCCACGCCGAACCCTCCTCCGGCGTGCTGCGCCAGGCGTTCGCACGGCCGGAGCGCCCGCTGCGGGAGCTGTGCGACGAGGCTTCCTACGTGCTGCCCGACACCCCGGAGATCCGCGGAGCCGCCCTGCTCCTGGCCAGGACCCGGGCGATGCCCGCCGACCGCTACGGGGCCTGGGAACTGCCCTACGACAAGACGGCCCCGGCGACCGCCCGCCGGCTGACGCACAAACGGCTGTCCGACTGGCAGCTCGACGGCGACACCGGGGAGGCCACCGAACTCATCGTCAGCGAACTGGTCACCAACGCGGTGCGCTACGGAAGGCCGCCGGTCGAGCTGCGCCTCATCCTCGACCGGGGTCTGACCTGCGAGATCCGCGACGGCAGTACCACCGCCCCGCACATGAAGTACGCGGGGGCCGTGGACGAGGGCGGCCGGGGACTGTTCATCATCTCCCAGCTCGCCACGCTGTGGGGCACCCGCTACGCGTCGGAGGGCAAGACCGTCTGGTCGGAACAGGCGCTGCCGGAGCCGGAATCGGAACAGGCGCTGCCGGAACCGGACGGGGAATGACCCCGCGGGCGCCGGGTCACGCGCCGGCGTCCTCCGCCCGGACGTGGGCGACCAGGGCGTTGGCGTGGCCGTGGCCCATCGCGTGCTCGGACTTGAGCCAGGAGACCAGCTCCATGTGTCCGGTCAGCGGTGAGGCGCGGATGAGCTCCTTCCACTCCGCGACCGGCCGGCCGTACTTCTTCTCGATCGCGGGGAAGTAGCTCGCGGGGCCCTTCACCCGGCCGTCCGTCCGGTCACTCACAGCCGTCCTCCGTCACGCTCGTCCGGTTCTCGCTCGTTCGTACGGATGGTCAGACCTCTCCCGAACACGGAACTCATCGGCCGTCACCGGCTCCGGTCCGGAACGGTCCGGGCCGATCCGATCCGGTCCGGAACGGTCCGGGCCGATCCGGCCTGGGCTGTTCCGTTCCGGTCCCGCCTGGGCCGATCCGGGTCCGGTCCGGGGCGGGCAGCGGCCGCCGTCAGGCCGTGCCGTGGCAGTCGCGGTAGGCGCGCTCCGTCCCGCACCAGCACGCCGCGGCGCGTGCCGGGGGCCACGGCACCGCGCGGCCACGGGCGGCGAGCGTGGTGGCGTACTGGGGGAGCAGGTCCGGATCGGACGGCGAGGCCGCCTCGGACGCGGCGAACGCCTCGTACGAGGGGACCGTGCCGGTGACGATGCCGAGATGCGCGGTGCCCGCCGCCCGCAGGTCGCGCAGCGCCGCCTCCAGCCGGTCCAGGTGGACGGTGTGGCCGGTGTACTCCCGGCGCAGCTCCGGATAGGCGGTGAGAAGCTCGCCCAGCTCGTCCTCGGGCCAGTGGAGCACCGCGACCGGGAAGGGCCGGGACAGCGCCGCGCGGTAGGTGCCCAGCTCCGCGCGGAGCCGGGTGATCTCCGCCCGCAGCTCGCCCGGGTCGGAGGAACCGAGGGACCACAGGCGCTTCGGGTCGTGCAGTTCGTCCAGCGGCACCGCGGCCGTGTGCAGGGTGTCCGCCAGCTCGTCCCAGGCGTCGTGCCCGGCACCCATCAGCCGCCGCACCCGGTGCCGCCCGGTCAGCAGCGCCCTGGTCGCGTAGGGCACCTCCTCGCCCGGGGTGAGGAGGTCGTTCAGCGCGGTGGAGAAGAAGTCGAGGGCCGACTCCAGCTCGTCGTGCGCCTCCAGGGTCTGGGCGGCGATGTCCCACGCCGCCGCGTCCAGCGGGCCCGCGGTACGCAGCCCGTCCAGGATCGCGCGGGCCTCCGCCTCGTGGCCGTACTCCCAGAGGTTGGCGGCCTTGAGCGCTTTGACCAGGTGCGGGTTCTCCACGGCCGTGTCCGGGGAGCCGAGCAGCCGGTCGTAGAGGGTGGTCGCGCGGGCGCGGTCGCCGGCCAGTTCCAGATGGGCCGCGGCCTGGAGGAACAGCGGTTCCTGGTCCTCGGGGTGCTGCGCCGCGGTACGCAGCAGTCGCTCGGCTTCGGTGATGTGCTCGGCAGGCGTGTCGGGGCGCATGGACCACACCGTACTGCTGTGCGGGGGCCGGACGAGAGAGCCCTCGGTGGAGTGCCGGTGGAGTTCTGTGTACCGCCGGACGGGTGACGGGGATATCCGGCCGGGAGCGGCCCGCCCGCACCGCGCGGGACGAGCGGGGCGGAGCCGTCCCGTACGGGAGTGTGAGACCGTTCGTGTATAACGGCTTGAGGACCGTACGGACCCCTGTCCGTCCGTACCGGGCCGTCGGCGGGCACATCCGCGCCGGCCCGCACGAATGAGGACACACGAGGGGAGGGGACGCGATGCGCGACGGCACACGCCTGCGCGACGCCGCCGCCCGGCTCCTGCGACCGGTCGTCAGGCCCGCCGCCTTCCTCGTCCTGTTCCTCACCGAGGTCCTGCTCGCCGAAGGCGGCGGCCTCTACGCCGTCGCGATCGCCGCCACCGCGGCCGCCGGCTCCGCCCTCCTGGTCTGCGCCGTCATCAGCGCCCGCTGCGCGGCCCCCGTGCCCCGCACCCGGGTGCGCACCGCCTTGCGCGACCGTGAGAAACGCACCGCCTTCCTGCCGCAGCGGGACCCCGACGCCAAGGGCCGCACCCGGCCCCGGGCCCCCGGGGCCGCCCTCCTGACGGCCGCGTAGGGACCCGCACCCTCCCGCTCGTACACCCGCCCGCTCTCGGCGCGGTCCGTCCTGCCGACCTCTCCTCACCCCGGCACGACGAGACCCCCGGAGGGCTCACCCATGTCCGCTTTCATGTCCGCTTTCGCCGGCCTGGTCGGCGCGCTCGCCGACCTGCTCCAGCCGCTTCTGGCGACCGCGTCCACCGCCGCCGCGATCGTCCTGTTCACCGCACTCGTACGGCTCGCCGTACACCCCCTGTCGAGGGCCGCGGCCCGGGGGCAGAAGGCCCGCACCAAGCTCCAGCCGCAGATCGCCGAACTGCGCAGGAAGCACGCCGGGAACCCGGAGCGGATGCAGAAGGCCCTGATGGAACTGCACGCGAAGGAGAAGGTCTCCCCGCTCTCCGGGTGCCTGCCCAGCCTGCTCCAGATGCCGGCCTTCTTCCTGCTCTACCACCTCTTCTCCAGCCAGGACATCGGCGGTGAGCCCAACCGGCTGCTCGGCCACGACCTCCTCGGGGCCCCGCTCGGCGAACGCTGGCACCACGCGCTCGGCGAGGGAGGCCCCTTCGGGCCGCAGGGCCTGGTCTACCTGGGGCTCTTCGCGATCGTCGCGGCCGTTGCCACCTTCAACTACGGACGTACCAAGCGCCAGATGGCGGCGAACCCCGTCACCCCGGCCACCGGCCCCGACGGGCAGCCGGTGCCGGGCATGGGGGCCATGACGAAGCTGATGCCGATGATGTCGTTCCTGACGCTCCTCTCCGTGGCCGTGGTCCCGCTGGCGGCGGCGCTGTACATCGTCACCAGCACCACCTGGACCGCGGTCGAACGCGCGTACCTCTACCGGGACGCCCCCGCCGCGGAGGCCGCCGTGGCACCCGCCCTCTGAGGGGCCGCCACCGGTACGGGTCCAGGGTGTGAACAGGGTCTTGCGGAGTGATCCGATGTCTTGGACGATCGGACGAGCCTTTCGCTGGCCGCTACCCACCGACGGGCTCGATCACGACCAAGGGGAGATGGACCGTTGAAGCTGCTTCGAGTCGGTACGGCGGGCGCGGAACGTCCCGCGCTGCTGGACCGTAACGGGACCTTGCGTGACCTCTCGGGCCTGGTGTCCGACATCGACGGTGAGCTGCTCGCCGACGCGTCGGCGCTGGACCGGGTGCGGCAGGCGGCCGATACACCCGACGTACTGCCGCCACTGGACGCCGAAGGGCTGCGTATCGGCCCGCCGGTCGCCCGGATCGGCAAGATCGTGTGCATCGGGCTGAACTACCACGACCACGCCGCGGAGACCGGTGCGGCGACCCCCGGGGAGCCGATCCTCTTCCTCAAGTCCCCCGACACCGTCGTCGGACCGGAGGACACGGTGCTGGTGCCGCGCGGCAGCCGGAAGACCGACTGGGAGGTCGAGCTCGCGGTCGTCATCGGCCGCACCGCCCGCTACCTCGGCTCCGCCGAGGAGGCGCTGGGACACGTCGCCGGGTACGCCACGGCGCACGACGTCTCGGAGCGGGAGTTCCAGCTGGAACGGGGCGGCACCTGGGACAAGGGCAAGAACTGCGAGACCTTCAACCCGCTCGGCCCGTGGCTGGTCACCGCCGACGAGGTGCCCGACCCGCAGGCGCTGGAGCTGAAACTCTGGGTCAACGGCGAACTGAAGCAGAACGGCACGAGCGCCGACCAGATCTTCCCGGTGGGCGAGGTCGTGCGCTACCTCAGCCACTTCATGACGCTCTACCCCGGCGACGTCATCAACACCGGCACCCCGGCGGGCGTGGCGATGGGGCGGCCCGAACCCAAGCCGTACCTGCGGGCCGGGGACGTCGTCGAGGTCGAGGTCGTGGGCCTGGGACGGCAGCGGCAGGCGCTCAAGGACGCGTAGGGCCCGCTTGGCGGACGCGTGTGCGGGGGAGGCGGGCCGTCCCGCCTCCCCCGCACCGCCCCTCAGGAGAAGTGCCGGGTCAGGAACTGCTCCAGGGCCTCCACCACCAGGGCGTGGTCCTCGGCCTGCGGAAGGCCCGAGACCGTCACCGTGCCGATGACGCCCGCGCCCTCCACCGCGACCGGGAACGATCCGCCGTGCGCCGCGTAGACGTCCGGGTCCAGCCGGGAGGACTCGTCGAAGGTGGTGCCCTTCGCCCGGAACCGGGTGCCGACGAGGTACGAACTCTCGCCGTACCGCTCCACCACCCGGCGCTTGCGGTTGATCCACGCGTCGTTGTCCGCGCTCGACCCGGGCAGCGCCGCGTGGAAGAGCTGCTGGGCCCCGCGCCGGATGTCGATCGCCACCGGGGCGTGCCGCTCACGGGCGAGCGAGACCAGCAGCCCGCCCAGCGCGTACGCCTCGTCGTAGCCGAAGCGCGGCAGGGTCAGCCGCCGCTCCTGGGCGATCAGCTCGGAGATGGTCGGCGCGGTGGCGCTCATGCGTGCGGCTCCTCTTCGTGTCGCGTACGTCGTGCCGCCGGCCCGGACGCCGGGGCGGGTCGTGCCGGGGCGGGACCGGCGGTCATGCCGAGGGGGAGAGCGCCACGGTGACGCCCTCACGGGCCGAACGGCGTGCGGCCTCCAGGACGTCCAGCGCGGCGGCGGCCTCCAGGGCGGTCACCGGGTTCTCCCCGTCGCCCCGCAGCGCGGCGGCGACCGCCCCGTAGTACGCCGGGTAGTCGCCCGGCAGGGTGGGGACCGGGTCACCGCCGCCGGTCAGCGGCGACTCGCCGGCGCCGATCCGCCCCCACCGTTCCCGCGGCTCCTCGCCCCACGGCTTCCCGGACACGGGCCGGCCGCCCTCGCGCAGGGCGGCCTCCTGCGGGTCGAGACCGTACTTCACATAGCCGGCCTTCGAACCGAGCACCCGGAAGCGCGGACCGAGCTGGGCCGTGGTCGCGCTGACGTACAGATGGGAGCGGACGCCGTGCGCGTGCGTGATCGCGAGGAACGTGTCGTCGTCGGCCGCGGCACCCGGACGGCGCACATCGGACTCCGCGTACACGCTGAGCGCCGGACCGAACAGGGTCAGGGCCTGGTCCACGACGTGGCTCCCCAGGTCGTACAGCAGACCGCCGATCTCCTCCGGGTCCCCCGACTCGCGCCAGCCGCCCTTCAGCTGCGGCCGCCACCGCTCGAACCGGGACTCGAAGCGCTGCACCTCACCGAGCTCACCGTCCTCGATCAGACGGGAGAGCGTGAGGAAGTCGTTGTCCCAGCGGCGGTTCTGGAAGACCGAGAGCAGCAGCCCCCGCCCGTCGGCCAGCGCCGCCAGCTCCCGGGCCTCGGCGGCCGTACCGGCCAGCGGCTTGTCCACGACCACCGGCAGCCCGGCCTCCAGGGCGGCCCGCGCGATCCGTACGTGCGTCTTGTTCGGCGAGGCGATCACCAGCAGGTCCAGCTCGCCGGCGCGCGCGAGCAGCTCCTCGGGAGAGGCGGCGAGCCGCACCCCCGGATACGCGGCGCGGACCGCGGACCGCCGCTCCTCGTCCGAGGTGACGACCGTGTCCAGCACGAGGCCCTCGGTCGCGGCGATCAGCGGGGCGTGGAAGACGGAGCCCGCCAGGCCGTAGCCGACGAGTCCGACGCGGACGGGAGCGGTGTCAGTCATACCGACCACTTAAGCAACGCTGTTGCCAAAGCGCAAGCGAGGGGGACAATGGTGCCGTGAACAGGAGCAGCAGCAGGAGCGGCGGGGCCAATCTGCCCGCCCTGCGCCACCACAACGCGTCGCTCGTGCTCGACCTGCTGCGCGTGGCCGGCGAGACCGGGATCAGCCGGCTGGAGCTCGCGGAGCGCACGGGCCTCACCCCGCAGGCGGTCAGCAAGATCACCACCCGGCTGCGCACCGAGGGCCTCGCGGCCGAGGCGGGCCGGCTGGCCTCCACCGGCGGCAAGCCCCGCACGGTGCTCCGCCTCGTCCCCGGCGCCGGGTACGCGGTCGGGCTCCACCTGGACCGGGACGAACTGACCGCGGTCCTGACCGACCTCGCCGGGACCCCCGTCGCGGTGCACGTGGCCCCGCTGGACCTCGGTGCCCCGGCCGGCCGGGTGGTCGGCGCGGCGGCCCACGCGGTGGAGACGGTACGGGCCGGCGCCCCCCGGACCGGGGACCGCCGGATCTTCGGCGTGGGCGCCGCGCTGCCCGGCCCGCTGGACCACCACGGCGGGGTGCTGCACCGCGTCACCGGCTTCCCGCAGTGGGACGGCTTCCCGCTGCGGGACGTCCTGGCCGGGCGGACGGGCCTGCCGGTGGTCCTGGACAAGGACACCAACGCGGCCGCCCTCGGCCTCGCCCTGCGCGCCCGGTCCGCCTCCGACTTCGCCTACCTCCACCTGGGCACGGGCCTCGGCGCAGGGCTCGTACTCGGCGGCTTCGTGCACCGGGGCGCCCGCACCGGCGCGGGGGAGTTCGGCCACCAGACCCTCCAGCTGGACGGCCCCCCGTGCGGCTGCGGCGGGCGGGGCTGCACCGAGGCGCTCTGCCTGGCCGCCGTCGCCCGGGGCGACACCGCCGAGGCCGCACGGGTGCTGGGGGCGGGCGCCGCCAACCTCGTCGGGCTGCTCGACATCGACCGGCTGGTCCTGGGCGGCCGTACCGTCGCCGCCCACGAGCGGACCTTCGTGGACGGCGTACGCGCGGTCGTCGGGGAACGCGCCCGCCGGGACGGCACCGGCCCCGCCGTCCCGGTCACAGCCGCGGGGGGCGACCGCCTGATCGCCGAAGGCGCCGCCCAACTGGTCCTGGCCCCGCTCTTCGGCCGCGCGGGCGAGGGCGTCGGGCCGCCCCGGACGGGCGGGGACGGGCCGGCGCGTACGGACGGGCCGGCCTGACCCGGCGGGGAGGGGCGTGGACGGCGGGGTGCCCCGGCGGGGAGGGGCGGAAGGGGTGTGGCCGGCGGGGTGCCCCGGCGGGGAGGGGCGGAAGGGGTGTGGCCGGCGGGGTGCCCCGGCGCCGTTCGGGCGGTTTCCTCCGCCCGATCGGGCGGACTTCCCCGGCCGGCGGTTGGCGGACCGCGCACACCCGTGGCAGCGTCGCCGTCACCGCCGGTGGCCTCCGCCCCGGCCGTCCGCGAGCAGCAAAGGGTGACCCCCGATGCCCACCAAGCCCCCCGCACGACTCCGCGACGGACGCGTGCTGATCCGCCTGGGACTCGCCGCGGGCCTCGTCGTCCCGGCCGGGCTCCTCGGCACCCCGGCCCCCGCCGCCGTACCGGCGGCCGCCCCGTCGGCGTCCGTCTCCGGGGCCCCGGACGCCGTACCGGCCGGGGCGCGGCCGGTCTGCGGCGACCCGGAGGCCGGGGAGTTCCCCATCGGCACCCGCATCCACGGCGGCCCCGACACCTACGCCTCCGGCGGCGGATACGGCACCTGGTACCTCGACCTGACCAACACCACCTCCAGGACCTGCCACGCCATCCACCCCGTCCTCGTCCTCACCGACGAGGGCCGCGAACTGACCCCCGAACAGATCCAGCTGGAGTTCGTCGAACGGACGCACCCCGACGAGGAGCACCGGGTCAGCTGGGAGTCCACCGACCGCGACGAGCAGATCGGTGTGTTCGGCGGCGAGGAGGACGACGACTTCCCCGGCTTCACCGTTCCCGCCGAACGGACGGTCACGGTCGAGGTGCGCATGGCGTTCACCTCCGACACCAGACCGGGCACGGTCACGGCGAACGCCGCCGTCGTCCAGCGGCGCGCCGCACGGGACGGCCAGGGGCAGGAGCCCGGGGAGGCGGACGGCGACTGGGTCGGTGAGTCCGCCGACTACACCTTCACCATCGTCGAGGGCGCGATCGACGGCGGTACCGACAGCCTCGGCGCGGGGAACGACGGCGGCACGGACGACGGCGGCACGGATGACGACGGCACAGGGAACGACGGCGCGGGCGACGAGGGCACGGACGGCGACGGCACCGGGACCACCGGGGCCCTGGACCGCGAGGGCGCCGGGGCCCGGCGCGGGACGGCGCAGGGCGACGGGCTGCCCGAACTGGCCCGCACCGGCCGGGCACCCGCCGCGTGGACCGTCCCCGTGGCCGGGGCGCTGGTGTCCGCCGGGGCGGCGGCCCTGTTCCACGCCCGCAGCCTGCGCCGCCGCTCCCGCTGAGAGGCAGCCCGGCGGCCCCGGACCCGCCCCCGCGCCACCGGTGTGACCCGCCCCGCGGAGCCGGTTCCGGCCGGTCGAACGGGCAGCCTAAGATCGGGACGTCGGCGCTGCACAACGCGGTGCCGCCGGCGTCCAGCACCCCCGGTGCACAGCGCGTACGGCAGGAGCCCGTGACATGGCAGAGCGCAAGGCGATCGAATCCTGGCTGACCGACATGGACGGCGTCCTCATCCACGAGGGCACGCCGATCCCGGGGGCCGACGCCTTCATCACACGGCTGCGGGATTCCGGGAAGCCGTTCCTGGTCCTCACCAACAACTCCATCTACACCGCCCGCGACCTGCACGCCCGGCTGAAGCGCATGGGCCTCGACGTGCCCGTGGAGAACATCTGGACCAGCGCCCTGGCGACCGCCCGGTTCCTGGACGACCAGCGGCCGGGCGGCACCGCGTACGTCATCGGTGAGGCGGGCATGACCACCGCGCTGCACGACATCGGCTACGTGCTCACCGACCACGACCCCGACTACGTCGTGCTCGGTGAGACGCGGACGTACAGCTTCGAGGCGCTGACCAAAGCGATCCGGCTGATCAACGCGGGGGCCCGGTTCATCTGCACCAACCCGGACGAGACCGGCCCGTCCGCCGAAGGGCCGCTGCCCGCCACCGGCTCGGTCGCCGCGCTGATCACCAAGGCCACCGGCAAGGCGCCGTACTTCGCGGGCAAGCCCAACCCGCTGATGATGCGCACCGGGCTGAACGCCATCGGGGCCCACTCCGAGACGTCCGCGATGATCGGCGACCGGATGGACACCGACGTGCTGGCCGGCCTCGAAGCGGGGATGCAGACGTTCCTCGTCCTCACCGGCCTCACCACGACCGCGGACATAGACCGTTACCCCTTCCGGCCGTCCACCGTCGTCGACTCGATCGCCGACCTGGTGGAGCTGGTGGACATGCCCGCGGAGTGACTTCCGCCGCCGCCCCGGGGCGGCGGCACGGGTGATCCGGCGGGGCGCGTGGTCCGGCCGTGGTACGTGGTCCGGGCGGGTGAGCGGGCGGGGCTTTTGGAACGCGCTCCGGCGGCCGGCCTCACCCGGCCGGTCTACAGCGGATGCGAAACGCCCACGCGCGCGTGAACCTTCGGGCAGGAGGTTTACGATGCGCTCACTGTCCCTCACTTTCTGTGCCGCCACTGCGGCGGCCGCGGCGATGTCCCTCTCCGCGTGCGCCGCGCAGGCCCACCCCCAGCATCCGAACGGACCCGGGGGCTCGGGGACGGTCACCGTCACCCCGTCCCGTGCCGCCCCGGGCGGGGAGGTGGAACTCTGGACCGACGCCTGCGGCAAGGCCACATCGGCCAGGGGGACCTCCGAGGCGTTCTCGTCCGAAGCGCGGTTCACCGAGGCCGGGAAGAAGGGCCTCCACGCCACGGCCCGCATCCGCCCCGGCACGGCCCCCGACACCTATGACATCCGGGTGACCTGCGAGGGCGGCCACGGGCGGGCCACCGGAACCGTCACCGTCGTCCACCGCACCCACCCCTCGCCCGCCGCCCCCGTCCGGGCCGGCGGCGGCGGCACCGCGACACTCGCCGCCCGGCAGGCGGCCACCGGGCAGGACGGCTCCACGGTCCCGTACGCGGTGGCCGGTACGGCGCTGGGAGCGGTCGCCGTCGGGGCCTTCGCGCTGCGCGGGGCGCGCCGCCGCCGGGTACGCGGCTGACATGGCGGCCGAGGACCGCCCGGCCGGGTCCGGACGGCTGCTGACCGGTATCGCGTGGGCGGTGCTGCTGCTCGGCCTGTGGCTGTGGGGCAGGGAGGCCACCGGCGGCAGTTCGGCCCCCACGACCGGGGACGTCGCCGCGGTGGGCCGGCCCCTGGGGGCCCCGCTGCCCCCGGCACACGAACCGATCGACGGCGCGGTGCCGCGGAGGGTGGAGATCCCCTCGCTGGAGATCGCCGCACCCGTCGTCCCGCGGGGACTGGACGCGGCCGGCGCAATCGAACCACCGTCGTACGGGACCCCCGGCACCGTCGGCTGGTACGGCGACGGCACCGAACCCGGGGCCGAGGGCGCCGCGCTCCTCGTCGGCCATGTCGACACCGAGACCGACCCCGCGGTGTTCTACGACCTCAGCACGGTCCGGCCGGGTGAGAAGGTCCGGATCGGCCGGGACGACGGCACGGTGGCCGAGTTCACCGTCGACGACGTCCAGGTCTTCACCCGGGAACGCTTCGACGCGCGGAAGGCGTACGGCCCGCACGAGGACGGGCGCGCCGAACTCCGGCTGATCACCTGCGGCGGTACGTACGACCCCGAAGCGCGCGCCTACACGGCCAATGTGGTGGTCTCGGCCTATCTGACCGGCCGGAGCGGCGCCCCCGGAGGCGATGCCTGACCCGGTGGCCGCTCCCGGGAACACGCAGAAGGCCCCCTCACGCTCGGTGAGGGGGCCTTCTGGTGCGTGCGCCGCCAGGGACTCGAACCCCGGACCCGCTGATTAAGAGTCAGCTGCTCTAACCAACTGAGCTAGCGGCGCCTGCTGACCTGGAGAACTTTACCCGACGGGCGGGGGTGCTCCCGACCAATTCCGTTCCCCCTGCCTGTCGGATGGTCGTTTTTTACCTTTTGTCAGTCAACATGAGTTTCGTTGTGAAAGTTGAGGCGCGAAAGATCTCGACGACGGCCGAGGGAAGGGGAGCCGCATGGCGATGCCGGCCTTCGAGGAGTACGAACCCGCCGTGGACTGCGGCTGCGCGGGGTGTGCCGGACAACGCCGTACGGCCGCCGTACAGCCCGCACGGTGCCCCGGGCACCGGCACCGGGCCACGCGCGGGGCGGGGCGGGCACTGCTGCTGGTCACCACGGCGGGGGTGGTGCTCTCCTGCGGGGCCGCCCAGGCCGCCGTGGCCGCCGCTGGCAGCCGGATCCCCCGGGCGGACACCGCCGCCGGCCCGCGGCCGGACACCCCGCAGGGGCCGGCCGGGCCGCTCGTCGGCGGCGGGCTCCCGGGGACACCGGCGCCGGGAGCCCCCGCGGGGACGACCACCAGGGCCGCCGTCATCGACCGGGCCAAGAAGTGGGTGGCCGCCGAGGTGCCGTACGACATGACGGCGTACTGGTCGGACGGGTACCGGCAGGACTGCTCCGGCTTCGTGTCGATGGCCTGGGGGCTGGGGAGCAACGAGTGGACCGGCAGCCTCGCCTCCTTCGGGACGAAGATCGCCCGGGCCGACCTGCAGCCCGGGGACATCCTGCTCTTCCACAACCTCGCCGACCCGGGCGCCGGGTCCCATGTCACGGTCTTCGGCGGCTGGACGGACAGCACGCACCGCCACTACCTCGCGTACGAACAGGTCCGGCCGCACACCCGCCGGGCGACGACGCCGATGGCGTACTGGACCGACTCCTCGAAGTACGTGGCGTACCGCTACAAGGGACTGACCGGACAGGCGGACGGCAGCGGGACGGGTACGGAGTTCCCGGGAGCGGGGCGGTTCGGGCCCGGCGCCGACAACGCGTACGTCACCCGGCTCGGGGAGCTGCTGATCGCGCAGGGCGGCCGGCGTTTCTACGGGGTCGGGGCGGGACCGCTATGGACGGACGCCGACCGGCGGGCGACCCAGGCGTTCCAGCGGGCCCAGGGATGGAGGGGCGAGGAGGCCGACGGCACCCCCGGCCCGGACACCTGGGAACTGCTGCTGGCGGGCACCGGCCGGAAGATCCCCGCGGCGACGGACGCGGGCGCGGACGGCACCGCCGGTCCGGCCTTTCCGGGACGCGGCTGTTTCCGGCCGGGCCGAAGCGACAGCCGGATCCAGCTCCTCGGCGCCCAGTTGGTGAAGAAGGGCTACGGCAAGCACTACGCCTCGGGCCCCGGCCCCCGCTGGACGGAGGCCGACCGCCGCAACGTCGAAGCCTTCCAGCGGGCCCAGGGATGGCGCGGGAGCGAGGCCGACGGTTACCCGGGTCCGGAGACCTGGCGACGGCTCTTCACCTGACCGGCCGGGAGAGGCGGGGCGAGCGGCGCAGCACGGACGGAACAGGCAGGACAGGCAGGACGACAGGCAGCACAGGCAGGCGGACCAGGACGGAGGCGGGAATGCGGTACGCGGAGAACGAGCGGGACGAGACGTACGCACAGGGGGGAACGGACGCACAGGGCGCGGCCCCCGCGCGGGACACGGGGGCAGCGCCGCCCCCGGCCCCGGGCGCGGGCCGGCCCGGCTGGGAGGAGCGTGAGCCGCCTGCCTGGCGGGACACCGCCACCGTCCACGAGGCCGCCCCGGCCCACGGGCGTACAGGGTGTCCGGCGCCGGAGCGGAAGGACGGCCCGGAGGGGGCGGGCAGCCCGGGGGAGGGGGGAAGCGGTCCCGGGGAGGGTGGTCCGGAGTGGGGCGGCCCCGGAGAAGGCGGTCCGGAGGAGGCTGACCGCCCCGCCGGACCGGCGGGATCCGCGCCGTCCGCGCCATCGGTGGCCGCAGTGGGCCCGGCCGTCGCCCCGCCGCCCTCGGCCGCCGCGGACCCGGTGCCCATGACGGACGCGGCGGGTACGGCGGACGCGGCGGATGCAGCGGATACGGCGGATACGGCGGACGTGGTGGAGGCGGCCGGCCGGCCGGGATCTTCCGGAGCGGCGGAGCGGGGCGGGCCTCAGACCGGGACGGCCGGACCGGCCGTGGGCCGGGAAGCGCCCGTCACCCTCCCGGCACCCGCCGGAGAGAGAGGGGCGGACCCGGAGGAAGCACCGGTGGAGGTGCCCGCCGACCTCGGTCCCGCCCTCGACGCGGTGGCCGGCGTCGGGCGCGGTGCGCGGTCCGAGGGGATGACACCGCTGGTCACCCTGGTGGGTTCCGGTGCCCACACGCCCGGCACCGGCCACCGTGCGGCGGCTTTCGGCGGTGGCGGGCAGGGCAGGACCACCGCGACCGGCCCTGTGACGGCCGGCACCGCGTTCGCCGCCATGTCCGCGTCCACGTCCGGGCCCGCGTCCACATCCGGGCCCGTGTCCGTCTCCGCGTCCGCGCCCAAGTCCACGTCCGGGCCCTCGCCCGTCTCCGCACCCGAGCCCCCGTCCGGGCCCGCACCCGCGCCCGCCGGCGGGACCGGAGCCGCGACGGCCGGGGCCCCGGCCGCGGCCCGTTTCGGTGGTGGCACCGGCGACCGGCCCGGCCCGGCGGTACGGCCCCCGGTGCCGCGCACTCCGCAGGGCCCGCGCACCCACCGGCCCGGTACACAGGCGCAGACGCGGCCACCGGCCCATGGGCCCGGCCGCGCCGTCGGCCGGGAGGCCCCCGCGCCCGACGCCCGGCTCACCGAGAGGCCCGGACCCGTGCTCCCCGGCTGGGCCGCCCTGCTCGCCGGGACGGCCGCGGTGGGCGGCGGCCTCGCCCTGCTCGCCCTGCACGGGGTGCTGCCCACCGCGGTGAGCGGCCGGCTGGGGCTCGTACGCCCTTACGAGCCGCTGGGCACCGGATCCTGGGCGCTGCTCGGGCTGCTCGTCGCCGTGGCGGTGTTCGCGTTCGGGGGCGTCGGGCGCGTCCGGGCCGGTCACGCCTCGGTGCTGACGCTCTTCGGGGACTACCGGGGCAGCGTCCGGCGTACCGGCCTGATCTGGGCCTCGCCGCTCCTGCGGCGCCGGCGCGTCGACGTACGGCTGCGGCACTGGCGCAGCGAGCCGCTGCCCGCCGTCGACGCGGAGGGCACGGCGCTGCGCGTGGTGGTGCTGGTGGTCTGGAGGGTCGCCGACACCGCGCGGGCGGCGCTCGGCGTCGCCGACCACGAGCAGTACCTGCGTGACCAGGTCGAGGCGGCGCTGGCGCGGGTACTGTCCCAACTGCCCGCCGACGCCTTCCTGGAGGAGGCCCGCACCCTGCGGGACGCGGAGGCGGTGGGTGACGCGCTGACCCGGATGCTGAAGGCGGACTGCGAACCGGCCGGCATCGAGGTGTACTCCACGCAGCCGACCGGCATCGAGTACGCCCCGGAGGTCGCGGCGGCCATGCAGCGGCGCCGGGTGACGGCGATCGACGCCAGACACCGCGACAGCGTCCTCACCTCCGTGGTCGACGCCGTGGACGAAACCGTCGGCCGGCTGACGGCGCGCGGCATCGTCGAGCTGGACGACTACGAACACAAGGCGCTGGTCAGGGACTTGACGGTGGCTTTCTACACCGGGCGCGGCAACGGCGGGGGCGCGTGAAGAACAGGTGTGCACGGAGTGGGTGCGTTGAAACATCACCCATATTGGTCTGGACATGTTCATGCGCTGTCAATAATCTGAACTTGGTCTAGACCGCACGACTCTTGCGCGCAGCAGAGCCCCCGGAACATCCCCCACGTTCTCTAGGAGCGACAAACCATGCGGAAAAGGGCAAGCGCGGCTGTTGTGGGCCTCGCCATCGCAGGCGTCTCCATGTTCGCCACCGGCAGCGCCAGCAGCCACGGCTACACCGACTCCCCGATCAGCCGTCAGAAGCTGTGCGCCAACGGCACCGTGAGCGGCTGCGGAGCCATCCAGTGGGAGCCGCAGAGCGTCGAGGGCCCCAAGGGCTTCCCGGCGGCGGGACCGGCCGACGGCAAGATCTGCGCCGGCGGGAACAGCGGCTTCGCCGCGCTCGACGACCCCCGCGGTGGCAACTGGCCCGCCACGCAGGTCACCGGCGGCCAGGGCTACAGCTTCCGCTGGCAGTTCACCGCCCGCCACGCCACCAGCGACTTCCGCTACTACATCACCAAGAACGGCTGGGACTCCACCAAGCCGCTGACCAGGGCGGCCCTGGAGTCGCAGCCGTTCATGACGGTGCCCTACGGCAACCAGCAGCCCCCTTCGACGCTGGTCCACCAGGGCTCCATGCCCACCCAGAAGTCCGGTAAGCACGTCATCCTGGCCGTCTGGAACGTCGCCGACACCCCCAACGCGTTCTACGCGTGCTCGGACGTGAAGTTCTCCTGACCGAGGCCCCCCGGTGCGCGTAGCCGCCGCGCGCCATGTGAGAGCCGGCCCGCCCGCCGTCCGGTGCCCCCGGACCGGGCGGGCCGTTCCCGTCCCCGCCCTCACACGCACAAGGCGAAAGGCGGCCTCCGGTTACGGAGACCGCCTTTCGCGTGTCTGTGCGCCGCCAGGGACTCGAACCCCGGACCCGCTGATTAAGAGTCAGCTGCTCTAACCAACTGAGCTAGCGGCGCCTGCTGACTCGAAAATAATACCTGGTTCCCGGGGGTGCTGATGACACGTGTCCCACCGGCCCCGCCGGATCGCGGCAGGGGACAGGAAAGCCCAGGTCAGAGCGCCATCGACAGCAGGAGCGGCGCGGCCCGGCGGTTCAGTGTCGCCGCCGCCGAGCGCAGCCGGTGCGCGTCCTCGATCGGCAGGGAGAGCGCCAGGCAGCCCGCCGACGACCCGGCCGTCAGCGGGACCGCCGCGCAGACCGTGCCCACCGCGTACTCCTGGATGTCGAGCACCGGGACCGTCGCCGGCTGGCTGTCCAGCTTCGAGAAGAGCACCTTCTCGCTGGTGATCGTCCGCGAGGTGAGCCGGGCCGTCCGGTGCCGGGAGAGATGGTCCCGCCGGCCGTTCTGGTCGAGCTGGGTGAGCAGGCACTTGCCGATCGCGCTGGCGTGCGCCGCGGCGCGGAAGTCCACCCACTCGTTCACGGCGGGGGTACGCGGGCCGTCGGCCACCTGCGTGATGCGGACCTCTCCGTCGACGTACCGGCTGACGTAGACCGCCGCGCCGACCGAGTCCCGCAGCTGCGTGAGCGTCCGCTGGAGGCGTGCCTCCATCGCCTTGCGGCGGGTGGCCCCGGACCCGAGCTCGGCGAAGGCGGACCCGGCGACATAGGCGCCGTCGGCGACCTGCTCGACGTACCCCTCACGGCGCAGGGTCAGCAGGAGGGGCGCGAGATGCCCGACGGGGAGCCCCGTCTCGCGGGAGAGCCGCTCCTCGGTCACACCGTCACCGTGCGTGGACACGGACTCCAGTACGCGCAGGGCGTACTGCACCGAGTGGAACGGCGCCTTCGGCTCGGGCTTCAACGCCACGGTTTCCCCCTACCAGGTTGTGACCGCCAGCTTTTCTTCCACCATAGCGGTCAAACCACCCTCCCGGAGGGGGTGTTGAGGAGACGCCCGGCGCGCCCCGGGGACATGTCCCGGGGCGCATCCGTTTGGCATATGCCAAAGACGCGGGCGTTCCGCTACGGCCGAGGTCACAGCACCGCGTTGAGGAACTCGCGCGTACGTGCGTGCTCCGGGGCGGTGAAGATCTTCTCCGGCGAACCGGACTCCACCACGCGGCCCGCGTCGAACATCAGGACCTTCTCCGAGACGTCACGGGCGAAATTCATCTCGTGGGTCACGCAGACCATCGTGATGTCGGTGCTCCTCGCGATGTCGCCGAGGAGGTCCAGCACACCGGCCACCAGCTCCGGGTCCAGCGCCGAGGTGACCTCGTCGAGCAGCAGGATCTCCGGGCGCATCGCGAGCGCGCGGGCGATCGCCACCCGCTGCTGCTGTCCTCCGGAGAGCTGTGAGGGGTGGGCGTCGACCTTCCCGGAGAGCCCGACCAGGTCGAGCAGTTCGCGGGCGCGCGCCTCCGCCTCGTCGCGGTCCATGCCCAGGACGTTGACCGGCGCCTCGGTGATGTTCTGGAGCACCTTCATGTTCGGGAAGAGGTTGAACTGCTGGAAGACCATCCCGATCTTCCGCCGGGCCCTGCGGAGTTCCTTCTCGCCGGCCGGCTTCAGCGAGCCGTCCGGCCTGCGCACGTGCGACAGCGGTGAGCCGTCCACCCAGATGACGCCGCCGCTGACCTTCTCCAGCGTCATCAGCAGCCGCAGGATCGTGGTCTTGCCCGAGCCGCTCGGCCCGATCAGCGTCACGTGCTCACCGCGGCGTACGGTGAAGTCCAGTTCGTCCAGGACCACATGGCTGCCGTACCGCTTGACGACCTTGTCGAAGCGGATGAGCGGTTCCACGCCGGTGTCCTCGGCCGGCGGGGCCGCGTCCGCGGGCTCCTTCAGGGGGGCGGAGTCAGTGGCCAAGACGCTTCTCCAGCTTTCTCATCAGCAGTGAGGTGGGGTAGCTCGCGATCAGGAAGACCAGTCCCGCGAGCGTGAACGCCTCGGTGTACGCGAAGTGGTCGGCCCCGTACTTCCGGGCCTCGAAGACCATCTCCTGCACCGTGATCACGGCGAGGAAGGGCGTCTCCTTGAACATCGAGATCGCGTAGTTGCCGAGGGCGGGCAGCACGTTGCGTACGGCCTGCGGCAGGATCACCGCCTGCCAGGTCCGGCGGGGCGGCAGCGAGAGCGCCCGGCATGCCTCCCACTGGCCCTTGGGCACACCGTCGATCCCGGCGCGGTAGACCTCGGAGGTGTACGTGGCGTAGTGGACGCCGAGCACCACGATGCCGATCGTCAGCGGTTCCACCGAGGTGAACAGCGCGGCGGCGCCCACCAGCTGGACCAGCAGCGGGGTGGCGCGGACGAACTCCATCACCGCCTTGACGGGCACCGTCACGAAGCGGGACGGGGCGCGTCCGGCCACCGCGATGGCCAGCCCGAGCACCGCGGCGACCAGCGTGCCCAGCACGGTGGCGAGCAGGGTGACCCGGAATCCTTCGAGCAGCAGGGGAAGGGCGTCCTGGACGGCCTCCCAGTCGAACGACCGGCTCACCGCGCACCTCCGGTCGTGGCGGCGGCCTCCGCCGTACGGGTCCTGAGCAGACTGCCCGCCCCGGTGTGCAGGCCGAGCCGGCGCTTGGCGGACCGTTCCAGCAGGTTCATCAGCAGGGTCAGCGCATAGGCGAGTACGAAGTAGACGGCCAGCAGCAGCAGATAGGCGGTGAGGGTCTCACCGGTCCGGCTGCGCACGTGCTCGACGGCGGTCATCAGGTCGGCCGCCGAGATCAGCCACAGCAGCGGCGTGCACTTCAGCAGCTGGATCAGCAGGTTGGTGAAGGACGGGATCATCTGCACCCAGGCCTGCGGCAGGATCACCTTCCGCATGCGGTGGAAGGGCGTCATGTTCAGCGCGACGGCGGCCTCGTACTGGGCGCGGGGCACGGAGTTGACCGCTCCGCGCACGATCTCGGACCCGTACGCCCCGTAGTTCAGGCCGAAGGCGACCACCCCGCACAGGAGCGGGGTGAGTTCGTAGCCGGTCAGCTGGGGCATCGCGTAGTAGAGCCAGAACAGCTGGATGTAGAGCGAGGTGCCGCGGAAGAACTCCACGACCGTCCGGGAGACCCCGCGTACCAGGAGCAGCTTGCTGCCCGCCATCAGACCGAAGGTGAAGGACAGCAGCAGTGCCAGCAGCGAGCCGAGGACGGTCGCCTCGATCGTCACCCACAAGCCCGCCCTGACCTGGGGAAACTCATCGAGGAGTGTGGAGAGGAAGTCATTCATACGTGAGGGCTCCGCCCTGTCAGCCCTTGCACAGGTCGGCGGTCTTCAGCGTGGCCGGAGGGATCTCCGTGGCGCCGAAGCCGTACTCCTGGAGCAGGCCCACATAGCGGGAGCGGTCCGAGACGATCTTCTTGAGCTCGCGGTTGAAGGAGTCCCGCAGGTCCTCGTTGCCCTGGCGGAACACCGCGCCGCCCGGGGAGAACTGCTGCTTGCCGTCCAGTTCGGGTACGAACGCCTCGGTGACCTCGGTCTCCGGGTTGGTCTTCGCCAGCCAGCGCAGCGAGATACCGGTGAGCAGGAAGGCGTCGATACGGCCGCCCTTGACGGCGTCCGCGCCGTCCTGCGGCTTCTGCACCGTCTTGATCTTCGACTCCGGTATGCCGGCGCCCTCGGCGTAGGAGCCCTCGACCGCGCCGGACATCACGCCGATCGTCACCCCGGCGGCTTTCGCCGAGGCCAGGTCGGTGAGCTCCTCCGGGTTGCCCTTCCGCACCATCAGGGCGGTGGGGGAGATGAACTCCGGTTCGGAGAAGAGGGCGTTGGCGCAGCGCTCCGGGGTGATCGCCATGCCCGCGCTGACCACGTCGTACTTCCCGGCCTGGAGGCCGGGGATCAGGCCGTCCCACTCGGAGAGCGTGGGCTTCAGTTCGTCCACGCCGAGCGCCTTGAAGATCTCCCGGTGCAGCGTGGGCGCCTCGCCCTTGAGCTCCTCGCCCTCCATGTAGCCGTACGGCGCCTCGTTGGCGTACGCGACCCGCACGAATCCCTGCTTGCGGAGCTTGTCCAGCGCGCCCTCGCCGTCGGCGGCACCGGCGTCGGCCTTGCTGCACGCGGAGAGGAGGCCGGGGACGACGAGCAGTCCGCCCACGGCCGCCGACCGGTTGATGAAACCTCTGCGGGACAGGTTCGGGAAGTCAGCCATGGTCAGCAATCTCCTGGGAGGTTCGAACAGTCCGGACAAGGTGAGCGCCTGCCCGATCCAGGGGGTCTATTCAGACGGCGCCTGCATGTAATCGAACGGTGGCCGGAGGGTGACCTTCCCGTGTCCGGTCGCGGGCGGAGGGCGACGGACGGTGTGCGGGGCGTATTCCCCGTGTGGTGTTGGTTCATGACTGCCTGTTATGTCGCGTTGTCCCACGGAAGGGCGATAGCCGGGCGTATGTCCCGGCGGCGGTGCCCGGTGACCGAGGGGTGCCGCGCGGGCGCCCTGCGTGCCCGAGGCGGCGGAGGGCGTCCGACGGGGGAATACTTGGTCCAGGCGGGGGCAACAGGGACAAAGCGCGCGGAAGTGCGCGGTGGGACATCCGGACGACACCGGAAGGATGGACATGACGACCGTAGGACTTCTCTATCCGGGCCACGCGGCGGAGGACGACTTCCCGCGGATCGAGGTGATGCTCGACAGCGACATCAGGCTGCCCCTGTTCCACACCGGCGTCGAGGGTGACTCCCGGGGCGTCGAGGCCCTGCTCGCGGCGGGCGAGCCCGAACGCCTGGCCGCCGGGGTCGAGGAGCTGCGGCTGGCCGGGGCCGAGGCGCTCGTGTGGGCCACCACCGGCGGCAGCTCCGTACGCGGCTGGGAGGGCGCCCAGGAGCAGATCGCCGGCCTCGCGCGCACGGCCGGGCTGCCGGCCTCCAGCGCCTCCTTCGCCTTCGCGCACGCCGTGGGCGAACTCGGCGCGAGCCGCGTCTGCGTCGCCGCCACCTACCCCGAGGACCTCGCCGGGCTCTTCGCGGACTTCCTCCGGCGGGCGGGCGTCGAGGTGACCGCCGTCCGGGGCGCCGGGGTCGTCGACGCGTCCGAGGCGGCGGCATGGGACGTGGAGCGGATCAAGGAGCTGGCCGTGGCCGGCGACCACCCCGACGCCGAGGTCCTCCTGCTCCCCGACAACGCCCTGCACACGGCCGCGCACATCCCCGAGCTGGAGGAGCTGCTGGGCAAGCCGGTCCTCACGGCGAACCAGGTCGCGGTCTGGGAGGGGCTCCGGCTCGCCGACCGGCGGGTCTGGGCGCCGCCTCTGGGCACCCTCTTCGCGACCCGTGAGCCGCCGCCGGGCATGGTCGAGCACGGCGGGATCGAGGTGCGTGAGTGAGCGCCGCGTGACCGGGGCCCCGCCCGTCCCCGGTCCGCCGGGCGGGCCCCTGAGGGCCGGCCGGTGCGGGTGCCGGGAATAAGCGGAGTCGTCCTCCTGTTGCATCTCCTCGGTAACCAGACGCGCACGCACCACCGGAGAGGCCCGACACGTGGACGAGAACCGAGGCGAGACGAAGCGAGGCGGCGGGATCCGCGGCACCGCGCACGGGACGGCTTCCGTACCCCTGTCCGTGCTGGACCTGGTCACCGTCGGAGCGGGCCGGACCGCGAGCCAGGCCCTGCGTACCAGCGTGGACATCGCCAGGCTCGCCGAGAACCGGGGCTTCCACCGCTTCTGGGTCGCCGAGCACCACTCCATGCCCGGCGTGGCCTCCTCCTCGCCCGCCGTCATCCTGGCGCACCTGGCCGCCCACACCGAACGCATCCGGCTCGGTTCCGGCGGGGTCATGCTGCCCAACCACGCCCCTCTGGTGATCGCCGAGCAGTTCGGCACCCTGGAGGCGATGGCCCCGGGCCGCGTCGACCTGGGCCTGGGCCGCGCGCCCGGCACCGACGGCGCCACCGCCGCGGCCCTGCGGCGCACCGACCGGCTGAACGAAGGCGCGGACGACTTCCCGCAGCAGCTGGCCGAGCTGATCCGCTTCCTGGACGACGACTTCCCCGACGGGCACCCCTACGCCCGTATCCACGCCGTGCCCGGACCCGTGCAGGCGACCTCTCCCGGCGGTGTCCAGTCGGCGCACCGGCCGCCCGTCTGGCTGCTGGGCTCCTCCGGTTTCAGCGCCCGGCTGGCCGGAATGCTCGGCCTGCCCTTCGCCTTCGCCCACCACTTCTCCGCCCGGAACACCGTCCCGGCGCTGGAGCTGTACCGGGAGTCCTTCGAGCCGTCCGCCGTCCTCGACGCCCCGTACGCCCTGATCGGGGTGTCCGCGCTGGCCGCCGACGACGCCCGCGAGGCACGCCGCCAGGTGCTGACCGGCGCCCTGTCGATGGTCCGGCTGCGCACCGGCCGCCCCGGCCTGGTGCCCACCCCCGAGGAGGCGGAGGCGTACGACTTCAGCCCCATGGAGCGCGACTTCGTCGACAGCTGGCTCGCCGACATCGTCCACGGCACGGCGGACGAGGTACGCGCCGGGCTGGACGCGCTGGCCGGGCGCACCGGCGCCGACGAGCTGATGATCACCGCGAACGCGCACGGCGGCGAAGCCCGGCTGCGGTCCTACGAGCTGATCGCGGACGCGTACGGCCTGCCCGCCGGCCCGGCTCTCGGCTGAAGCCGGCGGGGGCTCGCGGGAACCCGCGGACCGGCCGCGGGCGGCGCTCCCGCCCGCGGTCCGGTACCGGGCGGCGTGCCGCTCGCCGTGCGGCACCGGGTGGTGCCCGCGGTCCGGTACCCGACCGGCTCAGGTCTCCCGCGGGGGTGAGCCGATCAGTTCGGCGATCCGTTCCGGGGCCACCGCCCGCGAGTAGAGCCAGCCCTGCCCGGTGTCGCAGCCGATCCGCCGCAGCCGCTCCGCCTGGACGGTGGTCTCCACGCACTCCGCGGTGACCGTCAGCCCCAGGCGGTGCGCCAGCTGCACCATCGCCTCGACGATCGCCTCGTCGGCGGGGGAGGCGTGCGGGCCGCCGCCCTCCCGGCGGAACCCCCGGACGAACGAACCGTCCAGCTTCAGCACGGAGACCGGCAGCCGGCTGAGATAGGCGAGGTTGGAGTACCCGGTGCCGAAGTCGTCGATCGCGATCCGGACACCCATGTCGCTGAGCTCCTGGAGCACCCGCAGCGGCCGGCCCGCCGAGCCGGTCACCGCGGACTCGGTCAGCTCCAGCTGGAGCAGACCGGGCGCGAGACCGGTCTCGGCCAGCACCTCCGCCACCTCGGCGACCAGATCGCAGTCCAGGAGCTGGCGTACCGCGACATTGACGCTGATGAACAGCGGTGTCTCCGCCGGGTGTTCCAGCTGCCAGCGGCGCGCCTGGCGGCACGCCGCCCGCAGGACCCACCGCCCCAGCTGGACGATCGTGCCGTCCTCCTCGGCGATCGGGACGAACCGGTGCGGCGGCAGCATCCCGAACCGGGGGTGGTTCCACCGGACCAGCGCCTCCACGCCCCGCACGACCTCGTCCGTCATGCCCACCAGCGGCTGGTACTCCAGGGTGAACTCGCCGCGCTCCACGGCGGAGCGCAGAGTGGCCGAGAGCGCCTGACGGGTCATCCGGTGCGCGTTGCGCTCCGCGTCGAAGAGCGTCCACCGGCCCCGGCCGTCCGCCTTCGCCCAGTACAGGGTGGTGTCCGCGGCCTGCATCAGGGCGGTCGCGGAGACGTCCTCCGTACTCCGCTCCACCACCCCGATCGACGCGGACACCGAGAGCCGCTGGCCGCCCACGTCGAAGGGCCGCTCCAGCGCGCCGAGCACCGAACCGGCGAGCTCGGTGAGCTGGTGCGGCCCCGACGAGTCCTCCACCAGGACCGCGAACTCGTCCCCGCCGAGCCGGGCCACCAGATACCCGCCGGGCCGGTGCTGCCCGGCCGCCTCCGCGCAGTCCGTCAGCCGGGCGGCGACAGCGGCCAGCAGCCGGTCGCCGGCATGGTGGCCCAGCGTGTCGTTGACCGCCCTGAACCCGTCGAGGTCCAGGTAGCACAGGCCGATCCGGCCCCGCCGGGGCCCCGCACCGCTCCGGGACGAGGCGTCCTCCAGGGCGGTCGAGAGCCGTTCGAAGAAGAGGGTGCGGTTGGGCAGCCGGGTCACCGGGTCGTGCATCCGCAGATGCCGCAGCCGGAGCTGGAGTTCGTGCCGGTCGCTGATGTCCTCGACGGACAGCAGCGCACGGCCCGCGCCGTCCGGCGGACCGGCCGTCGGCACGAGCGTGACCTCCGCCCACAGCGACCGGCCGTCCGGGTGCTTCAGCGGCCGGGTGCAGCGCAGCCGCGCCCGGGTGCCGCCCAGGACCTCCTCGTACGCCTGCCGGCTGCGCGGATCCCCGGCCAGGTCCAGCAGTCCGGCCGCCGGCCGGCCCGGCAGGGACGCGGGGTCGGTGCCGAGCAGGGAGGCCAGCGCGTCGTTGGCGCGGACGACGACGCCCCGGCGGTCGACCACGGCCATGGGGAGCGCGGCGGCCCGGAACGCGGCACGGTAGTCGCGTAGCTCCCGGGGCCCCTCGCCCTCACCGTCGGTGACCGTCGGCGGCCGGGCGAGAGGCGGTCCCCCCGGCCTGGACGCCGGTCCTTCGAAAGTTCCGCTCACCGCTCGCTCCCGCTGTGCCGATCGTCGTGAAACAGAAGTGGCCGGCCTGGGCGGGAAGAGGTCGGGGCGTTGCACCGCAGGCGGAAACCACGCAGGAAAGCGAGGTGAAGCATAGAGGGTGGCGACTCGCGTGTACCAGCGTGTCCCTCGTTTCGGACGCGGGGCACACGGTGTGTCCCGCGCATGGCCCAGCCGCCGGGCGCGCCCGGGCGCCGCGTCCGGTTCATCCGGTATTGATGAGATCCGCAGTCCTCCTGGCCGGACATGAGGGCGAGGTGACCGACGGTCACCTTCCGTGATCGTGGTGTGCGTGTGGGCCATCCGGCCCCCTGACCCGTGTGGGGCAGCACAACGAGGCGTACGGCATCCGACCGGCACAGGGTGAGTGGATCGGGATCCCGCAGCCGCCACCGGAGGTATACGTGCCGCGTCAGCACAGACACGGGGGGACGGAGGGATTCAGTCTGCGCAGCGCGGCGGCCGCGCTCACCTCGCTCCTGGCGCTCGCCGCCACCGGCCTCGTCGCCGGACCCGTCGCCGCCGCGACCCGGGACGCGACCCCCTGCGCACTGCCCCGCACCGACGCCCACCACTCGCTGGGCCTCGACACCTGGAACGATGCCTACCCGCGCCCCGAGCGGAACCTGGAAGCCGTCATGGTCTTCCTCTCCTTCCCCGACTCCGAACCGTTGCTCCCCCCGGACGTGCTGGCGGCGGACCACTTCCCCGCCACCGCGCGCTTCTTCGAGCACGCCTCGTACGGCGCGTTCACCCTGCGCGCCCACCCGCAGCGGCAGTGGGTGAGGATGCCCCGCCCCTCCACCTGGTACGGGATACAGCGGGACTGGGCGTCCGAGCGGCGCAGCGCCTACTTCCGTGACGCCGTCGAGGCCGTCGACGACCGGGTCGACTTCTCCGCGTACGACATCGTCTACCTCGTCGCCGACCCGGACGCGCCCGGAGTCGACTCCGACGCCACCAAGGTCGTCAACTTCGACCGGCCGCTCACCGCCGACGGTACGGACATCCGGCGCGTGGTCACCGTCTTCGAGGAGCACCCGCCGGACCGCAACGTCCTGGCGCACGAGACCGGCCACGTCTTCGACCTGGCCGACCTCTACCACCGGCCGGAGGACGGCAAGGGCGACTGGGACACCTACGTCGGCGACTGGGACGTCATGGGCAGCCAGTTCGGGCTCGCCCCCGACCTGTTCGGCTGGCACAAGTGGAAGCTGGGCTGGCTCGGCGGGGACGAGATCGTCTGCGTCCAGGGCGGCGCCGACCTCACCCTGGTCCCGATGGCCGAGGTACCCCCGCCCGGCGCCTCCAAGGGGACCAGGCTCGCGGTCATCAGGACCGGCCCGGACAGCGCCCTGGCCGTCGAGGCCCGCAGCGCCGTCGGCAACGACCGGACCACCTGCACCGAGGGGATCCTGATCTACCGGATCCACAACGGGACGCCCTCCGGCGGCGGCCCCGTGGAGGTGCTCGACACCCACCCGCACTCCGAGGCGTGCCGGGACCGCTCCGTCTACCCGCCGCTCGCGGACGCCCCCCTCGGGGAGGGCGAGCGGTACACCGTGCCCGGCGGGCACGTACGCATCGAGGTCGCCGGCCGGACGGCCTCCGGCGCCTGGACCGTGCGGATCACCACCGGGGCGGACGAGGGCGACGCCTGAGCCGCACCTCCCGGACTCGCGGGGCGCACGCGCTCATGGGGACGCGCTCATGGGGGCGCACGAAGAAGCCCCCTCACTCGCGTGAGGGGGCTTCTTCCGTCTGTGCGCCGCCAGGGACTCGAACCCCGGACCCGCTGATTAAGAGTCAGCTGCTCTAACCAACTGAGCTAGCGGCGCCTGCTGACGTCGTAGACATTAGCACCCGGATCGGCGGGAGGAAAAATCGAATGTCCGGTGGTCGCCGGGGCCGCCGCCCTGCCCGCCCGCACACAGGCCCAGAGCAGTACGTCCGGGCCGGGGAGCCAGGGAGCGCGGGTGTCCGGGGCGACCAGCCAGCGCGGCTCGTCCCCCGCTCCGGGGCGGGGGGCCAGGGGCGGCACCGTGACCGCGTCCCCCGTGCCGTGGCAGAGCAGCGCGGGGAGGGCGGCGGTGCGGGGGACGACCCGGGCGGGGGTGTCCGGGGAGGCGTCCCGGACGGCGGCGGCGCCTTTTGTGGTGGCGGCGGAGACGCGGCCGGCACCTCCCGTGGTCCCCCACTCCTCCCAGGCCAGCAGGGTCGGCAGGCGCTGGGCCGTCCCGGGGGCGGCGAAGAGCAGCACCCGTCCGCGGTGCGAGGCGGCCGGGCCGGAGCCCGGCCCCTCCGACCACAGCTGTTCCAGCACCCGCCGGCCGAAGAGGGCGGGCAGGTTCACCACGTCGAAGGACGAACCGCACGGCAGCACACCGGGGACCGAAGGGTGTGCCTCCCACCGCGCGAGCGTGCTCCGGGGGTGCGCCGAGGCGCCCGCGAGCCAGGCCGCGCCGGCCGCGGTGACCTGGGCCGCCCGGTCCCGGCCGCCGTCCCGCAACAGAGCGAGGAGGTCGACGCCGTGGTGCGGGGCGGCACCGGTGTGCAGGGTCGTTTCGTCCTTCAGCCATGCGCTCATGACGACAGGTCTACCGGCGGTTACGGCGCCGTACCGTAAGAGTTACCGAAAGGGGGACGCGGCGGGCCGGGAAGGGGTATCTTGCCCGTCGGCATATGCCACAGGTGTACCCGCGGTGCCGTTCCGCAGGGGCGGTCAGGGCCGTATCGGGTCGCCGGCCAGCAGGGACCGCCCGAACTCGATCATCTTCTCGGCGTAGTCCTCGGTCCACTCCGCGCGCTCGGCTATGTCCGCGGCCGTGAGCCGGTCGAACCGGCGGGGGTCGGCGAGCTGCGCGGCCGCCACGGCCTGGAACTCGACGGCCCGGTCGGTCGCGGCCCGGAACGCCAGCGTCAGCTCCGTCGCCCTGGCCAGCAGCTCCCGTGGATCGTCCATCGACTCCAGGTCGAAGAAGTGCTCCGGGTCGGCCGCCGCCGCGGACGGCTCGAAGAGCAGGGGCGCGGGACGGAGCCGCCGCTGCTCGCTCCGCTCGGGTTGTGCCATGTGGTTCTTTCCTTCCTCGCACGGCCGGACGGCCACCTTCCATTGTCCCGCCCGGCGCAAGAGGGCTTCCCGCCCCGGGAGCACCCGATGCGCGCCGCCCGGCACTTCCGGGGGCGGCCCGGCGCACGGGCCGGCCCCCGGGCGCGGGCCGCGACGGTCAGGGCCGCCCCCGGGCGCGGGGCCGCCGCGGCGGTCAGGGCCGCCAGCGGACGCGGTGCCCGGCCAGGTGGGCCAGGACCGCGTGGTTGGCCTCCCACCCGTCCGGGAACTTCACCGTCACGCCCAGCTGGACCGGTTCCGTCGACGGGTGCTCGTCCAGCAGGTCCGCGACCCCCTCCCGGCACACCACCACACACGCGTGGCGATGCCGGGAGGCCAGCACGCACAGGCGGCCGGTCTCCAGATGGAAGGCCGTGGCGTCCGGGCGGCCGGAGAGCGGGTGCAGGACCACCGTCACGTCGAACTCGCGTCCCTGGAGCCGGTTCGCGGTGTCCACCGTCACGCCCCTCATGTCCAGCTCCGCCAGGGCCGCCCGCACCGCCGCCGCCTGGTCGCGGTGGGCCGTACCCACGGCGACCCGGCCGGCCGTCACCGGGACCGGGTCCGGGGAGCGCTCGCCGGTCGCGAGGCCGCCCCGGTCCAGCAGTCTGCGCACCACCAGGGCCACCGCGCGCACGGCCTCCGGGTCGGTACGGGGCGTGTGGCGGGCGGGCAGCTCCAGCAGGCCCCAGCCCGACTCCGCCGCCTCGTCCAGCACCCGGTCGGGGCCCGAACCGTCCGACGGGACACCGAACGACAGACGCCGGTCGCCGTGGTCCGTACCGCTGCGGAACGGGGTGTACGGGTAGAAGGCGGCCGAGACCAGTGGGGCCGCCGACGCCGGGAGCCGCCAGGACACCGGGAGCCGGTGCTGCGGCAGATCCGGGTTGTGCGCCAGCAGCGTGGAGACCGCGCTCGCCGACGGGTCGTACGCCAGCCCCGCCCACTGGTCCGCGCCCACGATCGAGAAGGGGTCCAGCTGGCCCGGGTCCCCGACGAACAGCGCGCGCTCGAACAGCCCCGCCACGGCGAGCAGCGCGTCCGAGCGCATCTGGTACGCCTCGTCGACGATGGCGTGGCCCCACGGCTCCACGTTCTTCACATGGGCCCACTTCGCGGCCGTGGACAGCACGATGTCCAGGCCCGCCAGATCCGCCGCCTTCGACGACGTGACCACGTTGTCCAGGCTGTCCAGGACCTTGTCGTACGGATCGGAGTCGCTGCTGTGCAGCCGGCCCACCGGCAGCTCGGGGGCCTTCTCGGCCAGCCGGGTCACCAGGTCGTCCACCTGGGCGTTGGTCTGCGCCACCACCATCAGCGGGCGGCCCGCGGCGGCCAGCTCCAGAGCGGCGCGCACCACCAGCGTCGACTTGCCCGCACCCGGCGGCGAATCCACCACCACCCCGCGCGCCGTACCCCGCAGGGTGTCCGTGAGGATCGCGTCGGTCGCCCGCGCCGCCGCCGCGGACGGGTCGGTCACGGCAGTCACAGGAGGTCCTCCGCGGTGACGGGGTCGGGCTGCTCGGCCGCTGGGGCGGAGCCCGGAGGCCCGCCGTGCGTCCACGGGGTGTCCTCCGCGTCCGGCAGCTTCGGGCCGCCCCGCTGGTCGTGTTCGAACAGTGTCCAGACGATACGGTCACCCGGCTCGGGCACCGAACCGGCGGCCGGCTCCCTGCCCCGCCCCATCCGGTCGGTGATCCGCAGCACCACCAGGACGGCGGGGTCCGCCGCGTCCCCGGCCGGGGCCGGCTCCCCGGCGGCGTAACCGACGAACTCCGCCGTCTGCGGCTTCCCGTCCAGCGAGCGGTAGACCTTGGTGCGTTCCCCCAGATGCGGACGCTCCTCGGTGAGCACCGTCACCAGCGGGCGGGGGGAGGGGCGCTTCGACTCGGTGTACGCCATCTCCACACCGGTGACCTCGCCGAGGAACGCCTCCCCGGCCAGCCGCCGCCCCGCCAGCACCAGCGGATCGTCCAGCGCCTCCTGGGCCTCCAGCTGCGCCTGGGCCGCCTCCCGGGAGGCCAGCTTCCGGGCCGCCGTCACCGCGTCGTCCCGGCGGGGCTGCGGCGGTTCGCCCGCCCGCACCCGGTCCCGGTGACCGGTGAACGACCAGCGGTCCCTGGTCCAGCGGTCGGCCACCCGGGAGCCCTCCGGCAGCTCCCGCAGCAGATCGAGCGCGCGCCACACGGCGTCCCAGGTCGGCAGCATCACCTGGGCGAGCAGCGCCCGGACGCCCTGCTCGGCGCGGTGCACCTCGCCGAGCAGGGCGTCCGCCGCGAGGCCGTCCTGGGCCGCGGCCAGGGCCGTGCGCGCCCGGTCGTACGCCTCGATCGCAGGCGCCAGCAGCTTGTTGTCGAAGGCCGGGTCCGTGGCCGGACCCGCCGGCGGGCAGCGCAACTGCCCCTCGCCGTCCCGGTCCAGCTCGGCACGGAGCGCCGCCTCGGCGCCGCTCTCCCCGGCCGGCGGGTCGATCCAGGCGAGGAGCGCCCCCAGGTGCTGGTCCTCCAGACTGCTCTGGCCCGTCGCCCAGTGCCGGTTCAGCAGGTCCGTCGCCGCCGGCAGCAGGGAGGAGCCGGGAACCCGGGCCCGCTCGCCGTAGTGCGTCAGCCAGCGGCCCAGCAGCGGGACGCGGGCCGGCGCCGGGTAGGGGATGTCCGGATCGTCCTCGGCCGTGCGCCGGAACCGCATGGACCGCCCGAGCAGCCGGACGAAGTCGACGCCCGCCCTGCTCGGCACGACCAGCTGCGCGGCGTCCACGCAGAGCTCCACCTCGACCTTGGTCTTCCGGCCCGTCTCCGGGTCCACCTCGCTGCGCTCGGCCGGCTCGACGGCGTCGGCGTGCGCGTCGATGTGCGGCAGCACGGCCTCCGCCAGCTCGGCCAGGAACGCGAAACGCAGATCGCGGTCGCGCGGCTGGGCCACCGCGAGCAGCCGGGGCGCCCGGCGGTCCGTACCGACCAGCGCGCCGAGCGGGGCGCCCGCCTCACCGGCGGTGGTCAGCGGGACCAGGACCAGCGGCCGGTCCGTCAGACGGCGGTGGCGCACGGTGGCCAGCGGCTGGGCCCGCCCGCTGTCCACCGCCTCCAGCCGCGCCAGGGTGTCGATCAGTGACACGGAGCGGCCTCCCGTGCGGTCCGGAGCGCCTGGGCACGCAGCGCCGCGGCCCGGCGCAGGGCGGCCACGGCCGGATCCGCCGGGTCACCCTCCTTGCCGGCCGCGGCGGCCAGCACCCCGGCCACCGTCGTCAGGCCGCCGAGCTCCCCCCGCACCCCGCGGCCCAGCGCCTCCACCGCCCCCGCGGCGCGGGCCTTCGCCCGGCAGTGGAAGGCCAGCTCACAGGCGGACAGGCATTCGGGGGCGTACGCGGCGGGCACCGCGTCGACGGCGGTGCCCAGCTCCCCGGGTGTACACGAGGGATCGAAGGTGACGCCCTCGGGGAGGGCGGCGGCGATGTCCTCCACCCGGGTCAGCCGGTCCAGCTGCCGGCGGGTCACCGCCCGCTGCCTGCGTACGTCCACCACCGAGGCCGTCGGCAGGTTGGAGAAGTCCTTCGGGCAGACCAGCAGCACCTGGTGCCCGATCCGCGCACCCTCGGTCAGCGCCGCAGTCCGCTCCAGCGCCAGGACGTAGACGGCGGACTGGCGGGCCGCCGCACCGACCTTCGCGGCGTCCGCCGACCCGTCGATCATGGGGAACGACTTGATCTCGACGACCGTCCAGGTGCCGTCGGGGTGCACCACCACGGCGTCCGGCTCCAGGTGGACGGGCGAGCCCGCCACCTCCAGGGCCAGCATCGGATGGTCCAGCAGCGTCCAGCCGCCCGCCGCCGTGGCCTCGCGCAACGCCAGTGCCGTCCGCGCGGTGCGGCCCTCGGGACCGGCGGCCGTCAGGTCCGGGACCACCGCCTCACCGGGGGCGTCCGCCCCGCCGCCGAGCCGTTCGGCCAGCAGCCGCAGCAGCTCCGTGCCGCCGTCGGCCTTGACCCGCGCCTCGAAGGCGTTGCCCCGGACGAAGGCGAACTGCGACTGCCCGAACGCGGCCGACACGCCGAGCGCGTCCGCCAGGACGCCCTTGTCGACACCGGCGCCGTCCAGGAGGGCGCGCCGCTTGCACCCGGGGTTCGCGGCGAGCGCGGCCAGTGCGCGGGCGTCCAGCGGGTGCGGGGGGACGGACGCGCCGCGCAGCTCAGCGAGCCGCTGCCGGAGCGTCGTCGTCGGCGGCTGCCGTGGCCCCGGCGGCGGTAGGGCCGCCGGCTGGGACGGGATCTGCGGAGGCGGTTCGCTGGCCGGGAATTCGCTCACCCGCGGAAGTCTTGCATCCGCCGCCGACAATCGGGGACCCCACGGGGGGTACGGGCGCGGGAACAGGGGTGCCGCGGGCCCGGATCCGGGCCTTGACCCGGTCGGCGATCCGCATGACCGGCCTGGTCAGCAGGGCCCCGGCCCCCATCACGGCGGCTCCGGCGACCGCGTCGAGGAAGTAGTGGTTCGCCGTGCCCATCACCACGAACACGGTGACCAGCGGATAGAGGATCCCGATGGCCCGCACGGCCGGACGGCGGCCGTAGCGCCACAGCAGGATCCCGCACCACACGGCCCACCCGACGTGCAGGCTGGGCATCGCCGCGTACTGGTTGGTCATCCCGCTGAGCCCCCGCGGGGCGCTCGCGCCCGCGCCCCACCAGCCGTACTGGCTGTACTGGGCCATGGTGTCGACGAAGCCGTGCGGGGCGTCGAGCAGCCGGGGCGGGCACGTCGGCATCAGCGTGAAGCCGATCAGGCCGAGGAGCGTGGACGTCATCAGCCAGGTCCTGGCCGCCCGGTAGGCGCCCGGCCTGCGGCGGAAGAGCCACACCAGGACGGCGGGGGTGACCAGGTAGTGCAGGGAGGCGTAGGCGAAGTCGGCCGGTATCCCCAGCCAGGCGTGCTCGGTCAGCAGCCGGTTGAGGGGGTGCTCCGCGTTGAGGTGCAGCGCCTTCTCCAGGCGGAGGATGGCCAGGCCGTTCTCCACGGCCGCCGGGACGTTCTCGTGGACCAGGAGCCGGCCCAGCGAGTACAGCCCGTACACCACGGCGATCAGCGGCAGTTCCGTCCACCAGCGGGGCCGGGGGCCGGAAGAGCGGGTCGCGGCGGTGGCGTGCGGCATCCGGTGGCTCTCCCCTGTTCATGCGGTCGACGGCGGGCGTTCAACCGTACGGTGGACGTGGGCCTGGCGGCCCGGCGGGGCGGGCCGCCCGCGGACAGGCGCGGACCGTGCCCCGCTAAGGGACGTCGGCGGCGCCCCGTGGGTTGCCCGTGAGGGCGGTGAGAGATGATGGAACGGGCCGTGCCGCACCGGCGTCCCGGCCGGTGGCCGCCACGGCCGCCCCTCCTCGCAGTCCAGGACACCGCTGTCCCGGACCCACCAGATCCTAGGGTCCCCCGATTTTCGGATCTCAGTACTTTTCAGGGAGAGCCGTCATGGCACCGCGAATCCTGCTGGCCCGGCACGGCCAGACGCAGTGGTCGCTCCAGGGCAACCACACCGGCAGGACAGACATCCCCCTTCTCGACGCGGGCCGGGAGGGCGCGAAGCTCCTCGGCGAACGGCTGCACCGGGAGCCCTGGGCCGGGCTGACCGGGGTGGAGGTGCGGACCAGCCCCCTCGTCCGGGCGGCGGAGACCTGCGCCATCGCCGGTTTCGGCGACCGGGCCGAACCGTGGGACGCGCTGATGGAGTGGGACTACGGGGACTACGAGGGGCTGACCCCGGCGCAGATCAAGGACGGCCGGCCCGACTGGCTGATCTGGCGCGACGGGGTCCCCGGCGGGGAGTCCATGGCCGGCATCACCGCCCGGGCGGACGCGATCGTGGAATGGGCGCGCTCGGCCGACCGGGACGTCCTGGTCTTCGCCCACGGGCACATCCTGCGGGTGCTGGGGGCGCGCTGGCTCGGCGAGGACATCGCGTTCGGCGCCCGGCTCCGGCTCGACCCGACCTCGCTGTCGGTGCTGGGGTGGGCGTACGGCCTGCCGGCCCTGGAGCGCTGGAACGACACGGGACACCTGGACGGCTGAACGGGCGGGCCGCCCGGCGGGCGGCGCGGGGCACGCCGTCCCGCGCGCTCATCCGCCGGGCGCCGGCCGTCCCGGCCGTCCCGGCCGTCGCGGTGGTCACACCGGCACGGCCGCGTAGCGGTCCAGCAGCGCCGTCACCTGGGGGCCGCCCTGCGGGGCCAGTGCCCGCACCGTGTCCGCCAGCATGATCCGGATGCGCGAGGAGTGGACCCGTTCCAGCAGGTCCAGCACCTGGTGGCAGGCGTCCGCGGCCTCGTCCGCCGTCCCCGCGCGGGTGAGGTCCCCGGCCAGCTGGGCCTGGTACAGCGCGAGGTTCCGGGTGAAGTGCGGGTCCTGCAGACGGGCGGCCCGCCGCGCGTGCCAGCACGCCTTCGGCCAGTCGCCCAGCGCCGACCAGCACTGGGCGATCAGGAACTCCAGCTCCGCCTCCCGGAAGAAGCTCATCCACTCCAGGTCGGTGCCCGCGGCCCCCCGCTCGAACGCCGTACGCGCCCTGCCGATCGCCTGCTCGCAGCCCGAACGGTCCCCGAGCACCGCCCGGCCGCCCGCCTCCCGCAGCGAGAGCAGGGCCAGCAGCCTCGGCGAGCCCAGCGGACGGGCCACCCGCAGTCCGGCCTCCGCCGCCCGTACCGCCTCGCGGGCGCGCCCCATGTCCCGGGCCAGGAACGACGTGTTGCAGAAGGCGTGGGCCTCCAGCGCCGCGTCCCCGGCCAGCCGGGCCGTCGCGAGGGCTTCCGCGTAGTGCGAGCGGGCGTCGTCGAGGTGGCCCGAGTCGTGCGCGAGCCAGCCCACCGAGATCGCCAGCTCACCGGCGCTGGAGTACAGCCGGTCCACCGTGCTGCGGCGGGCCGTGGTGCCCGCGTCGAGCAGGGCGAAGGCGACCCGCAGCGGTTCGACCGCCTTGAGGTAGAGGCCGTCGGCACCGTGCCGGTCGTCCAGCAGCCGGATCTCCCGGACCGCCTTCTCCACCGCACCGACCTCGGCCTCACCCACCCGCCGCTGGACGGGCACGGTGAGCGGGCCGGCCGCGGCGGACGGCCCGCCCAGGCCCAGGGAAGCGGCCGCCACCGTGGCGGTTCCGCTGGTCATGAACACGCGACGCAGCACGTCGCACTCCTCGTCGGTATCGCTGTCGAGCGTGGGGGAAAGGGACAGCTCGTACGGGACCAGCCGGGCTGCCGTGCGCGCCCCCCGCCCGCGCACGCTCTCGCGGGCCGAGAATCCCAGGTCCACCAGGGTCGCCCCGGGGAACATGTGCAGGAACACCCGTTCGTACGCGTAGTTGGGGCAGCGGATCTCGCCGGCCTCCACGCGTCCGATGTACCGGGCGTCGCACGCGACCTGTTCACCGATCTCGCGCGCGGCTCTGCGGACGGCCGCCGCGAACTCCCCCGCGGAGCGCCGGCCGCGCAGCCGACGGAAGACGAGGTTGGGAACTGCCCGTGTCGACACCATGGCGGGGCCCTCTCTGGTGCAGCCGGGCTCCTGCTTCCGGTGTCCCGGCGGAGCAAGAACGTACCTGTCATGGCAGGACACACATACGGCAATTAGTCATAAAGGAGACATCTCTCCTGCAATCCGCCATGAACTGCCACCCTTTGCGGCGGTGTGCCGCCGTAGCCCTTGACGCGGCAGGCACGTTGGTCCATGCGGAGACGGGGTGCGGTTCCCGTCCCGAGACGAGAAGGAGGGGGTTCCCATGACGCACTTCGGACCGGACACCACCCCGTGCGACCTGGTGACCGTCCCGGCACGTCAGGGCCTGGAGGCCGTGGACATCCTGCGCAGGGGCGTCGACCACGCGGCCGTCGGGCCCGTCCTGCACGACGGTGCCTGCTCCACGCTCGGCTTCCTGGTGCCGCCGGGCACCGCGGACGGCTGGGACGTCCCCGGCAGCGCCTGTACGCGCACGGACGGCCGCGGGCTCCGCATCCCCGCCGAGCCGCCCGTCGCCGGGGGCGGCTGGCTCCTGCCCCCCGGAGCCGACGCCCCCGTCACCGACCCGGACGCGCTGCGGGCCGCGCTGGACCAGGCGGCCCTGCTCATCGAGGCGGCCGACAACCGGCGGTGAGGCGATAATGGCCGGGCAGGCGGAATCCCGCCGCCGGTCCGCCCCCGGGCGGTCCGTCCCACAGGAACACCGGCCGTACGGGCCCGGACGCACCGGCCGCGCCGGCCCCGGCGCACCGGCCGGCCCGGTCAGCGAGGACGAGCGCACGTGGCACGCCGAGAGACATCCGCCAAGGGCGCCGGAGCCCGTAAACGGTCCGAGCGGCCCTCCGCGCACACCCGGGAGACCGTCTCGGCCCCGGTGGACGGCGGCCTCGCCGAACTCGTCCCCGACCGCGAACGCCCCCGGGCCCGCACCCTGCTGCTGGACGGCGCCCCGCAGTCCCATGTGGACCTCGACGACCCGGCGTACCTCTCCTTCGAGTACCAGCGCAGGCTCGGCCACGTCATCGACCTCGCCGCACCCCCGAAGCAGCCGCTGCACGTCGTGCACCTGGGCGGCGGCGCCTTCACCCTCGCCCGCTACATCGCCGCGACCCGCCCCCGGTCCACCCAGCAGATCGTGGAACTCGACGCACCACTGGTCCAGTTCGTACGCCGGGAACTCCCGCTGGACCCACAGGCCCGGATACGCGTGCGTGCCGCCGACGCCCGCGAGGGCCTCGGCAGGATCCAGGACGGCTGGGCGGACCTGATCGTCGCCGACGTCTTCAGCGGGGCCCGTACGCCCGCGCACCTCACCTCCGCCGAATTCCTCGCCGAGGTCCGCCGGGTGCTCAAACCGGGCGGCCAGTACGCCGCCAACCTCGCCGACGGACCACCGCTCGCCCACCTCCGCGGCCAGATCGCCACCGCCGCCTCGCTCTTCCCCGAACTCGCGCTGGCCGCCGACCCCACCGTCTGGCGGGGCCGCCGCTTCGGCAACGCCGTCCTGGTCGCCTCCGACCTGCCGATCGCCGTCGCCGAGCTGACCCGGCGGGTGGCGGGCGATCCGCACCCCGGCCGTGTCGAACACGGGCGCGCCCTGGCCGACTTCACCGGCGGCGCCGCCGTCGTCACCGACGCGGACGCCCGGCCGTCCCCGCCCCCGCCGCCCGGCACCTTCGGCTGAACCCGCCGCCCGGTACCTGTCCGGTGCCCTCGCCCGGCACCACCGGCCGGGGCCGCCGCACGCGTCTGACCGCGCGCCCGGGTCCGTCACTGCTCGACCACCTCGGTCCGGGGCGGATGGCCGTTCCAGGTGCAGAAGACCGAGACCGTCGCCCCCCGACCCGTCACCGAAGTCCACCCGGATCCACCGGGTGTTCGGCCGCGCCCGCATCGACCAGCCGGGTTCCGGCGTGGCCGGGACGAGCTCCGCCGCGTCGTCCGACAGCTCCAGCACTACACACGTCCGCCCCGTGTCGCGACGCTGCGCACCGCCCCGGAGGGCACGGGCGGCGCGGGACGGGCGCCGTGGGGTCCACAGGGCTGGACCTGGACATCGTCCACCGGGTCGCCGAATCCACCGGCGGGGACCTGCGGATCGGACGCTCGGTGCTCGGCGGCACGGAGGTGCGTCTCCGGATCGCCCTGGACGGGGCGCGCCGGGAGGGGGACCGGCTGGGCCGGCGCGGTGGACGGCGGCGGTACCGGAACGCGGACGGCGCCTTCCGGAAAGGCCGTTCGAGGGCTCTGCGGGCCGCTCCGGGGCCCCCGGAGCCCCGTTGGAGCCGGGACGGCGGACCGAGGCGGAACCGGGCCGCTGAGCGGGTCTGCGCCGCTTTGCGCCCTCCCCGGCGAACCCTCCCCACCGGCGGCGGAGTTCGGGGAAAGAACGCGGAAGCGCTCCCGCACCCCCCAGGAAGCCCCCGGGACGGCTCACCCCGTTCATTTTCCGGCGGGCCTTCCGGCCCGGACCGAAACCTTTGCCGCACCTTGGAATCCGGCACCGCGATCGGCCACCGGACGCGTCCCTCCTGCGGCCCAGGAGCCCCGGTTCGGGCCCAATACCCCTCTGACCTGCGGAAATTGGGAGAACGGCTTCGACGGCATGCAGTATGTGCGCATGAACGCAAGACTGCGGTCGGACACGGTCGCGTGACTTGAAGGACACACTCGGGCAACGGAAGCGTCTTCAAGTCTTGACACCCACCCCCCTGAGGCAGCAATCTTCCGGCATCAGCGCATGGGAGCGCTCCCATATCGAACGAGGTTTTTCGCTCGTACGGGGACGACACCGCCCATGTCCTTCCCGTACCCCTGGCACCCGCACCCACCAGCGCGAATGCCGAGCAGATCGAACGCCAGTCCCACCTTGGAACAAGGAGTAGTGGAATGCGCATCACCCGCACCGTCGCAGGTAGAAGCCGCAGAACCGCCGTCATGGCCACCACCGGTCTCACCGCAGCGGCCCTGCTGCTGACCGGTTGCAGCGATTCGGGTTCGGACTCCGAGGAGGCCGCCGACGCGAACGGCAAGATCACCTTGACCCTGGCCGACTTCGGTCAGTTCGGGTACAAGGAGGCGGGCCTCTACGAGAAGTACGAGAAGGCCAACCCGAACATCAAGATCAAGGTCAACACCACGGCCGACGAGAAGATCTACTACCCCAAGTTCCTCCAGCAGCTCAACACGGGCAGCGGACTGGCCGACGTCCAGGGCATCGAGGTCGGCCGCGTCAAGGAGCTCGTCGACACCAAGGCCGACGCGTTCGCGGACCTGTCCGAGGCCATCGACACCAACCAGTGGGTCAACTGGAAGTCCCTGCAGGCCACCACCGACGAGGGCAAGGTGATCGGCGCCGGTACCGACATCGGCCCGATGTCGCTCTGCTACCGCCGTGACCTGTTCGAGCAGGCCGGTCTGCCGGCCGACCGCGAAGAGGTCGCCGCGAAGGTCGCCGGCGGCTGGGAGGACTACCTCAAGATGGGTGAGGAGTACCAGAAGAAGGCGCCGAAGGACACCTTCTTCATGGACTCCGCCAGCGCCATGTACAACGGCGTGGTCAGCTCCAACGAGGAGCAGTACTACTCCAAGGACGGCAAGGCGATCTACAAGGAGAGCGCCGGCGTCCAGGCGGGCTGGGACCTCGCCGCCGAGGCGGCCGAGAAGAAGCTGACCGCCGGTCTGCCGCAGTTCAGCGACAAGTGGCAGGCGGCCCTGCGCAAGGGCACCGTCGCCACCGTGGCCTGCCCCGCGTGGATGGCCGCGCAGATCTCCACGTACGCCGGTGACGCGTTCAAGGGCAAGTGGGACATCGCCCGCACCCCGGGCCAGACCGCTGCCAACTGGGGCGGCTCCTTCCTGGGTGTGCCCGCCAAGGGCAAGCACGTCAAGGAGGCCATGGCCTTCGTCAAGTGGCTGACCGCCCCCGAGCAGCAGGCCGCCGTGTTCAAGGCCGTCGGTGTCTTCCCGTCGAACAAGGGCGCCTACGAGCTTCCCGAGGTCAAGGAAGCCAAGCTCCCCTACTTCAACGACGCTCCCATCGGTGAGATCTACGCCGAGGAGTCCCAGGTGATCCCGGCCGCGGTGCTCGGCCCGAAGGACGGTGTCATCAAGGACACCATCTCGACCCAGATCAACAACATGGAGACGCGGGGCACCAGCTCCGACGACGCCTGGAAGGCCGCCACGGAGGCCATCGACAAGGTGATCGGCTGACCCTCTCCGCTGCGGGCGGACCCGGACGCCTACCGAGCGTCCCGGTCCGCCCGCACCGGCGCCGGTCCAGGGAAGTGTCCGGCAGATCTTGACCAGGGGTGCGACGCCTGACCCTGATCCACCGGACACCTCCAGCGGCCGACCCCGCGCATGGAACCCGACACCTCCGCCGGACCTGACCAGAATCCGGCCTGCCCCTGCGGTGTCGGCACACCCCAGGGAAGGACTCCCACCTGTGGCAACATCGACCCCCACCCGGGGCGCACACGGCTCGAAGCCGGACCGCCGCGCCCCGAAGGCCATCTCCCCCGGCCGCCAGGCATGGCGCAGCCGGCTGTGGCGCTTCGACGACAAGGCCTCGCCCTACGCGTACATCGCACCCTTCTTCCTCGTCTTCGGGGCCTTCGGGCTCTACCCGCTCATCTACACAGGCTGGATCGCCCTCCACAAGGTGGAGATGACCAACCTCGACCAGATGGAATGGGTCGGCTGGGAGAACTTCAGCACGATCCTCCAGGACTCCGAGTTCTGGACGGCCGTCAGCAACACCTTCATCATCGGTGTCATCTCCACCGTCCCGCAGCTGCTGGTCGCACTGGGCCTGGCCCACCTGCTCAACTACAAGCTGCGCGCCAGCACCTTCTGGCGGACGATCATCCTCACCCCGTACGCCACCTCCGTGGCCTCGGCGGCCCTCGTCTTCGCCCTGGTCTTCCGGGTCGACGGCGGTCTGCTGAACTGGCTGCTGAGCTTCGTCGGACTGGACGGCATCGACTGGGCCAGCGGACACTGGACGTCCAAGATCGCCATCGCGGTCATCGTGATCTGGCGCTGGACCGGCTACAACGCGCTGATCTACCTCGCCGCGATGCAGGCCGTCCCCTCCGACCTCTACGAGGCGGCCTCGATCGACGGAGCCTCGCGCTGGCAGCAGTTCCGCAACGTGACGATCCCCGCTCTGCGGCCCACGATCCTCTTCACGATCGTCATCTCCACCATCGGTTCGATGCAGCTGTTCGGTGAGCCGCTGCTCCTCGAAGGCGGTGCCAACGGAGCGCAGGGCGGCAGCGAGCACCAGTACGAGACACTCAGCATCTACCTCTACAACTACGGCTGGAACCTCCTGCACCTCGGTCCGGCCGCCGCCGTCGCCTGGGCCATGCTCGCCCTGCTGCTGCTGATTGCCGCGATCAACTGGCTCGTCGGGCGCGTCACGCGCAAGTCCGCGGCCTGACCGGGAGCGATAACCATGACCACGACCCATACCGTCACCGCCCCGGACCGCCGCAGCGTGTCCAAGAACGACGTCCCCGGCGCGCCTGCCCGGCGCAACCGGTTCAAGCAGGGCGCGGGCCGCCAGCACCACGCCGGCCCCTTCGCCTACATCGCCCTCGCCGTCGTCGGCTTCGGCTCGCTCTTCCCGCTCTACTGGACGCTCGTCGCGGCCTCCCGGAGCCAGGAGGAGATCCTCGACAGCACCCCGCCGCTCATCCCCGGCGGCAACCTGTTCAGCAACCTGGAAGCCGCCTGGGAACAGGCACAGCTCGGCAAGGCCATCTGGAACACGCTCATCGTCTCGGCCAGCATCACCGCCGCGACGCTGTTCTTCTGCACCCTGGCCGGCTACGCCTTCGCCAAGCTGCGCTTCAAGGGCCGCGGCGCCCTGATGACGATGGTCATCGCCACCCTGACGGTCCCCCCGCAGCTCAGCGTCGTCCCGCTGTTCATGATGATGTCGGACATCGGCTGGGGCGGTCAGCTGGAGTCGGTGATCTTCCCGACCCTGGTCAGCGCGTTCGGTGTGTTCTTCATGCGCCAGTACCTCCTGGAGGCGCTGCCGTACGAACTCATCGAGGCCGGCAAGGTGGACGGGGCGAACAACCTCCGGATCGTGTGGAGCATCGTGCTTCCGGTGGCCCGCCCGGCCATGATGGTGCTCGGTATGCTCACCTTCGTCCAGACGTGGAACGACTTCTTCTGGCCGTACCTCGCGCTGAACCAGGACAACCCCACCCTGCAGGTGGCACTCGGCCAGCTGAGCGCCTCCTACGTACCCGACCAGAGCATCGTGATGGCGGGCGCGCTCATCAGCACGCTCCCGCTGCTCATCGTGTTCGTGATCTTCGGCAAGCAGATCGTCGGAGGCATCATGTCCGGTGCCGTCAAGGGCTGAACCAGGCCCGCCTGTTCCGTCCTGTCCTTCCCGGTCCGACCCCGGCCGTCCCGTACGGCCTGTACCTGACCACAGGCCGTACGGGTACCGGGGTCCCCCGCTCTTCCCGTCCACGTTCGTCAATCCATGGGAGCGCTCCCGCATGACTGCAGTACGATCCGACGCAACCCCCCACCAGGCGCCCGAGGCAACGAACTTCCCCACGGGCTTCATCTGGGGGGCGGCCACCGCCTCCTACCAGGTGGAGGGTGCCGCCGCCGAGGACGGCCGTACGCCGTCCATCTGGGACACCTTCAGCCGCACCCCCGGCAAGGTCCGCAACGGCGACACCGGCGACATCGCCGCCGACCACTACCACCGCTACCGCGACGACGTCGCCCTGATGAAGGAACTCGGCCTCAAGGCCTACCGGTTCTCCATCTCCTGGTCGCGGGTCCAGCCCACCGGGCGCGGCCCCGCCGTCGAACGCGGCCTGGACTTCTACCGCAAGCTGGTCGACGAGCTGCTCGACGCGGGCATCATGCCCGTCGCGACCCTCTACCACTGGGACCTCCCCCAGGAGCTGGAGGACGCCGGCGGCTGGCCCGAGCGCGCCACCGCGGACCGTTTCGCCGACTACGCGGCGATCGTCTCCGGTGCGCTCGGCGACCGCGTCGGCATGTGGACCACCCTCAACGAGCCGTGGTGCTCGGCCTATCTCGGATACGGCTCCGGCGTGCACGCGCCCGGACGCACCGAGCCCGCAGCCGCGCTGCAGGCGGCCCATCACCTCAATCTCGCCCATGGCCGGGCGATCGAGGTTCTGCGCGCCCAACTCCCCGCTGCTGCGCAGACCTCGGTCACCCTCAATCTCCACCAGGTCCGCCCGCTCACCGACAGCCCCGCCGACGTCGACGCCGCCCGCCGCATCGACGCCGTGGGCAACCGCGTCTTCACCGGTCCGATGCTCCGCGGTGAGTACCCCGAGGACCTGATCGCCGACACCTCGCACCTGGTGGACTGGTCGAAGCTGGTCAAGGACGGCGACCTCGCCGCCATCTCCCGCCCGGTGGACGCGCTCGGCATCAACTACTACACGCCGACGCTCGTCTCCGACCCCGTCGAGGGGGCCGACTACGCGCGCAGCGACGCCCACGGCGCCAGCGACCACTCGCCGTGGCCCGGCTCCGAGCACATCGCCTTCCACCTCGCCGAGGGGAAGGAGCGCACCGCGATGGACTGGTCGATCGACCCCAACGGGCTCTACAACCTGCTCATGGACGTCCACCGCGACCACCCCGGCCTGCCGCTGATGGTCACCGAGAACGGTGCCGCCTTCGACGACTACGTCTCGCCCGAGGGCAAGGTCCAGGACCCCGAGCGCATCGCGTACCTGCACGGCCACCTCGACGCCGTACAGCGCGCCATCGCCGACGGCGCGGACGTCCGCGGCTACTTCCTGTGGTCGCTGATGGACAACTTCGAGTGGGCGTACGGCTACTCGAAGCGCTTCGGCGCGGTGTACGTGGACTACGCGTCGCAGCGCCGCATCCCCAAGGAGAGCGCCCACTGGTACGCGGACGTCATCCGCCGCCACGGCCTCCCGCAGGGCGGGGCCGTCTGACCGGAGAAGGAACCGGGGCCGCCTTGTCGGGGACGACGGGCGGCCCCGGGCGAGCGGGACCCGGTCGGGGGGCCGGGTCCCGCTTTTCCGTTCCCGCTCCTCCGCGTCGGCTCCTCCGCGTTCGCTTCTTCGCGCCTGCTTCCCCGCTCCCGCTTCCCCGCTCCCGCTTCTCCGCTTCCGCTTCTCCGCTTCCGCTTTTCCGTGCCCGCCTTACGTGTTCGTCATCCGGACACCGTAGTCTTGGGAGCGCTCCCAAGCGGGGTGGCGCTGCGGCGGGGCCGGTCGGGTCGCACCAGCGTCCAGGCATCGGACAAGCGGGACTTGGCTTGGGTAACCGGCTATGAGAAATTGACCGCGAACGGGAGGCAGCCATGGCGGCAGCGCGAGTACGGAGTGGCGGGCGGCCCACGCTCGAAGAAGTAGCGGCACGGGCCGGAGTGGGGCGTGGCACGGCCTCACGCGTCATCAACGGCTCGCCGCGTGTCAGTGCGCAGACCCGTGAGGCGGTGGAGGCGGCCGTCGCCGAGCTGGGGTACGTACCCAACCGGGCGGCTCGCGCGCTCGCGGGCAACCGCACGGACGCGATCGCCCTGGTCGTCCCCGAGTCGGAGACCCGGTTCTTCTCCGAGCCCTACTTCTCCGACATCGTGCGCGGCGTCGGAGCGGCCTTCGCCGACACGGAGATGCAGCTGCTGCTGACCCTCGCGGGCAACGACCGCGAGCGCCGCCGGCTGGCCCAGTACCTGACGGCGCACCGCGTCGACGGGGTGCTGCTGGTCTCCGTGCACGCCGACGACCCGCTGCCGGACCTGCTCGAACAGCTGGGCATGCCCTCCGTGATCAGCGGCCGGCGGCACGCGGCGGAGACCCTGGCCTCCGTCGACTCCGACAACTTCGAGGGTGCCCGCGCCGCCGTCGACCACTTCATCAGCCGGGGCCGTCGCACCATCGCCACCATCACCGGCCGCCTGGACGTCTACGGCGCCCAGCGCCGCCTCGACGGCTACCGCAAGGCGATCGCCTCGGCCGGCCTCGACCCGGACGAACGCCTCATCGCCCCGGCCGACTTCAGCGAGGAGGGCGGGGCGGCCGCCATGCGCGAGCTGCTGGCCCGGCGCCCGGACGTGGACGCGGTGTTCGCCGCCTCCGACGTCATGGCGGCGGGTGCCCGCCAGGTGCTGCGTGAATCGGGCCGGCGCATCCCGGACGACGTGGCGCTGATCGGCTTCGACGACTCGGCGGTGGCCCGCCACATGGACCCCCCGCTGACCAGCGTCCGGCAGCCGATCGAGGAAATGGGCCGTGTGATGGCCGGAGTCCTCCTCCAGGAGATCGCCGGCCGCCACGAGGGCCGCTCCGGGGAGCGCCCGCGCATCGTGCTGCCCACGGAGCTGGTGGTACGCGAGTCGTCCTGAGCGTGGAACCCCTCCCGGGCGGGTGCGGGCCGCGTTCTACGCGCCTCAACCCGCCTTCCGGGGAGGGGGCTTAGGGCTTTTGGGGCCGGGGCAGGGGCCCGTGTGCGGGCGGACGCGGGGCGCCGGCGGGTGCCAGGCGGTGCTGTCCGGGGCCGTCCGGCTCGTCGTGGTCCACCGGTGCATCCCGTACCCCCTGCCTCCTGTGTCTCGCGCCGTGTGCGGCGCCGTGTGCCGGGAGGCTTCGGGGGTGGTGGCCGGGCAACTCGGACGGGCCGTTGTATTGACAGTACGCCGTCATGTCGGTGTGATGAATGGGAGCGCTCCCACTGCTGAACTGCCCCTATGGTTCCCCCTCCGAGGAGACGCACATGCCGATTCCCTCCCCGCGATTACCGCGCAGAGCCTGGACAGCGGCCGGGGCCGCTCTCGCGCTGGCCCTGTCCCTCTTCGCCGCGGTGCCCGCCAGTGGCTCCGGTACGGCGGCCGGTTGCCAGGTCGACTACACCGTCAACGAATGGTCCGGCGGTTACACCGCCCAGGTGCGTGTCACCAACACCGGTCCCGCGCTCAGCGGCTGGCGGCTGACGTGGACGTACGGCGGCGACCAGCAGGTCACCTCCGCCTGGAACGCGACCGTCACGCAGACCGGCCGTTCCGTGTCCGCCGTCAACACGGACTGGAACGGAGCGCTGGCGGACGGCGGCACCGCCGACTTCGGTCTCCAGGGGACCTGGCGGACGGCCGACCCGGCGCCCACCGACTTCGCCCTCAACGGCGTGTCCTGCGGCGGTGACGGGACTTCACCCCCGACCACCCCGCCCCCGACCACCCCGCCCCCGACCACCCCGCCCCGACCACCCCGCCTCCCACCGCGGAGTGCGGCGACGCCGCCGTCTGCGAGGACTTCGAGGACCAGACCGGCCCGGCCCCCGCCGGGGACTGGAAGTTCACCGCCCCCGACTGCCAGGGCACGGGCACGGCCGCCGTCGACACGCAGATCGCGCACAGCGGTACACGGTCGCTGCGGCTGGACGGACGGGCCGGTTACTGCAACCACGCCTTCGTGGCCACCACCGCGGACCTGTCGACGGTCGGCCCGGTGCTGCACGTCCGTATGTGGGTCCGGCACACCACCGCGCTCCCGGCCGCGCACGTCACCTTCGTGTCGATGCCGGACAGTTCCCAGGGCGGCAAGGCGCTGCGGATCGGCGGACAGAACGGCGCCCTGCAGTGGAACCGGGAGAGCGACGACGCCACGCTCCCGGCACAGAGCCCGACCGGGGTGGGACTGAGCAGGCCGCTGCCGACGGACAGCTGGCAGTGCCTGCGGTTCGCGGTCGACACCTCGGCACCCGGACTCGACACCTGGCTGAACGACGAGCAGGTACCGGGGCTGCACGCCGACGGCGTACCGACGCAGGACATCGACCAGCAGTGGCTCTCCAGGACCACCCCGCCCAGGCCCACCGCCCTGCGGCTGGGCTGGGAGAGCTACGGAACCGGCGACGACACCCTGTGGTTCGACGACGTGGTCGTCGGCTCCTCACCGGTCGGCTGCTGACGGCCTGCCGGAGAGCGGGGGAGCACCGACGAGGCGGGCCGGCACCGGCCCCGCGGGAGCGGGGGCCGTCAGCCCGCCCGTGCCGGCGGGGGGCGAGGGGACGGGTACTCCGCCCCCTCGCCCCAGGGCTTCCTGCCCCTTCCGCTTCCGGTACGCGGTCCGGACGATTCGGCGACACGGTCAGGAGCCGCCCCCCGAGCGTTTCGCCGTCTCCCCTCATCCGTCGTGGACCGCCACCATGCGGTAGGACTTGAAGACGAAGGTGAGGGTGCTGCCGGGGGAGACCGGATTGGCGAGGAGGGCGCAGCTGGTGTCGGTGTAGAGGATGGCTGTGGCGTCGGTCTGGTTGCTGACGCTCGTGCCCAGGATGGACACGAGCTGGCAGGTGTCGAGGGTCGGGTTGACGGCCTGCTGGCTGCCGCCGAGGAGGTCGGTGTAGTAGAAGGTGCCGTTGGCCTGTGCGCTGGTCGTGGCGAACGCCTGTCCGGTGAGAAGCGCCGTGGCGGCCAAGGCCGCCGCTGCGGCCGTGACTCCGCCTCGTCTGGTGAGCATGGAGAACCTCTCTCATGGGTTGCGGACCGGAGGCGGCCGCCTCCCGGGTCGCTGATGCCGGAGCGGACGCGGGCATCTCACGGGGCGGGGCCTCGCAGGTCTCGGTGGGGTGGCGGACGCCTCGTATCCGTACTTCCCGTACAGCCGGAGCCGGGTGGCGCGGTGCGCGAGGAGCGGTGGACCGGTGGCGGCCGCCATGGATCTGTCCTTCACGGGCCGGACGGACCGGTGGCCTTTGGTGCGACCGACCCCGAGCCGGCCGCCGTGCCGCCCTGCGGACACGGCCGTGCCGACGGATCCCTGGATGGTGGAGAGCCCCCTGCCGGGAGCTGACACCAGCGAGACTGCGCCTCTTCGTCAGGCACGTACATAGCTCAGCCGGGGGGCTCGCACTCTCCTCCCGGGCGTACGCGCCCCATGCGGTCCCACACGCACACGTGTGAAGCCGGAGCGGACCGCCGTCCCGGGCGTTCGGCCGCCGGCCGGACAGGGCACCCGGCACCGCTGAATGCTGTGCCGTGGGCTCCCAGCAGGCGCTTCAGGTGTCCTGAGGTGGCCCGAAGGGGCCCGCCCCGGCCGGGGAGCCGCCGGCGCCGGTTCGTGGGCCGCCCCCGCGAGGCCGCACGGCCCACGGGCGCGCCCTGCGCGCTCCTGTGGACGCCGCTACGGCCCCCGCCTGCGGAGTACGCGGGCCTCTCGCGGCTGGAGCGCTGACGTCGGTACGTACAGGGCCACTTCACACGGGGCGCACTCCAGAAGGAGGGGCGCACACACCCTCCATCAGGGCTATGGCCCTCAGGCCGCGCACCGAAAGCAGATCTTGGGCTGTGAATGATCACGGTCCACGGGGCGGGAGCCGCCGGTCCGGCCCCGGCACGAGAAGGACCGGGCTTCCCACGGACACTTTCGGTACGCGCCCTGGACCCCGACAGGCGGAGGGCATCTGCGCCGGGCCGGCGCACAGGTGCCGGACCGGGACACCCTCGCGGCCCTGCCGCTCCGCCACGAGGACGACGAAGAAGCCCCTGATCAGCGTTTCCGCAGATCAGGGGCTTCCCCAGAGAGGGTGAGTAACGGGACTTGAACCCGCGACATCCTGGACCACAACCAGGTGCTCTACCAGCTGAGCTATACCCACCATGTCGTCCGGTCGTTTCCGACCGGCCGAGAAAAAGTGTACAGGGTCTGGGAGGGTGCTCGCGCACCTGTTTCCCCAGGGCCCGGCCACGGCGCCGGAAAGGGCCGTGACCAGGCAGGACGTGCTACTTCCCGGAAGGCCGCGACACGCGTGCCGCGATCTCCTTGGCGCGGGCCGAGTCCGGGCCGGGCTGCGGGACGAAGACCGCCTCCCGGTAGTACCGCAGCTCCGTGATGGAGTCACGGATGTCCGCGAGGGCCCGGTGGTTGCCGTTCTTGTCCGGACTGTTGAAGTACGCCCTCGGGTACCAGCGGCGCGCCAGCTCCTTGACCGAGGACACATCGACGATCCGGTAGTGGAGGTACCCCTCCAGCGACGGCATGTCCCGCGACAGGAAGCCGCGGTCGGTGCCGACCGAGTTCCCGCACAGCGGGGCCTTGCCCGGCTCCTTCACGTGCTCGCGCACATACGCCAGGACCTGCTCCTCGGCGTCCGCCAGGGTCGTGCCCCCGGCGAGCTCGTCGAGGAGGCCCGAGGCGGTGTGCATCTGCCGCACCACCTCGGGCATGGTCTCCAGGGACGCGTCCGGCGGGCGGATCACGATGTCCACCCCGTCACCGAGCACGTTCAGTTCCGAGTCGGTGACCAGTGCGGCCACCTCGATGAGTGCGTCGTCCGTCAGCGAGAGCCCGGTCATCTCGCAGTCGATCCACACCATGCGGTCGTTCATACGCCCCACCCTACGGGGCGCTCCGCTGTCCCGGCAGAGCCGGGCGACCGGCACCGTACGGCTCGGAGACGGGCTTCGGGGCCTGCCCCGGACCCCCGGACGGTGCGGAGGCCGTGATCCCCGCCAGTCCCTGGGAGGCGGCCGCCATCGGCGCCCTGCGGCCCGTGGCGGTGCCCTGTACGGGGACCGCCGTGGACTCCAGCACCGCGGTGACGCCCTCCGGCATCCCGCCCTGCGGGCGCCGGGCCCGGTAGACCGCCCGGTACGCGGCGGGGGAGGAGCCCAGCTGGCGGCGGAAGTGCCCGCGCAGCGCGACCGGCGAGCGGAACCCGCAGCGGCCGGCCACCTCGTCGACCGAGTAGTCGGAGGTCTCCAGCAGCCGCTGTGCCTGGAGCACCCGCTGGGTGATCAGCCACTGCAACGGCGCGCTGCCCGTCAGCGAACGGAACCTCCGGTCGAAGGTCCGCCTGCTCATGTAGGCACGCGCGGCCAGAGTCTCCACGTCGAACTGCTCGTGGAGGTGCTCCAGCGCCCAGGCCACGACCTCGGCGAGCGGGTCGGAGCCGATCTCCTCCGGTAAAGACCTGTCCAGGTAGCGCTCCTGACCACCGCTGCGGCGCGGCGGCACGACCAGCCTGCGGGCCAGGGCCCCGGCCGCTTCCGTGCCATGGTCGGTACGGACTATATGGAGGCACAGGTCGATTCCGGCCGCCGTCCCGGCCGAGGTGAGCACGTCGCCGTCGTCGACGAACAGCTCACGCGGATCGACGGATAGCGCTTGGCGAGCGTCGGCGCGTACATCCAGTGCGTGGTCGCCGGACGCCCGTCCAGCAGGCCGGCGGCCGCCAGTACGAAGGCGCCCGTGCAGAGGCCGACGATCCGCGCGCCCTCCTCGTGGGCGCGGCGCAGGGCGTCCAGCGCCTCGGCCGGCGGCGGCGAGGTGATGGACCGCCAGGCGGGCACCACCACGGTGCCGGCCCTGCTGATCGCCTCCAGGCCGTACGGCGTGGTCAGTTCGAGGCCGCCGGTGGTGCGCAGCGGTCCGTCCTCCCCGCCGCAGACCAGCAGCCGGTAGCGCGGAACTCCCGCGTCCTGGCGGTCGATTCCGAAAACGGAGAGCGGGATGGAGCTCTCGAAGATAGGGCCACCGCTGAACAGCAGCACGGCTACCACCTCCCGGCGTCGCCGGCCGGTCAGTTTCCGTGCAGCCTCCATCACGGTGGCGGAGTCCTGGCTCATGACGCTAAGCCCCCCTCGGTGTTCGCGTCTCCCTGATCCCTACGGGCCTGTCGCACCTGCACGTTTCCCCTCGGTCTCGCACGCGTCCCCAGTCCTCGGTACCCAAGATCGAAATCTACTGCGTTCCGCGGTGCCGGCGTGACACCTTCCCCCACGGCCGCTATGTCGACAAGGCCACTTGGCGCGAAGCATTCGATCACGAAGCGTTCCACCCGCGCGGCCCCCAGGGAAGAGCGCTAGATGATCATGGCGTGTCTCCATCGGTTCAAAGCGTACCGCGCGGTCTATTCCTGCCTGCCCGCACGTGGGTTGGTCGGCCATGACGCCAGGAATCAGAAGGGTCGGTGAAGTTGGCTGAAAACGAGCGGTTGCGTGCGCGGATTCCGGCCATGTGACCGGCGCACGACCTTGGGGGGTGAGAGCTTCAGTGCGCCCCTGCGTTCCCCTGGGCCCGGTATGTCTGCGCGGCGTGGACGAAGCGGAGTCGGACGATGGCGCGTTGTGACAGCCCCCGTGTTCCCCCGCGAAAGGCATTCAGCCGTGAGAACGGTGCCATGATCCCGGTCCGGGCCCCGGTTCGGCTCCGGGCCGGCGGCGGGAACCGGTCTCCGGACGGGTTTCCGGGATGATCGTCCGGTCGGGTTGTCCGTCCGCGGGGCCGTCCCGGCGACGTGATCCGGTCGGCCCGGCCGCCACGGTCCCCGAAACCGCCGGAGGGGCCGGCGGGCCCGGACGGAACGGTTCTTCACGCGGTGGGGGAGAGGGTCCGCGGCCGGGCGGCCGGACCCGAGCCGGATGTACGGCACAACCGGCATTGCCATACGGGGCTCTCTCCGGCATGCTCCCTGCAATGCCGCATGCGCTTCGCGAGGGATGGGCAGTGAAGGAGTGGCGCCGTACCCTTGGGGGTAAGGGGTGGGGAAGACGATTCCCGGACACAGCTTCACCGCACAGCGACACCTCCGAACCGCTCCCTCCTCACGAGGACTCTCTTCGCCGAGACATCGATGGCCGGTCACGAAATCCCTGAACCCGCAGACCGCAAGCAGGTAGCCGACCCCTGGTCGGAGCCCCAGCCGGTCAAAGAGTCGCGCCCGTCCTGCGATCCGGCCTTCCGGCACGGAGTCGTGGTCGGCTTCGACGGCTCCACCTCCAGTGAACGAGCTCTCGCCTACGCCATCGGAATGGCCAGCAGGCTGAGTTCCGGGCTGATCATCGTCCATGTCGCCAACCGGTTGCCCACCACCGTCTGGGCGGGCTGCGAGCCGCCCGTCTTCGTGGACGTGCCCGACCACCGCACCGAGGTGCTCGGGCTGGAGCTGGCCTGCGCGGACTACCTCTCCGAGGTGCCGTGGGTGCTCGTCGAGCGCGGCGGGGACATCTGCCACGAGCTGGAGGAGGTCGGCCGGGAGTACTCGGCGGACGCGATCGTCGTCGGCTCCACACACGGCATCGTGGGGCGCATCTTCGGATCGGTGGCCGGACGCCTCGCCCGGCGCGCCCAGCGCCCGGTCATCGTCATCCCCTGACGGCCCGTCAACACGGCCTGGAAGCCCTGCTGGTGCCCCTGGACGGGCCATCACGCCTTCCCGGCCTGAGGGCCTCACGGGCCTTATGGGAGCTTGGAGGGGCGGCCCCCGCGTCCGCGGTGCCCGTGGCGCGGTGACCGTGGACGCGGGGGCCGCCCCTCTCTTCGTGTGCGGGGCCGTGGGCTACTCGACGGTGACCGACTTCGCCAGGTTGCGCGGCTTGTCGATGTCCCGGCCCATGGCCAGCGCCGTGTGGTAGGCGAGCAGCTGGAGCGGGATGCCCATCAGGATCGGGTCCAGCTCGTTCTCGTTCTTCGGTACGACGATGGTGTGGTCGGCCTTCTCCTGCTCGCGGTGGGCCACGGCGAGGATCCGGCCGCTGCGTGCCTTGATCTCCTCCAGCGCCGCGCGGTTCTTCTCCAGCAGGTCGTCGTCGGGGACGATCGCGACCGTCGGCAGGGCGGGCTCGATCAGGGCCAGCGGGCCGTGCTTCAGCTCCGAGGCGGGGTAGGCCTCGGCGTGGATGTACGAGATCTCCTTGAGCTTCAGCGAGGCCTCCAGCGCGACGGGGTAACCCCGGACCCGGCCGATGAACATCATCGACTGGGCGCCCGCGTACTCCTCGGCCAGCTTCTTGATCTCGTCCTCGGACTCCAGGATCCGGCCGATCTGCTCGGGCAGCTTGCGCAGCCCCTCGATGATCCGCTTGCCGTCGGCGACCGACAGGTCGCGGATGCGGCCCAGGTGCAGGGCGAGCAGCGCGAAGGCGACGACGGTGTTGGTGAAGCACTTGGTGGAGACGACGCAGACCTCGGGCCCGGCGTGGACGTACATCCCGCCGTCCGCCTCGCGGGCGATCGCCGAGCCGACGACGTTCACGACGCCCAGGACGCGGGCGCCCTTGCGCTTGAGCTCCTGCACGGCGGCCAGCACGTCGTAGGTCTCGCCGGACTGCGAGACGGCGACGTACAGCGTGTCCGGGTCCACGACGGGGTTGCGGTAGCGGAACTCGGAGGCGGGCTCGGCGTCCGCGGGGATGCGGGCCAGCTCCTCGATGAGGCCGGCGCCGATCAGCCCCGCGTGGTAGGAGGTGCCGCAGCCGAGGATCTTGATCCGGCGGACCCCGCGGGCCTCGCGGGCGTCCAGGTTGAGGCCGCCCAGGTGGACGGTGGAGAACCGGTCGTCGATCCGGCCGCGCAGCACCCGGTCCACGGCGTCGGCCTGCTCGGAGATCTCCTTGTGCATGTACGTGTCGTGGCCGCCCATGTCGTACGACTCGGCCTCCCACTCCACCGTGGTCGGCGTGGCCGTCGTGGTCGAGCCCTCGGTGGTGTACGTACGGAAGTCGTCGGCCTTGAGGGTGGCCATCTCGCCGTCGTCCAGGGTGACGATCTGGCGGGTGTGCGCGACCAGCGCCGCCACGTCGGAGGCGACGAACATCTCCTTCTCGCCGATGCCCAGGACCACCGGGGAGCCGTTGCGGGCGACGACGATGCGGTCGTTGAAGTCGGCGTGCAGCACGGCGATGCCGTACGTGCCCTCGACGACCTTCAGCGCCTCGCGGACCTTCTCCTCCAGGGTCGCGGACTGCGCCCGGGCGATCAGGTGGACGAGCACCTCGGTGTCGGTCTCGGAGAGGAAGACGACGCCGTCCGCGACCAGCTTCGCGCGGAGCTCGGAGGCGTTGTCGATGATGCCGTTGTGGACGACGGCGACCTTGTTCTCCGTGTCCAGGTGCGGGTGGGCGTTCTCGTCGCTCGGGGCGCCGTGTGTGGCCCAGCGGGTGTGGGCGATGCCGGTGGTGCCGGCGAACCGCTTGGGCACCCGGGCCTCCAGGTCGCGGACCCGGCCCTTGGCCTTGACCGTCTTGAGGGTGCCCGGCCTGCCCGCCGCGGCCTTGCCGGTGATGACGATGCCCGCCGAGTCGTAACCGCGGTACTCCAGCCGCTGCAGGCCCTCCAGCAGCAGCGGAGCCACATCACGCCTGCCGATGTATCCGACGATCCCGCACATAGAGTCTCTGCCCCTTCGACGATGTCACTTCTTCTCCCGCGCTCCGGCCCGCACAGGCCGTTCAGCCGTAGACGATGCGGCGCAGCTGGCGGAGCGAGAGCTCCTGCGGCGCCACCGCGCGGTGCGGCAGCTCGGCCGCGATCCGCTCGAAGATCTCCGTGTTCACCAGGCCGCCGGACTGCAGTTCGCGGTGGCGGCGCCGGACGAAGGCCTCCGTCGTCTCGTTGAAGTACGCCAGCACGTCGAGGACCACCCTGGAGGCTTCCCCGCGCTGGAGCGAGGTGGAGCGTACGAGGTGATCGATCAGGTCGTCATAGGACGGGCGGCGTTCGAGCACCCGTCGATATTGCTCGGAGCGGACGACTTTCGCAAGAAATCTGCCCGATATCGGGCAGGAGTCGCCCGTATTTCATCGTGATCATGCTCAGAGGCGTTTCAGTACGGCCTGCTTGGCGGTGGTGAACTCCTCGTCGGTGAGGATGCCCGCCTCGCGCAGCTCGCCGAGCTCCCTGAGTCTGCGCAGCAGTGCGTCGTGGTCGTCGGCGGCCGAAGCGGCGGCGGGCGCGGGAGAGGCCGCGGCGGGGGCCGGCTCCGGCGCGGCGCCGAGGGCGGCGGGGGCGGCGGGGGCGGTGGGGGCGGTGGGGGCGGTGGGCTGCTCGGGCATCCGTACGAGGACGGCGGCGGCGACCAGCACCGCGGTCCACTCCCGCTTGGAGAGCCCCCACAGATCCAGGGAGTACGGGTCGAACTTCGGCGGGGCGGAGGAGACCGTGCCGAACCGGTCGAAGCGCAGGGAGCCGTTCTCCAGCCCGATGGAGGGCACCCAGCGGACCCCGGACACCTCGGTGACGGGGAACGAGACGGCGCCGCCCGCGGTCTTGGAATCCTCCGCCTTCCAGTTCCACACGAGGCGGATCGTTTCCCCGTCGAAGGAGGCGGTGCCGTCCCCGCCGCCCCCGGAGACCGGCACCGACGGGCCCGGCAGCAGATAGCCCTCCACCGGCCCGTCGGGGACCTGCTCGATCAGCAGGGCGTTCCGGATCTCGTCGACGAGGTACTCGGCCACACCGGTGCGGTCCTTCTCGACCAGCAGCTGATACGGATCGGACGCGTCCTTCAGCCGCCCGTCCGCGGCCCGCAGCACCGGGCACGCGCCCGCCCGCAGCCGCAGCCGGAGGCGGCCGCCCTTGCGGTCCGGCTCGAAGGAGGCCCCGGCCACCGCGCGCAGCGGGACGGCGATCTCGCCGAGCTGCTGCCGCACCGGGTGCACCTTGCTTCCGGGGACGACGCGAAGGGTGTCCCCGTCGAAGCTCCACGTTCCGTCACGCGTGATGATGTCCGCCATACGGCGGATTCTGCCAGCCCCTCCGGTACGGGCGGGGCGGGTCGCCGATGCCGGGCGGGGCGGGCCGCCCAGGCCGGGCGGCGGTGGGTCGCGGGCCGGGCTGCGGCGGTCGTCGGCCGGGCCCGGCACCCGACACGGCCGACCGGTCGTACGTAACCGACTGAACGGTTTGGTTGAACCACGTACGGCTGGTGTCTCCCGGCCGCCCCGGCCGGTTCCACCGCCTTCCGTGGCGCGATGCACCGGGGCCGTCCGGGGCGCCGGGGACGGGAGAGCCCCGGTGCGGGGAGGGGTGCGGTGCGGGGAGGGTCCCGGTACGGCGGCGGCCCCGCCCCCGAGTCGCACGGAGCGTGACTCGGGGACGGGGCCGCCGCAGGAGAGACCGGGCGCTCAGCTGACCTTCTTCGCCTTCTCGATGGCCTCGGCAAGGTCTTCCAGGATCGGGGCGCACTTGTCGTAGGAGTAGATGGGCTCCGTCGTACGCGGGACGACCTGGCCGGCCTTGACCGCGGGCAGCTGGGCCCAGGTCGGCTTGGAGGTCAGGGCGTCGGGCTGGAGGGCCGAGGAACGGTTGTCCATCATGATGATGTCCGCGTCGTACTTGTCGACGTTCTCCCAGCTCAGCTCCTCGAAGAAACCGGCCTCGTTGACCTTCGGCTCGACGAACCGCACGCCGAGCTCCTGGAAGTAGAGGGTGTCGGCCGACATCTTGGCGAGCGAGACGTAGAAGAGGTCCTGGCTGGCGGAGCCGACCATGACCTTGATGTTCGGCTGGGACTTCGCGGCGGCGCGCAGCCGGGCGGCGGCCTTCTCGAAGCGGGCCTTGGCGTCCGTGACCTTCTTGGCCTCGACGTCCGCGCCCAGGGAGGCCGCGAGGTCCTCGTGGCGCTGGATCGCCTTGGGCACGGTGGTCTCGGCCGCCCACAGGGCCACACTGGGGGCCAGCTGGAGGATCTTGTCCTTGGACTGGTCCGGCACGTACCACAGGGCGTCCTTCTCCCACATGGCGGTGACGAGCAGCTCCGGGGCGAGCGAGGTGTACTTCTCGACGTTGAACTCGCCCCAGACGTTGCCCAGCACCTCGACCTTGTCGATGTCGAGGTCGCCGGCCTGCACGTCCGGCTTGCCGTCGGCGGTCTTCGTCGGTCCGAAGACGCCCTTCACCTCGACGCCGTAGTCGTGGAGCGCGGCGGCGACGCCGATGAACGCCACGATGTTCTTCGGGACCGAGTCGGCCTCGGCGGTCCGGCCGCGGTCGTCCTCGAAGCTCCACGGGCCCGACTTCGCCGTACCCGAACCGGACTCCGTGGAGGAGTCGCCGCCGCCGTCACCGCAGGCGGCGAGCACGGCGCCGAGACCGACGGCCCCGCCCGCGGCCAGCAGACCGCGACGGGAGAGGGAGGGTATCCGGACGTGGGGCATGTCAGTCTGCTTTCCTGCGGGTCATGGCGGGCCGCCAACGATTCGAAGGAAAGGTTAGCCTAACCTCACATTCCGGTCTCGCGTGGCTGGAAAGGGCCGCCCTTTCGTTACCGAGGGCGGCCCTTTCCGGGTGAGACCGAGCGGTTGAGCGGTTGAGCGGTTGAGCGGCTGTGTGGCTGTGCCGCCGTGCGGCCGGACTGCCGTGCGGTCACCGCTCACTGTTCACCGCTCACTGTTCACCGGCCCTCCGGCCCCCGGCCCTCAGCCGCCGGTCCTCGGTCAGGCGTTCATCCCCAGCTCGCGGGCGATCAGCATCCGCTGGACCTCGCTGGTGCCCTCACCGATTTCGAGGATCTTGGAGTCGCGCCACATCCGGGCCACCGGGTACTCGTTCATGAAGCCGTACCCGCCGTGGATCTGGGTCGCCTCACGCGCGTTGTCCACGGCCACCGTCGAGGAGTACAGCTTGGCGATCGCGGCCTCCTTCTTGAACGGCTCGCCCGCCACCAGACGGGACGCGGCGTCCCGCCAGCCGACCCGGGCCATGTGCGCCCGCATCTCCATGTCGGCGATCTTGAACTGGATCGCCTGGTTGGCGCCGATCGGCTTCCCGAAAGCGTGACGTTCCTTCGCGTACTTCACGGACTCGTCCACACAGCCCTGGGCGAGCCCGGTGGCCAGTGCGGAGATCGCCACCCGGCCCTCGTCCAGGATCCGCAGGAACTGCGCGTACCCCCGGCCCTCCTGGCCGAGCAGGTTGGCCGCGGGGACGCGGACGTCCGAGAAGGACAGCTCGCGGGTGTCCGAGGCGTTCCAGCCGACCTTGGAGTACGGGGCGGCGACGGTGAAGCCGGGGGTGCCGGAGGGGACGATGATCGAGGAGATGAGCGGGGCGCCGTTCTCCTTGCGGCCGGTCACGGCGGTGACCGTGACCAGCTCGGTGATGTCCGTGCCCGAGTTGGTGATGAAGCACTTGGAGCCGTTGATCACCCACTCGTCCGTCGCCTCGTCCAGTACCGCGGTGGTGCGCGTGCCGCCCGCGTCGGAACCGCCGTCCGGTTCGGTCAGCCCGAAAGCGCCGAGCGCCTCACCCGAGCAGAGCCTCGGCAGCCACCGCCGCTTCTGCTCCTCCGTGCCGAAGAGGTGGACCGGCATGGCGCCCAGCGAGACACCTGCCTCCAGGGTGATCGCCACGGACGAGTCGACCCGGGCCAGCTCCTCCAGGGCGATGCCCAGGGCGAGGTAGTCGCCGCCCATCCCGCCGTACTCCTCCGGGAAGGGCAGCCCGAACAGGCCCATCCGCCCCATCTCGGCCACGATCTCGTACGGGAACTCGTGGCGCTCGTAGAAGTCACCGATCTTCGGGGCGATCACCTCGTGGGCGAACTCCTCGACGGTACGGCGCAGTTCCTCGTGCTCGGCGGTCAGCCGGTGGTCCAGGGACATGGGAGGGATCACTCCTTGTGAGAGAGGGCGCGGACGGTACGGGACGGGCTCGGCCGGCCCAGTTGTTCGGCCATCCACACGCTCGTGGCGGTGAGTGCGCCGAGATCGACCCCGGTCTCGATGCCGAGGCCGTCGAGCATCCACACAAGGTCCTCGGTGGCGAGGTTCCCGGTGGCGCTCCTGGCGTACGGGCAGCCGCCGAGGCCGCCCGCCGAGGCGTCCACCGTCGTCACCCCCTGCTGGAGCGCGGCCAGGGTGTTGGAGAGCGCCTGGCCGTACGTGTCGTGGAAGTGGACCCCGACCGCGGCGGTGGGCACACCCGCCTCGGCCAGCGCGGCGAGCAGGGCCGCCACCTGGCCGGGGGTGGCCACACCGATCGTGTCCCCGAGGGACAGCTCGTCGCAGCCGAGGTCCATCAGGGCCTTCGCGACCCGGACCACCTGGCCGAGCGGCACGGCGCCCTCCCACGGGTCGCCGAAGCACATCGACAGGTAGCCGCGCACCGCGACCCCGTCCGCCCTGGCACGGGCGACGACCGGTTCGAACATGGCCAGCGACTCGTCCACGGTGCGGTTGAGGTTGCGGGCCGCGAACGTCTCCGTCGCCGAGCCGAACACCGCGATACGGCGGACACCCAGCGCCAGCGCCCGGTCCAGGCCGCGCTCGTTGGGCACCAGGACGGGGAGCTCGACGTCCCCGATGTCCGCGATGTCACCGAGCAGGGGGAACAGCCGCTCCGCGTCCGCGAGTTGGGGCACCCACTTCGGGTGCACGAAACTGGTCGCCTCGATCGTGCCCAGCCCCGCTTCGGCGAGCCTGCGGATGAACTGCGCCTTCACCTCGGTCGGGACGACGGTGGACTCGTTCTGCAGGCCGTCGCGGGCCCCGACCTCATGGATACGGACCCGGGCGGGCAGCCCGGACGCGGGCACGGTCATGGGCAGGGCGGTGCCGGGCGTGCCGGTCATGCTTCCTCCGCGACGGTGGCGTTGACGGTGTTGGGGCCGGCGGCGGGGTCCGGGCCGGTGCCGGTGGGCGCCGGGGTGACCACGGCCAGGACCTGGTCCATGGCAACCGTGGTGCCGGCGGTGACGTCCAGCTCGGTGACGGTCCCGGCGTGCGGGGCGGAGATGACGTGCTCCATCTTCATCGCCTCGACCACCAGCAGGCTCTGCCCCGCCGCCACCTCGTCCCCGACGGCCACCTTCACCACGGTGACCGTCCCGGGCATGGGCGCGGCGAGCGTGTCGGCACCCGCGTGGGCCGCCCCGCTCAGCGAGGCCTCCACCGGGTCGTGGTCCTGCACGTGCCAGGCGTCGCCGTCCCGGCCGATCCAGACGCCCTCGGGGGAGCGGGCCAGGCTGAAGGTGTGGGTGACGGCGTCGAGTTCGACCGTGACACGGCGCCCCGGCGCCCCGACCAGGCGGGCGGCCCCGGGTGCGGGGAGCGAAGGCACCGGGCCGCACGCGTCCGCCGGGTCCTCCCGCTCCCCCGGATACCCGAAGTCCAGCTCGGCCGCACCGTCCGCGCCGGCCCGGACGCCGATCCGCACCGGATCGTGCCCCGGCACCCGGAAGTGGTGGAAGGTCCGGGCGGGAGTGCCTCCGAGCCGCCAGCCGCTCGGCACCGAGAACGGGTCCACCCAGCCGGGAGCACCCCCGGTGGCCGCGTCCGGCCCGGGTGCGGCCACCGGGGACGGCTGCCGCAGCAGCGCCGCCGCCGCGTACACCTCTTCCGGCACACCGTCCGGCACCAGGCCGTCCGCCTCGCGCTCCACCAGGCCCGTGTCCAGGTCGCCCGCCACGACCGCCGGGTGGGCCAGCAGCCGGCGCAGGAACCCGGCGTTGGTCGGGACGCCCAGCACCACCGTGTCCGCGAGCGCCGCTCGCAGCCGGCGCAGCGCCGTCGCCCGGTCGGGGCCGTAGGCGATGACCTTCGACAGCATCGGGTCGTAGGCGCTGCCCACGGGCACGCCCTCGCTCAGCCCGGAGTCCGTCCGCACCCCGCCGCCCTGCGGCTCGTGCAGGGCGAGCACGGTGCCGCCCGACGGCAGGAAGCCGCGCGCCGGGTCCTCGGCGCAGACCCGGGCCTCCACGGCGTGCCCGGTGAGCGTGATGTCCGCCTGGGTGTGGGACAGCGGCTCGCCGGAGGCGACCCGCAGCTGCCACTCCACCAGGTCCAGGCCGGTGACCAGCTCGGTGACCGGGTGTTCCACCTGGAGGCGGGTGTTCATCTCCATGAAGTAGTACGAGGACGGGTCGCTGCCCGGGACGATGAACTCGACGGTGCCCGCGCCGACGTAACCGCAGGAACGGGCCGCCTGGACGGCGGCCTCGCCCATCGCCGCCCTGGTCCGCTCGTCGAGCAGCACCGAGGGGGCCTCCTCGATGATCTTCTGGTGGCGGCGCTGGAGCGAGCACTCCCGCTCGCCGAGGTGGACGACGTTCCCGTGGGCGTCGGCGAGCACCTGGATCTCGATGTGGCGCGGCCGGTCGATCCACCGCTCGACCAGCAGGGTGTCGTCACCGAAGGACGCGCGCGCCTCACGCCGGGCCGCCGCGATCTCGTCGCCGAGCAGCGCTTCGTCGCGCACCAGCCGCATGCCCTTGCCGCCGCCGCCCGCGGACGGCTTGAGCAGGACCGGTACGCCGATCTCCCGGGCGGCCCCGGCCAGCTGGGCGTCGGTCAGCCCGCTGCCCGACGATCCGGGGACCACCGGCACCCCGGCCGCCGCGACCGTCTCCTTGGCGCGGATCTTGTCGCCCATCAGGGAGATGGCCGAGGCGGGCGGGCCGATGAAGACCAGCCCCGCCTCCTCGCAGGCGCGGGCGAAGTGGGCGTTCTCGGCGAGGAAGCCGTATCCCGGATGGACGGCCTCGGCGCCCGTACGGCGGGCGGCGTCCAGGAGCCGCTCCACCGAGAGGTAGCTCCCGGCCGCGGCCGCCGGGCCGATACGGACGGCCGTGTCCGCCTCGCGCACATGGCGGGCGTCGGCGTCCGCGTCGCTGAAGACGGCGACCGACCGGATGCCGAGCTCCCGCAGGGTCCGGATGACCCGGACCGCGATCTCGCCACGGTTGGCGACCAGAACAGTGCTGAACATGCGGGTCCTCACCTCACATCCGGAAGACGCCGAACTGGGGGTCTCCCAGCGGGGCGTTGGCACAGGCCGTCAGGGCGAGGCCCAGCACCTGGCGGGTCTCCGCCGGGTCGATCACGCCGTCGTCCCAGAGCCGCGCGGTGGCGTAGTAGGCGCTGCCCTGCTCTTCGTACTGGGCGCGGACGGGGGCCTTGAAGGCTTCCTCCTCCTCGGCGGGCCACTCCCCGCCACGCCCCTCGATCTGGTCCCGCTTGACCGTGGCCAGGACGGAGGCGGCCTGCTCACCGCCCATGACGGAGATCTTGGCGTTGGGCCACATCCACAGGAAGCGCGGCGAATAGGCGCGCCCGCACATGGAGTAGTTGCCCGCGCCGTAGGAGCCGCCGACCACGACCGTGAGCTTCGGGACCCTGGTGCAGGCCACGGCCGTCACCATCTTGGCGCCGTGCTTGGCGATGCCCCCGGCCTCGTAGTCGCGGCCGACCATGAAGCCGGAGATGTTCTGGAGGAACACCAGCGGAATGCCGCGCTGGTCGCACAGCTCGATGAAGTGCGCACCCTTCTGCGCCGATTCGGAGAACAGGATGCCGTTGTTGGCGACGATGCCGACCGGGTGGCCGTGGATCCGGGCGAAGCCGGTGACCAGGGTCTGGCCGTATTCCGCCTTGAACTCCTGGAAGCGCGAACCGTCGGTCACCCGGGCGATGACCTCTCGGACGTCGTAGGGCGTGCGCGAGTCGACCGGCACCGCGCCGTAGAGGCCGGCGGGGTCGGCCTTCGGCTCCTCCACGGCCTCCACGGACCAGGGGAGGGGGCCGCGGGCGGGGAGCGTCGCCACGATGTTCCGGACGATCCGCAGCGCGTGGGCGTCGTCCTCGGCGAGGTGGTCGGTGACCCCCGACGTCCGCGAGTGCACCTCGCCGCCGCCCAGCTCCTCGGCGGTGACGACCTCCCCCGTGGCCGCCTTCACCAGCGGCGGACCGCCGAGGAAGATCGTCCCCTGGCCGCGGACGATGACCGCCTCGTCGCTCATCGCGGGCACGTAGGCGCCACCGGCCGTGCACGACCCCATGACGGCGGCGATCTGCGGGATGCCGGCGCCGGACATCCGGGCCTGGTTGTAGAAGATCCGCCCGAAGTGCTCGCGGTCGGGGAACACCTCGTCCTGCATCGGCAGGAACGCGCCGCCCGAGTCGACCAGATACAGGCAGGGGAGGCGGTTCTCCAGGGCCACCTCCTGGGCCCGGAGGTGCTTCTTCACCGTCATCGGGTAGTAGGTGCCGCCCTTGACCGTGGCGTCGTTGGCGACGACCACGCACTCACGGCCGCTGACCCGCCCGATGCCCGCGATCACCCCGGCCGCCGGAGCGGCTCCGCCGTACAGTCCCTCGGCGGCCAGCGGGGCCAGCTCCAGGAAGGGCGAGCCCGCGTCGAGCAGGGCGTCCACCCGCTCCCGGGGCAGCAGCTTGCCGCGTGCCACATGCCGGGCCCGGGCCTTCTCACCCCCGCCGAGCCGTGCCGTGGCGAGCCGCGTCCGCAGCTCCTCGGCGAGCGCCCGATGCGCCGCCTCGTTGGCCTGCCAGGCCTCCGAGGCGGGATCGGCCGCGCTCGCCAGGACCGGTGCCTGCTGCATCGTGTCGAGCCCCCTTGCCCGTACCGCGGTAGTCGTTGAGCGTGCGCGCAGTGTTCCTGAGCGAGGTTAATGAGCGTTAACCCGCTTCTCTCAGGTTAACGAGCGCTAACGCCACTGTCTAGAATGAATCCTCATGAGCACCCACGCCTCCGACCGCTCCGCCGCCCGCGCCATCTCCCGCGTCGCGGCGCCGACCCGCCGGGAGCAGATCCTGAAGGAGGCCGCCCGCCTCTTCGCGGAGCGCGGCTTCCACGGGGTCGGGGTCGACGAGATAGGAGCCGCCGTCGGTATCAGCGGCCCCGGCCTGTACCGGCACTTCCCCGGCAAGGACGCGATGCTCGCCGAGCTGCTCGTCGGCATCAGTGAGCGCCTCCTCGACGGCGGCAGGCTGCGGGTCAGCGAGGACGCCGCCTCGCCCGGCGGCTCTCCCGAGGCGCTCCTGGACGCGCTCATCGCGGGCCACATCGACTTCGCCCTCGACGACCGTCCCCTGATCACCCTCCACGACCGCGAGCTGGACCGGCTGCGCGACACCGACCGCAAACGGGTACGGCGGCTCCAGCGCCAGTACGTCGAGGTCTGGGTCGACGCGGTCCGGGCCCTGTACCCCTCCCTCGCGGAGGACGAGGCGAGGGTCACCGTGCACGCGGTGTTCGGCCTGCTGAACTCCACGCCCCACCTGGCGCGCCCCGAGGCGCTCCCCGGCCGGGAGGCCACCGCGGCCCTGCTGCACCGCCTGGCCCGGGGCGCCTTCGAGGCGGCCGGCGGCCCGACGGGCTGACACCGGACGCCCGCCGCGCCCGGCCTCCGCCGCCCGGCCGCACCGGGACGTGACCATCCGTCCTGCGGAGACCAGGCGCACGGCGTGTCTCCGACGGCACAATGGGTGCATGCCGATACCCAGCCGCGCCGCCCTCGTCGAGCACCTCGTCCGCACGCGCATCGCGGGTGACGTCGCCACGCCCCGCGACAACAATCTCGATCACTACCGCAGGCTCGCCAACGGCGACCGCCACTACTGGCTGGGACTCGAACTCGGCGACCGGTGGCGGGACGAGCAGGACGTCCTGGCCGTGATGGCCGAGAGATGCGGTGTCAACGACGATCCGGAGCACCGGCGGGGCCAGGACACCATCGACCCCGAACTCACGGTCGACGCCCTGGAGCGGATGGCCGCCCGGCTGCGGAAGGCGGCCCTGGGCAGGGAGCGGGTGCTGTTCGCCACCGGCCACCCGGGCGGGCTGCTGGACGTGCACCGCAGGACGGCCGAGGCGCTCGGACGGGCCGGCTGCGAGATCGTGACCATCCCCGGGGGCCTGGTGGCCGACGAGTGCATGGTCTTCCAGTTCGCCGACGTGGCCGTCCTGGAGCGCGGGGCGAGTCTGTGGCACACCCACTCCCCGGCGCCGATGGCGGCGATCCTGGACGGCCTGGAGCGCGAGGGCAGGCCGCTGCCCGACCTGGTGGTGGCCGACCACGGCTGGGCCGGGTGCGCCGGGCAGCGCGGCCTGGACTCCGTCGGTTACGCCGACTGCAACGACCCGGCGCTGTTCATCGGGGAGGCCGAGGGCACCCTCCAGGTCACCGTGCCGCTGGACGACCACGTCACCGACCCGCGGTTCTACGACCCGATGACGGACTACCTGCTGGACGCGGCCGGACTGCTGCCGCCCGGGGACGCGGCGGACCCGGAGGGCGCGGCGGACCCGGACGGCGGGGTGGACCGGGTGTAACGCCGCGCCGGTTCCCGCATGCGGGCGACCGGTTCCGGCGGCTCGGTCACGGCCGCAGCCGCACCGGGAGCGTCCGGTGCCCGTTGCTGATCAGCGAGGGCAGCGGCCGCAGTTCCGCCGGGGCGACGGCCGCCCGCATGCCGGGGAACCGCTCGAACAGGACGCGCAGCGCGGTCTCGCCCTCCAGCCGGGCCAGTGCCGCGCCGAGGCAGAAGTGGATGCCGTGGCCGAAGGCCAGATGGTCCTTGGTGACGCGGGTGACGTCGAACTCGTCCGGGTTCCCGTGCCAGCCGGGGTGGCGGTTGGCGGCGGCGTACGAGGCGAGGATGCCCTCTCCCTTCAGGATCACCCGCCCGTCGGGCAGGGGGATGTCGCGGACGGCGAAACGCATCGGGAGGTGTTTGACGGGCGGTTCGTGGCGCAGCGTCTCCTCCACCACGTCGGACCAGGTGGCCCGTCCCGCCCTGACGTGGGCGAGCTGCCCGGGACGGGTCAGCAGGGTGGTCACGGCCTGGTCGATCAGGTTGACGGTGGTCTCGTAACCGGCGTTGATCATCAGCATCAGGGTGTCCCGCAGTTCCCTCTCGCCCAGGGCCGCCCCGCCGTCCTCGTCGCGCGTCTCGATCAGGGCGGACGCCAGGTCGTCACCGGGCTCCGCGCGTTTCACGGCGATGAGGGCGTCCAGCAGGCCGTACAGCGCCTGGGTGTTCGCGGCGGCCTCGCCGGGTGAGAGCGTGGTGTCGAAGACGCCGTCGACCAGCGCGCGGAACTCCTCCCAGCGGGGTTCGGGTACGCCCACGAGACGGCCGATGACGGCGATGGGCAGGGGGACGGCGAACCGTTCGCGCAGATCCGTGTCCGTCCCGGCCGGTGTGCTCTCCAGTGCGTCGGCGAGCCGGACCGTGATGTCCTCGACGACCGGCCGCAGCGCGGCCATCCGCCGGGCGCTGAACGCGGGGGCGATGATGCGCCGGAGCCGGCGGTGGTCGCCGCCGTACGCGGTGAACATGTTGGTGGCGGCGATCCAGAGGGCCAGGGGCCACGTCCGCACCGCCTCGTCGAACCCGGGCCAGTGCCTGCGCCCGTCCTTGGAGACGTCGGGGCTGGTGAGCAGCTCCTTGAGCAGCACCGGGTCCGACACCGACCAGGCGGGCACACCGAGGATGTCGATCCGGGTCGCGGGCCCCCGGGCGAGCAGCAGGCGGTTCTCCGCGGCCGCGTCGGTCGCGGCGGGGTCGAGCACGAGCGGGTCGGACGGCCGGGTCATGGGCGGTCTCCTGGGTGCGTCGTGGCGTACCGGGTGCCCGGGTCCTACCCCTGGCCGCCGGGGCCGACTCCACCCCGCGCCCATGTCCCGCACAGCGACCTGGCACCGCTCGTACGATCACATGGAGCCGCTTGGGGAGACGCCCCGTTCAGTCCGCTCCCGTCTCCGCCGACCGCCGCCTCTGCACCCGGCCCGGGGTCGGGTCCAGATAGACCCGCCGGATCGTGGGATACCGCTCCCGCAGCTGCGCCTCCGCCTCCTCGCAGGCCCACTCCACCTGCTCGGCGCTGGCCAGGTCCCGGAAGTCGATCTTCGCGGCGACGAGCATCTCGCGCGGTCCCTGGATGAGGGTGGTCAGCTCCAGCACGTCCACGATGTGCGGGACGGAGAGCAGCTCCTCGCGGACCCCCGCCCGTACCTCCGCGGGCAGCGGGCGGCCGATCAGCAGCTGGGCGTTGGACCGGCCCAGCACCCAGGCCACGTACGCCAGCAGCAGGCCGATCAGGACGGAGGCGACGCCGTCCCACGCCCCGGAACCGGTCAGCTGGCCGCCGAGCAGCCCTCCGGCGGCCAGCAGCAGCCCGATCAGCGCCGCCGAGTCCTCCATGACCACGGCCTTGACGGCGGTGTCCGGGGTGCGCCGCAGATAGCGCGGGGCCGGCATGCCGAGCAGTCGTGCCGTGCCGCGCACCTGCCGCAGGCCGGTGCGCAGCGAGAAGCCCTCCAGCAGGAAGGCCACGGCCAGGACCAGGTAGGAGACGAGCGGATCGCCGAGTTCCTCCCCGGCGACCAGGGTGTGGATGCCGTCGTAGAGGGAGAAGACCGAGCCGCCGACGAAGGTGGCGACGGAGGCGAGCATCGCCCAGATGTAGCGCTCCGCGCCGTGGCCGAGGGGGTGTTCCTCGTCGGCGGGCCGGGCGCCGCGCCGGAGCGCGGTGAGCAGCATGACCTCGGTGACGGTGTCGGCCACCGAGTGCGCCGCCTCCGACAGCATCGCGCTGGAACCGCTGATCAGCCCCGCGACCAGCTTCGCCAGGGCGATCCCGAGGTTGGCCGCCGCCGCGACGACCACCGTGAACGCGGACTCCCCGCCGGGGCTCCCCCCGGACGGCGCGCCGGAGCCGTCCGGGGCCGGTGCGCCGGGTCCGGGCCGGGTCTGCCCACCGGGCCCGGGCGGGGGCGGGGCGTCAGGTTCGTCGTGGCGCGGGGCGTCAGGTCCGTCGGGGAGCGGGGCGCCGGGCTGTCCGCCGGGCCGTGCGGGCTCCCCACCATGGTTCCGCTCGTCACTCATGGTGGGGAGTATGTCCGATGTGTCGCTTTCAGTCCCTCGGGACGCGGACCAGGCCCTCCTGGATGACCGTGATGGCGAGCTGTCCGTCCGCCGTGTAGATCCTGGCCTGGCCGAGACCGCGGCCGCCGGACGCCGAGGGCGACTCCTGGTCGTACAGCAGCCACTCGTCCGCCCGGAAGGGGCGGTGGAACCACATCGCGTGGTCCAGGCTGGCGCCCACCACGTCACCGACCGACCAGCCGCCGCGGCCGTGGGCCAGCAGCGCCGAGTCGAGCAGCGTCATGTCCGAGACGTACGTCGCCATGCACACGTGCAGCAGCGGGTCGTCGGCCAGCTTGCCGTGCGTACGGAACCACACCTGGGAGCGCGGTTCGCGCGGCTCGCCCGCGGTGGCGAACGGCGGGGCGTCCACATAGCGCAGGTCCACCGCCGCACGCGCCTCCAACAGCCGGTCCACCATGTCCGGACCGGCGAAGCGGTCCCCGTACCGGGCGAGCATCTCGGCGGACGTCGGCAGGGTCTCGGGGTCCACGGAGGCCGGCATGGGGGCCTGGTGGTCCATCCCCTCCTCGCGGACCTGGAAGGAGGCCGAGAGGTGGAAGACCGGTTTGCCGTGCTGGACGGCGACGACCCGGCGGGTGGTGAACGACCGGCCGTCGCGGATCCGGTCCACGCTGTAGACGATCGGCGCCCCCGGGTCCCCGGGCCGCAGGAAGTACGCGTGCAGCGAGTGCGCCGGGCGGTCCTCGGGCACGGTGCGGCCCGCGGCGACCAGGGCCTGGGCCGCGACCTGGCCGCCGAAGACGCGGGGCACCACCGCGCTGCGGCTCAGACCCCGGAAGATGTCCTGCTCGATCTGCTCCAGGTCGAGCAGATCGAGCAGGGATTCAAGTGCTGCGCTCATGGAGAGAAGGTATTCCCTCTACAGGCCCATGGACTTGGCGATGATCGACTTCATGACCTCGCTGGTGCCGCCGTAGATGCGGTTGACGCGGTTGTCCGCGTAGAGGCGGGCGATCGGGTACTCGTTCATGTAGCCGTAGCCGCCGTGCAGCTGGAGGCAGCGGTCGATCACGCGGTGCGCGACCTCGGTGCAGAACAGCTTCGCGGAGGCGGCCTCGGCGGGGGTGAGCTCGCCGGCGTCCAGGGCCTCGATCGCACGGTCGCAGACGGCCTCGGCCGCGTCGACCTCGGCCTTGCAGGCGGCCAGCTCGAACTTGGTGTTCTGGAACGAGGCGACGGTCTTGCCGAAGACCGTGCGGTCCTGCGTGTACTGCTGGGCGAACCGCACGGCGGCGGCGGCCTGCGCGTACGCGCCGACGGCGATGCCGAGACGTTCCTGCGGGAGGTTCTGGCCGAGGTAGGAGAAGCCCTTGTTCTCCTCGCCGAGCAGGTCGCCGACGGGCACCTTGACGTCCACGAAGGCCAGTTCGGCGGTGTCGGAGACCTTCAGGCCCATCTTGTCCAGCTTGCGGCCGACCGAGTAGCCCTCGGACTTGGTGTCGACGACGAAGAGCGAGATGCCGTGGCGGCGGTCGTCGGCCTTGGGGGCGTCGGTGCGGGCGCAGACGATGACCCGGTCGGCGTGCACACCGCCGGTGATGAAGGTCTTGGCGCCGTTGAGGACGTAGTGCGTGCCGTCCTCGGAGAGCTTGGCGGTCGTCTTCATGCCCGCCAGGTCCGAACCGGTGCCCGGCTCGGTCATGGCTATCGCGTACATCGTCTTCCCGGTGACGAAGTCCGGCAGCCAGCGCTTCTTCTGCTCCTCGGTGGCGTACGCCTTGAGGTAGGGCAGGCAGAGCAGGACGTGTACGCCGGAACCGCCGAAGGACACACCCGCGCGGGCGGTCTCCTCGTAGATGACGGCCTCGTACTTGAAGGACTCCTCGCCGGCGCCGCCGTACTCCTCCGGCACCTCGATGCCGAAGATGCCCAGCTCGGCGAGCTTGTAGTAGAAGTCGCGGGGCGCCTGGCCCGCCGCGAACCACTCGTCGTAGACGGGGACGACCTCGGCCTCGATGAAGGCGCGCAGGGTCTCCCGGAACGCCTCGTGGTCCTCGTTGTAAACCGTACGGCGCACGGGGTGCCTCCTGTGTCAGCTTCAGCTACAGCTTCGGTCGGAATGGGCTAAGCGCTTGCTCAGGCCACCTCAGAAGTTACCCGGCGGTCATCGCGGCTGTCCAGGGTGATGCCGAGCACTCCCGCGCCCGGGACCCGCACGTGCCCCCTCCCCGGGGGAGGGCGCGGACGCGTGCCACGGAAAGCTCCGGTCCGTACGCGTACGGAAGCGGCCGGGGCGGCCTCCCGGACCACTCTGCGGCCGACGCCGCGTTCGTGCCGTGTTCACGCGCCCCACAGCCGGCCCTCATGTCCCCGAAGCCTGCCTGCCCGAACATCTGTTGCCCTCGGGACCGGCCGCCCCCTCGGGCGCCGGCCGGTCCGAACCGGCGCTCATCCAGGGGGACATGAGATGTTCGAGACGATCGCCGATTTCTTCGGCGGGCTGAGCGACGGGCAGATGTGGGCGGCCACCCTGACGGCCGTCGTCTCCTCCGGGTTCGCGGCGTCCTGGCTGAACCGCTACCAGGGATGGCGGCGCATCAGCTGGAGCGAGGTCTACAACGGTCCGATCAACAAGCACATCAACAGCCGTCCCCCGCACGGCATGTGGCAGATCCACTGGGAAGGCCGGCAGATCAGCGAGGGCAGCCTGATCATCCTGGAGGTGCGCAACTCCGGGGTGCAGACCCTCGAACCGGAACACTTCGCGACGCCTCTCGTCTTCACCTTCACCGGCAAGAAGGTCGTCCACTTCAAGGTCCGGGACGCCAACGAGCCCCTGGAGGCGGCCCTGCGCCCGGCCCAGCGCCCGAGGCTCGTGTCCGACGCCCCCGGAGGCGGCCACGGCCCGCAGGCCGCCGGGAGAGGCCCCTCCGACACGATCGTCCTGCCCCTGTTCACCCTCAACCGGCGCGAGTACTTCCGGCTCCTGGTGCTGCTGGAGGACGACGGAACGGGGAACTCGCCGAAACCCCTCAAGATCACTTCGGGCGGGACGCTGAAGGGCGGCCGCATCAAGCGGACGGCGGGGCGGGCCAGACGCCGCTGGGCGACCGCCGTCGCCGTGGCACTCGTCGCCGCGACGAGCCTGGGCGCGGGCATGTACGCCAACGCCAGGAGCCTCAGGCTGGACGCCACCTGCTCCCAGGGCACGCTCACCCTCGCCGGCTCCACCGCCTTCTCACCCGTCGCCCACCAGGTCAAGGAGAGGTACGAGGAGCGGTGCCCCGACGCCACCGTGGTGCTGGAGGCGACCAACAGCGGCGAAGGGGTGGACCGGCTGCGCCGGTACCCGACCGGAGCGCGGATCGCGATGGTGGACACCGTGCCCGGCCAGGAACCGGAAGAGGGCCTCGACGCCCACCACGCCGGTGTCATCGTCTACGCGGTGGTCGCCCACCGGGCCCTGGAGGACGACCTGGGCGAAGAGGTCTGGGACGAGGGCCTGAGCCACGACCGGCTCCGGCGGGTGTTCACCGGGGGCGGCCTCGGCCAGGACGGCGGGCGCCCCGCCCATCCGTCCGTGGCGGTGGTCCGCGCCGACGGATCGGGCACCCGCAACGCCTTCGAGAAGAGGGTGCTGGGCGCGAAGAGCCCCAGGAGGACCGCACCCTGCGGGACCGGCTCGACGGGGGTCTGCTCCGTGACCTCCACGATGGAACTGCTCCGCTACGTCAACCGGACGCCGGGCGCCATCGGGTACGCGGAGGCCGACGCGCTGCCGTTCTTCCCCAACGTGCGGAGCGTGCCGATCGACAGCAACACCCCCACCGGGGAGAACGTCCTCAACGGCGACTACGACTTCTGGGCCAGGGAAGTCCTCTACACCCGGCAGGGGGCGACCGGGCTCGCGGGGAACTTCCTGGACTTCCTCAGCAGCCGGGGCATGTCGAAGGTCCTCGAAGGCCGGGGGTTTCTGACCTGCCGGGAGCTGGAGGACGCCAGGAACACGGAGGCGAGGTGCGGCGCGGCCCGGCAGGGCCGCCTGCCGGGCCGCGCCACCGCACAGGGGGCCCGGCTCCGGGCACGCCCATGATGGGATGGGGCTGTGAGCCGCGCCGCAGAAGAGACCAACCGCCGAATGCTCCGGGCGCGGGACGCGATGGACCGTGACTACGCGCAGCCGCTGGACATCCCCGCGCTGGCCCGTATCGCACATGTCTCACCGGCACATTTCATCCGGACCTTCCGGAGCACGTTCGGGGAGACCCCTCACCGTTACCTGCAACGACGCCGGGTGGAACGGGCGATGTTCCTGCTGCGCGAGACGAGCCGCAGTATCACGGACATCGGCTTCGAGGTCGGCTACACCAGCCCCGGCACCTTCAGCCGCACGTTCCGCGACATCACCGGCCGGCCGCCTCGGACCTACCGCAAGGAAGCCGTGGCCGTCGGTGTGCCGACGTGCTTCACGATGGCCTGGACCCGGCCGGGCGGCTGACCGTGCCGCGGGGACGCGCGGGGGAGGGGCCGCCCCGGAGACCGAGCACTTCTGGATAAGTTTTCGCCGCGGCCGCTCGGTAGCGTGAACGCCATGTTCAACGCCATCACGCAGTCGCAGATATACGTCCTCGACCAGGACCAGGCCCACGAGTTCTACGTCGGAAAGCTGGGGCTGGAGGTCGTCGCGGACATCGACATGGGGTTCATGCGCTGGCTGACCGTCAGCGTCCCCGGCCACCCCGAACGGCAGATCCTTCTGGAGAAGCCCGGTGCGCCGGCGATGTCCGAGGAGACAGCCGAGCAGGTGCGCGAGCTGGTGACCAAGGGGGCCATGGGCGGCTGGCTCATCTTCACCACGGACGACTGCCGTAAGACCTACGAAACCCTGCTGGACAAGGGGGTGGAGTTCACCGAGGAGCCCACCGAGCGTCCGTACGGCACGGACTGCGGTCTGCGCGACCCCTTCGGCAACCGGATCCGTTTCACCCAGCCGAAGGCCTGAAAAGCGTTCCGGGAGCCCCGCCCGGGGCATGCCCGAAGCACGGCTCCGGCGTGGGACACCCCCGCCGGAGCCGTGCCGCACGCTCTGTCGCTCCGGCCCCTACTGGGGCTGGAAGGAGCGGATCTGGTAGTTGCCCTGGAGGTTGCCGCCGTTGCCGTTCGGCGTCGAACCGACCCGGGAGTTGTAGTTGGTGCCGGTGTAGTACTGCACACGGTGACCGGCGGAGTTCCACACGGACCGGACGTTCTGGCCGCGCTGGATGAAGGAGCAGTCGTCGGCGGTGTTCGCCTTCCGGTCCTGGGACCACTGACAGCGGGTACCGCCGCCGTTCCAGTCGCTGTAGATGCAGAAGTAACCGGCGGAGCAGCTGTACGCGGGGGCGGGCGCGGACTCTGCGGCGGTCGCGGGGCCGGAGCCCAGTCCGAAGGTCAGGGCGAGGGCGGTGGCGGCCAGTGCGGTGAGGCGGTTCAAGGCGGGACCCTTCCTCTGGCGGGCGGACCCGGGCGCGGTCGGAGGACCCGGGCCCGCCCTGTTCTGCGGTGATCGGCATCAGAGTGGCACCCCGCCCGGCCGCCCCGACAGCGCCCGAACGGGGGGCGCCCGGGGTTCGTGTGATGAGAGAAGTCGCGCCCCCGCGCACCGGGGCACCCGGGTGTCCGAGCGCCGGGACCGGGTGTCAGTGGCGTGGTGCAGGATCGGACCGGACAGACGGAGCACCGGTCGGAGCAGTCGGAACAGGGGGTGGGTCGTGACCGTCACGAACCCGCGTATGAGGGAACACGCGTTTCTGCACGGGCTGTACGAGGACGCGTACTTCCCGGACCACGTCGTGGACAAGGGCCGGGACATCCTGGTCCGGCTCTGCGAACGCATCGAGGCGGACCGCCCCGCCGACCTGGCCGCCCTGTACGCGCTCACGCACGCGGCGACCGAGGAGTTCAACGACCTGGAAGCCGAGTTCGAGGCGGCCGGGAGCGAGATCGAGACCACCGCGCGCGAAGAGATAGGCGAGGACTTCTGGTCCGTCGCGGTCGCGTACGGCTTCGAGGACGCCGATCACGAAGAGCTGATAGCCCCCCGGGACTGGTGACGGCGCGCATGGTGGACGAGGGCGACCTGTGGCGAAGACTGGCGGGACTCCTCCCGCCGGCGGACACCGAATCGGTCCTGGAGTGCCGGGAGATCGGCGAGCAGGAGGCGGGGATCCATCTGCTCGTCTCCCGGCTGTTCGACCAGTGCGTGCCCATCGGCGAGACAGCACGCGCCGAACTCGCGATGCTGGCCGAGGTCTGGGGCGTACGGGAGGAACTCGCCCCGGACCTGACGCGCATCGCGAGCGGCCCGGAGGGCGAGCCGTCGCCGCTGGAGCTGATCGAGACGGCGGACATGGAGCCGTTGCGGGGCGCCTCCGTGGGGGGCGGGAAGGCGCTGGACGGCCTCCTGGTCGTCCCATGGATCGCCTGCCCGAGCCGGATCCGCGTACTCGCCCGCGCCCATCGGCTCGAATGGTGGGGCGGCCTTTCCTGGCTCACCGCGTACTACGTGCTGTTCACACCCGGCGACCCCGCCCACACCCGGGTGTTCGAGACGGACGCGGCCTGGGAGGCGCTGGGGGAGCTGCGGTACGGGCCGTCAGGGGGTGAGGAGGCCGTCCTTGAGGGCGATGACGAATGACGTCCAGCTCGCGGCGGGGATGAGGAGCGCGGGGCCGTGGGGGGCCTTGGAGTCGCGTACGGGGACGGCGGTGGGGTGGTGGTCGATGACCTCTACGCAGCTGCCGGACTCACTGTTACTGAAGGACGACTTGCGCCAGCCGTTGAGTGAAGAGGCGCTGGGAATGATGCGCTCAGTCATGCTCTTCGAAGCCCTTCGCTGTCGCCTTGAGCAGTGCCAGCGATTCCTTCAGTGGCAATGCGTCGCTCAGGGCGAGATTGTAGCGGCCTTGCAGTGCCTCAACCACGGACGGGGCGTCATGCAACTTGCCCATGTGCAGGCCCTCGCTGTATGCGACCGGCGGTTGATCTTCGAACCACATGAGAGTCAGCATGTTCTCAAGCAATGGGTGATATCCGAGTGAGAACGGAATGATGTGTGCTCGGATGCGTGTGCTCTCTACCAGTTCCACGATGTGATTGAGCTGTTCGGCCATGAGTTGCGGATTCCCGATCGGACGTCGCAGGACAGCCTCGTCCAGAAGGGCCCAGACCACTGGTGCCGTCGGATTGCGGAGGATCTGGGATCGGTCGAGTCGTGCGACGACAGCCTTGTCACGCTCGATTTGGTCCAGTGGAGGGAACCCCATGCCCAGCACGGCACGTGCGTACTTCTCGGTCTGGAGAATCCCCGGCACGAAGGAGAGGGCGAACTCGCGGATCACTGTTGCTTGCTGTTCGAGCTGCCTGGCTGCCTCGAAGTAGTCGGCGACTGCCGCGTTCTGCTCGGGCAGGAAGCTGCTCAACACGTTCCCCGTGTTCAGGGCCATGTCCAGCCGCCGGGCATCTTCCTGGGAGGGGATTCGGCGGCCCGCCTCGATGTGCGAGATGTGCGAGCGCGTCATGATCGCCATGTCGGCCAGCTGCTGCTGCGTCAGTCCCGCCGCTTCGCGCTGTGCCCGTAGCCAGTCCCCATAGGTGTTACTCAACGTCAGCTCCCGTGCGACGAATCGCCTGTCACCAGCAAACCTCTGGCGAGCCTAGCTCTCCCGGTCTCACTCTGTGTACAGATCGCTACAGAGCGACAGATTCGATCGCACCCTCACACAACGGAGCTGATGACGTGCAAGACCAGACACCAGGAATCCCACGGCTGCTCCCCTGGGCAGGCCCGGACGGCAAACCCGCCTTCGTGCTCGGGGACGGGACCGGTCCCGTGTCCCGTATGGCGGACAACATCGAGAGCGTGCAGTTGGGGATGGCCGCCGATCTGCTGGGCCACGCGGAGGACATGCTGGACGACCTGGACGTCACCCCGGTCCAACTCCGTTTCGTGACCGCCCGCATGGCGGAGGCGCTGCGCGATGTGCACCGGATCGCGGAGATCCGGGGCGATCGCCTGGCCGCGCTGCTGGGTGGTCCAAAGGGCTGAGCGGACCGGGGGCCGAGCGGGAAGGGCGGCCCGGGGTTGTGCGGGCCGCCGGGGGCCGGTGTGGCGGTCAGGCGTCGAGTACGGCCGCCACGGCCTCGATCTCCACGAGCTGGTCGTAGTACCCGAGGACGGTGACTCCCATCAGGGTGCTCGGCACGTCATGGTCACCGAAGCCGGCCCGGACCACGTCCCAGGCGGTCACCAGGTCCTCCTGGCGGGTGGTGGCGACGAGGACCCGGGTGCTGATGACGTCCTCCAGACCGGCGCCCGCGTCGGCGAGCGCGGTCCGCATGTTCTCCAGGGCCTTGGCCGCCTGGCCGGCGTAGTCGCCGACGGCCGCCGTCGTGCCGTCCTCGTTCAGCGGGCACGCCCCGGCGAGGAAGATCAGCCGGGCGTCGGCGGGGGCGGTGGCGGCGTAGGCGTAATCGGCCACGTCGGACAGGGTGGAGGAACGGATGAGCGTGACGGCGCGGGGCATGGCGGGTCGGGCCTCTTTCCTGGGGCGGTTTTCCATGTTCGCAGGGCCGGGGAACGCGGGCAGGGGATTTTTTCCGCCCGGCCCCGCCCGGTCCCACCGGGGCGGGTATCGAGACGGATCTTGAGCTGCGAACCGCGAGAAGCCCGGTTCCCTCGGCGGACGGCCGGGTTCAACGCCGAGGACCACAAGGCCCGGCATGCCGTCGAGTGCGGCATCAACCGCCTCGACAAGGAATCGGGTTGTGGCCACGGGACACGACGAGCTCGCGGGCCGCCACGAGGCCACTGTCCTCGTAGCGGCCGTCAGCGAATGGCGGTGACCAGCTCAATCAGGGGCGACGGACGGACGTCCGTGGAGTGGTGGAGGTTCAGGCGTTGATGGCGTGTTCGATGAACTGGCCGCAGGCGCGGAACCCCAGGCGGCGGTACACGGGTTCGCCGTCGGCAGACGCCTGCAGGACCGCGGTGTGGTGGTCTCGCTCGCGGGCAGCGTGAAGGGCCGCGAGCGTGATGGCTCCGCCGTAGCCGCGTCGGCGGTGGGCGGCCAGGGTGGAGATGTTGTAGATGCCGGCGACTCCCGCGTGGTGGAACACCTCGGCAGAGCAGACCGGACGGTTCTCCACGTAGCCGACCAGGTACCGGGCCGGACAGGTGGCGGCCAGCGCCTGGGAAGCGGCCCGGGCGAAGAAGTCACGGACGGTTTCAGCGGGTGGATTCCAGTTCGCGGCGAGGACCGTGGCGTAGTCGGCGAGCTGCTCGGGCGTGGTCACCGTTCGGATGTCCAGACCCGGGACAGAGGGAATCGGCAGGGTGGCGTCCAGCTCGGCCCACATCGCCGTCTCACGCTCGGACACAGGCAGGCCGGCCGTGGCCAGGCGGGTGGTGAGGTCTGCCGGTGTCGAGGCAGGCCCCACCCACCAGGAGAAACCGCGGCCGGTGCCGGCCAGCGACCTGACGGTCCCGGAGATGCGGGCCGCGGCATCGTCGGCGGTGAAGCGGGCCGCGGCGACGATGTTGAACGTGTCGTCGTCCAGGCCGCTGTCCGCGACCAGGAGGTCACCGCTCTCCGCGACAGTCGCACCGGACATGTCCCTGTGCAGATGGCAGGCGTGTTCCGCCAGGTTCCGCTCCATCCTGTCCGTCAAGTCGGCTTCATTGGGAAAGTAATCATTCATAGGGGTTGATCCCAGCACGACCGAGTGAAGACCGCATGCCATTTCAGGCGGTGCCACGCCGACGACCAGCACTTTCGCTACCCGCCCTGGCCCCGTCCGGTGGGGCCGGGGTGCCGCACGGCAGGCGTTCTGTGCCGGGCGTCGCGCGGATGGCTCTGCTCTTCCCCGCCACGCCGTCGCCGCCGGTAACCATGAACTTCGGCGGCTCCGGCGGTTCCTGACGGGTCGACGGCGATCGGGTCATTCCCCGCCCGAGGAGGCGGCGGCGGCAGCGGCTTCGGCCAGCTGGTCGAACGTGCGGTTCAGCACCGAGCGCCGCGCCTCCTTGAAGGCCGGTGACGGCTCCAGATCGTCGATGCTCCTGTCCCAGACGGCCATGAAGCGCCCCTTCCACCCGTCGATCACCTCGGCGCGCGGCAGGCGGCCGGCGTCGTGACCGGCCCGGGCGAGGACGTACAGCAGTTCCAGATGGCAGGGGACGGCTACCCCCCAGTACTCGTCGGCCTCGATGCCGGCCGGGTCGCCGTCCATGACCTCGGTGACCTCGGTGACGAGCCTGTCGATGACCGACGACAGGTGGTCCGCAGCCGTGTCACTGTCGAAGTTCCCGCTTCCCCACGTGCCCATGGGCCCTCCCTCGCGTGGTGGTGCCGTGCCGACGGGGTCCACTGAACCAGGAGGCACTGACACACCGGGCGCGCGCCGGGGGCCGGGGCACCGCGGCCGGGGTCAACGGCGGTAGACGCGTGCCTCCTGGAGTTCGGTCAGCCGCCGGATGACGGAGATGGTCAGCACCGCGCCCGGGATGCAGAGCAGGTGCAGGAAGACGGCCCAGCGGATGGCCGTGAGCATCTGGCCGAAGTCGATGTACTCCGGGTAGTGGACGGCCGACGCCAGCACGTCGGGGAGGAAGACGAGGACGGCGGCGGCGATGCTGAAGACGATGGTGGACACCCACCACCAGGCGAGCCGGGTACGCCCCGGCCAGTACAGGCCCGTTCCCCAGCCCTGCTCGCCCGGCCTGCCCCGATAGCGGTCCTGGAGCGACGCGTACCAGATGTCGAAGGTGATCCTCCCCGGGATGATCCAGCTCGCCACCGGGATGAACCAGCTGCCGATCGCCATGCCGGGGGAGTACCGGTGCTCGCCCGGGGCGAAGACCTCCGCGTTGCCGCGCACCCGCCAGAACCACACCAGCGTGGGAATGCCCACCGCGAGGCCGATGAGGGCTTCCGCGGTGACCAGCAGATCGGCGTCGCCCACCAGTTCCTCGGTGTCGGTCCACAGCGCGTAGTCCGCTTCCCGCCAGCCGGAGACGTCGCTGCCGAAACCGATGTGCATCGCGACGGCCACGCACTTGAAGGCGATGTAGAAGCCGTAGAGCCAGGTCAGGGCGGTGGCCAGACTCTCCGGGGAGCGCAGTTCGCTCTGCCGTGCGGCCCAGGGCGAGGGCGGCAGGGCCGGGTGGCTGCGGGAGGAGGTGGAAGGGGCGGGAGCGGAAGGGGAGGGAGTGGGGGAAGCGGGAGCGGAAGCGGCGGGGGCGGGGCTCTCCTCCCGCCGTACGTAGTGGGGGCGCCGGGCGGGGGCGGGCTCGGCGGGAGGGCGTGCGGCCGGTACGGGCCCGGCGGGCGGCGGAGCGGCGGCTGCCGGGGGCGCGGGGTGCGGAGCCTGCGGTGCGGCCGGGGGAGCGGGGTGCGGAGCCTGCGGTGCGGCCGGTGCGGGGCCGGGGGCGTGCGGGGGCCGCCGGGGTGAGGACGGGGTGGCGGGCCCCGGAGGTGCGGTGATCGTCGGGACGTAGGACAGGCCGTCGGGCGGGGGTGGCGGCGAGGCCGGGACGGGCGAGGCGGCGGGGGTGGCGGGGGTGGTGGGGGCGGCAGGAGGAGCCGGGATGCCAGGGGTGGGGGAGGCGGAGGGGGCGGCCGGGGCGAGAGGGGCGGGAGCCGGGGCGGCGGGCCGCGCCGGGGGTGCGCCGGTGGGCTCACCGTCCGTCACGCGGTCCTCGTCACCCCCGCCGCCCTCGCCGTCCCCGTTCCGCCCGCTCCCGGCGCCCCGTACCCGCCATTCGCCCTGGGTGACGGCACGGCCGGAGATACGGGCCACCTCGGCGAGTGCGCGCGCCGGCAGCCAGGGCTCGGGGTCCCGCGCCCCGGTGCCGCCGTCCAGCGCGGTGGCGTACTCCTCCAGGAGTCCGGCCAGCGCGGCGGCGTCCGGACGGCCGGCCTGGTCCTTGGCCAGGCACGCCGCGACCATGTCGCGCAGCCCGGCGGGGACCCGGTCCAGCATCGGGTCCTGCTGGACCACGGCGAACATCAGCGCGTGCTGGTTGGTGGTGTCCTCCACGGGGAAGGGCAGTTCACCGGTGGTCGCGAACACCAGGACACCGCCCAGCCCGAACACGTCACCGGCCGACGAGGGGGCACGGCCGAGCACCTGTTCCGGCGACATGTAGCCCGGCGAACCCACGGAGGCGCCGGTGCGGGTCAGCCCCCCGCCGGTCGAGGCGTCGACGAGCCGGGCCACACCGAAGTCGATCAGCCGGGGGCCTTCGACGGTGAGCATGATGTTCGACGGCTTGATGTCGCGGTGCACCAGTCCCGCCGCGTGGACCGCCTCCAGGGACCGGGCCAGCCCGAGGGCGAGCGCCCCCGCGCTGCGCGTGGGCAGCGGCCCCTGCGTGGCCACCAGCTGCTGGAGGGAGAGCCCCGGCACGAACTCGGTCGCCACCCAGGGCTGTTGCCCGTCGTCGCCCGGTTCCGACTCCACGACCCGGGCGACACCCTCGGCCCGGATCATGCCCGCGGTCTCGATCTCCCGTACGAAACGGGCGCGGAACCCCGGTTCATGGGCGTAACCCTGCCGGATGCACTTCAGGGCGACCCGCTCGCCCCTGCGGCCCTCCGCGAGGAACACCGTCCCCATGCCGCCCTCGCCCAGCCGTGCCAGCAGCCGGTACGGCCCTATCCGGAGCGGGTCCACCCGGTCCAGCGGCCACATAACGGTCCTCCCCCGTAGAGCCTCGCGGGCCCGCGCCGTCCGCGCCTGTGCCCCTGATCCAGGACGGGCACCCGGCCCGCGGTCCCGTCGCGGTCCCGGTGGCGCCCGCCCTCCCATGATCGCCGGACCAGCCTGCCCGACACCGTGGTGTCCGCGCCAGGGCCCCCGTCGTACGGACCCCGGCCGCGGGGCCGGTCACCCCTGGCCGGGCCGCGGCCCGGCGGTGTCGTCCGCGGCCGTCACGGGCTTCGCACGGAGGATGTCACGGGCCTGTTCCGCGGCACGGGCGATGCTCTCGGAGACGAAGTCGAGGAAACGGGCGATGTTCTCCAGGCGTTCGGCGGCCGGGGTGCCGGAGTGGAGGATGCCGACACCCTGGCGTGCGACCGCGGCGACCTGGAGGGTGGTGCGGACGCTCGCCACCATCGACCGGTACCAGACGTCGTCGTCGACGACATAACGCTCACGGCGGCGTTCGTCCTGTTCCCGGCGGACCATGCCCTGGCTTTCGAGGAACGCGACCGCCTTGGAGATGGACGCCGGGCTGACCTGGAGGCGCTGGGCGAGCTCGGACGCGGTGAGGCTGCCGGAGTCGGTCAGGGTCAGACAGGCCATCACCCGGGACATCATCTTCGGCACGCCCGATTCCATCATGACGGTGGTGAACAGCTCCTCGTACGCGCGCACCGCCTCGGCGTCGCGTCCGTAGGGCTGCGGGGACGCCCCCGTCCCCCGGGGGGCGGACTGCCTGCGGCGTTGCGCGCGGTGTTCGGTGGCGCGGTGGGCGAGGTCGGCGCGGTAGCCGGCGGGGCCGCCGTTGCGCATCACCTCGCGCGTGATCGTCGAGGTCGGGCGGTCCAGGCCTCTGGCGATCTCGGCGTAGGAGAGGTCGTCAGCCAGTCCCAGCGCGATCTGCCGGCGTTCCTGCTGGGTGAGCCTGCCTCCCGGCATCGCGGTCTCCTTCACGCTCCAGGGCGGGCCCGGACCCCTGGCGGTCCGGGCCCCGGTGGCCCTGCGGGGTCGAGTATAGCGTTCAGTTCCAGCTCATTGCAATGGACGGCATGGCTGACGTTGCGTTACTTTTAGGGTCATCGCAACGATTGGGCAACTCTGAGCTGCGATTATGAGAGTTTACTGCAATAAACGTGTTGCCTGATCTGGAAACGCAACGTAGCTTTTCCTTCATCGGAAACAGCGAGTCCAAGGAGGGCGCGATGCAGAAGTTCGACACCCCCGCCCCCGTCTCCACCGTCCTCGACATCCCCGCCGGACGCGTCCGGTTCATCGCCGCCGACCGGGCCGACACCACGGTGGAGGTCCTGCCCGCGGACGCCTCGAAGAGCCGGGACGTGAAGGCGGCGGAGCGGACCGGGATCGCCTACGAGGGCGGGGTCCTGCGGATCACGGCCCCGGAGGCGAAGAACCAGTACTTCGGCTCCACCGGATCCGTCGAGGTGACCGTCCAGCTGCCCGCCGGCTCCCGGGTCGAGGCGAAGGCGGCCGCCGCCGAACTCCGGGGCGTCGGACGGCTCGGCGACGTCACCTTCGAAGCCGCGCAGGGCGACGTCAAGCTGGACGAGGCCGCGAGCGCCCATCTCACCGCCCAGGCCGGCGAGATCACGATCGGACGTCTGGGCGGCCCCGCCCGGATCAGCACCCGGAAGGGCGGCATCCGCATCGACGAGGCCATGGGCGGCACCCTCACGCTGGCCACCGAGATGGGCGACGTCTCGGTCTGCGCCGCCCGCGGGGTGTCCGCGTCCCTGGACGCCGGCACCGGCCACGGCCGTGTCCGCAACACCCTCAGGAACACCGGCGGCGCCGACGCCGGCCTGACCATCCACGCGACCACCGCCTACGGCGACATCACCGCCCGCAGCCTGTGACCCGCCAAACCGGAAGGAGCTTTCCCATGAACGACCTGGCCATCGCGGCGAACGGGCTGCGCAAGTCCTACGGGGACAAGACCGTCCTCGACGGTGTGGACCTCGCCGTCCCCACCGGCACGGTCTTCTCCCTGCTCGGCCCGAACGGCGCCGGCAAGACCACCGTCGTGAAGATCCTCTCCACCCTCGTCACCGCCGACGCCGGTGCGATACGGATCGGCGGGCACGACCCGGCCGCCGACCCCCGGGCGGTGCGTGCCGCGATCGGCGTCACGGGGCAGTTCTCCGCCGTCGACGGGCTGATCACCGGCGAGGAGAACATGCTGCTGATGGCGGACCTGCACCACCTGTCCCGGAGCGAGGGGCGGCGGGTGGCGGCCGGACTGCTGGAGCGGTTCGACCTGGTGGAGGCCGCGAAGAAGCCCGCTTCCACCTACTCCGGCGGTATGAAGCGCCGCCTGGACATCGCCATGACACTGGTGGGCGACCCGCGGATCATCTTCCTCGACGAACCGACCACCGGCCTCGACCCCCGCTCCCGGCACAACATGTGGCAGATCATCCGCGAGCTGGTCACGGGCGGTGTCACCGTCTTCCTCACCACGCAGTACCTGGAGGAGGCCGACCAGCTCGCCGACCGCATCGCCGTACTCAACAACGGCAGGATCGTCGCCCAGGGCACCGCCGACGAGCTGAAGCGGCTCGTACCCGGCGGCCACATCCGGCTCCGCTTCACCGACCCGGCCGCCCACCGGTCCGCCGCCGCCGCGCTGCGCGAGGTCGTCCTCACCGAGCCCCGGCTCCCCTCGGACGGAGGCGACCCCGCGGAGGAGGCGCTGTCCCTGCGGATCCCCAGCGACGGCAGCCAGCGCGAACTGCGCTCCGTCCTCGACCTGCTGGACTCCGCCGGCGTCGAGGCGGACGAACTGACCGTGCACACCCCCGACCTCGACGACGTCTTCTTCGCCCTCACCGACACCACCGACATCCCCGGCCAGGCCGGGCAGCCCAAGGAGACCGTCCGATGAGCTCCCTCTCCCTCGCCGTGCGAGACTCGTCCACGATGCTGCGCCGCAACCTGCTGCACGCCCGGCGCTACCCCTCCCTCACGCTGAACCTGCTGCTCACGCCGATCATGCTGCTGCTGCTCTTCGTCTACATCTTCGGCGACGTGATGGGCTCGGGCATCGGCGGCGGCGGGGGCCGCTCCGACTACATCGCGTACATCGTCCCGGGCCTGCTCCTGATGACCATCGGCTCCACCGTGATCGGGACCGCGGTATCCGTCTCCAACGACATGACCGAGGGCATCATCGCCCGCTTCCGCACCATGGCGATCCACCGCGGTTCGGTCCTCGTCGGGCACGTCGTCGGCAGCGTCCTGCAGTCGGTCCTGAGCGTGGTCCTGGTCGGCGCGGTCGCCGTGGCCATCGGCTTCCGGTCCACCGACGCCACCGTCCTGGAGTGGCTGGCCGCGTTCGGACTGCTCGTGCTCTTCGCCCTGGCGCTCACCTGGATCGCGGTCGGTATGGGCCTGGTCAGCCCCAACGCCGAGGCCGCCAGCAACAACGCGACGCCTATGATCCTGCTGCCCCTGCTGTCCAGCGCCTTCATCCCGGTCGACACCATGCCCGGCTGGTTCCGGCCCATCGCCGAGTACCAGCCGTTCACCCCCGCCATCGAGACCCTCCGGGGGCTGCTGCTCGGCAGCGGGATCGGCCACAACGGATGGCTCGCCGTCGCCTGGTGCCTGGGTCTCGTCGTACTCGGCTACTTCTGGTCCACCTCGAAGTTCAACGGCGACCCGAAGTAGCGGCCGTGCCGACGCGGGGCCCCCGCCCGCATCCGCCCGCCGCTCCGTCCCGCACCGCCCCACGGCGGCGTACCCCGGCCTCCACACGCCGGAGTGCGCCGCCGCTTCCGTGCGCGGGCCGCACGAGCGGGCCCGCCCGCCGCTCCCCGCCCGCTTCCCCCGGTCCGCTTCCCCGGCCGGTCTTCCTCAGCCGGCCCGTTCCGCCGCCGGTCCGGAGGCGGCGGAGGGCCCGGGGGCGGAGGGCCCGGCGGCGGAGGGCCGAGGCGCCGGTTCCGGTCCGGCCGGCCGGACCAGGCGGTGCTGGAAGAGGCAGGCGGCCGCCAGGCTCACGCCCAGGACCGGCCAGGCGAGCGGGCCCGCGCCGACGGCCGCGCCGACGACCACCGGGCCGAGGCTGCGCTGGGCCGACTGGGCCAGGCCGTGCACGCCGACGTAGGCGCCCTGGGCCTCACCGGGAGCGAGGGCGACCGAGAGTTCCCAGGAGGAGAGGGAGTGCAGGATCTCCGCCAGGGTGAAGGCGGTGGCCGCGAGAAGGAGGGCGCAGGTCGCGAACCAGGGGCCGCCGGCCGCCGAGACGGCGAGCGCCGCACCACCCGTCAGGAAGGCGGCGGCCAGCGGCAGGAGCAGACGGCGGGCGGCGGCGGAGGTCCCGGCGAAGCGGGAGAGCGGCACCTGGAGCGCGACGACCAGCACGCTGTTGAGGACGAGGAGCAGAGGGACCAGCCCCACCGGGGCGGTGGTCGCGTGGACGATCCAGAGCGGGAACCCGACCTGGAACACACTGTCGTCCAGGAACAGCCACACCTCCGTACCGGTGAACGCCAGATACCGGCGGTCGCGCCACGGGGACGGCCCCTTGCCGGCCCTCCGCGCCTTGCCCGCCCTCCCCGCCTTCCCGGTTCCCGGGCGCGCGGCACCCTCGGGGGAGGCGGCCCGGCGGGCCACCACGCGGCTGGGGGAGGGGGGTTCCGCGCACCGGAGGGTCAGGGCCGCGATCACCGCGTACGAGGCGACGTCGGCGAGCAGCAGGGCCTGGTAGGCGGCGGTGGTGCCGATCGCGAGCACTCCCGCGGCCCCGAGCCCGCCGACGGCCCAGCCGATGTTGACCGCCGTGCGCTGGACGGCCTGGTACCGGACGCGCTGCGGCCCCGCCACGCGGGCGGCGAACAGCTTCGTCAGCACGCTCGACGCGCGGTCGGGCAGAGCGCCGAGGGCCGAGAAGAGCATCAGCGCCAGGAACTCATGAGTGGTCAGCAGGGCCAGCAGGGCAGCCCCGCGCGCCAGTTGGGTCACGACCAGGAGACGGGTCACCGGGAAGCGGTCGGCCAGGCGCCCGGCGAGCGGCGGACCGACGAGTCCGAAGGCGCCCGCCGCCCCCACCAGGGTGCCGATCTGAGCCACCGACAGATGGGCGACCTGGATGAAGTAGAGCGTCGACACCCCTGCCCACAGGCCGGTGCCGATCTTGTCGACGACCGCGACCACCAGCATCAGCCGGCCGTCCCGGCCGCCCGGCACGACGAAGCGCCGTACGGGAGGGACGCGGCCGGGCACCCTCCCCGCGCGGCCGGACGTCCTGCGCATCGTTCCCCCTTGACAGTTCTTTTGTATCGGTACAAACTTGAATCTGTGGCAGAACAATATGTGACGACCGGGCGGACCGCCAGGGAGATTTCCGCATCCGTCGAAAGCCGGGTCGCCGACGGCACCCTCCAGCCGGGCGCCTCGCTGCCTCCGGTGCGCCGGCTGGCCGAGGAGCTGGGGGTGAGTCCCGGCACGGTCGCGGCGGCGTACAAGGAGCTGCGGGCGCGCGGGGTGGTGAAGACCCTCGGGCGCGGCGGCACCGTGATCGCCGCCGCGCCCGCCGTCACCTCCCGGCGGCCCCCCAAGGTGCCCGAGGGGCTGCGCGACCTCGCCGGCGGGCACCCCGACCCCGCCTTCCTGCCCGTGCTCCACCCGCCCGCCCGGGTGGAACCCCTCCCCGGCTCGCACCGCGCCTCGCCCCGGCTCGCCGCGCTGGAGGACGCCGCCCGCGCCTGGTTCGACCGGGACGGCGTGCCCACCGGATCGGTGACGTTCGCCCACGGGGCCCTGGACTGCGTCGCCCGGCTCCTGTCCGCCGAGCTGAGGCCGGGCGACGCCGTCGCCGTCGAGGACCCCGGCTTCCACCACCTGCTCGACCTGGTCCCCGCCCTCGGGCTGCGCATGCTGCCGGTCCTCGTGGACGACGAGGGCATCCGGCCGGAGGCGCTGCGGTCGGCCCTGCGAGGAGGGGCCCGTGCCCTGGTGTGCAGTCCCCGGGGGCAGAGTCCGCTCGGCGGGCGCTTCACCCCCGGGCGGCTGGACGCGCTCCTGGCGGTGCTGCGCGACTTCCCCGACGTGCTGGTCGTGGAGGACGACCACAACGCCGACATCGCCGGGGCCGGGGCGGTGACCCTCGCCTCCGGCGGCCTGCCCCGCTGGGCCCAGGTGCGTACCGTCTCCAAGCACCTCGGGATCGACCTGCGCTGGGCCGCCCTCGCCTGCGACCGGGCGACCCTGGCCCGCCACGACGGGCGGATGCTGCTGACCTCCGGCTGGGTCAGCCACATCCTCCAGGCGACGGTGGCCGACCTGTTCGCCGACCCCGGGGCGGGCCGGCTGGTGGCCAGGGCCGCCACGGAGTACACCACCCGCCGTGAGGCCCTGCGCACCGCGCTGGAGCGGCACGGCATCGCCTCGCACGGAATGAGCGGCCTCAGCGTGTGGGTCCCGGTCGCCGACGAGTCCGCCGTCGTCAACGGCCTGCGCACCCGGGGCTGGTGGACGGCGGCCGGCGCCCGCTTCCGGATCGCCTCGCCGCCGGGGGTGCGGATCACCGTCGCCACCCTCACCCCGGACGAGGGCCGCCGCCTCGCGCGCGACCTCGCGGACACGCTGGGGGAGTCGGAGCCGGTGTACGGAGGGTGAGGCCGCGCGGACAGCGGTGGCGACGGGGCGGGCGTACGGACGGTGCGGGCGTACGGGCGGTGCGGGCGCGCGGGCGGTAGGGGTACGGGCGTACGGGCGGTGCGGGTGCGCGGGCGGTCGGGGCACGCCGGTGGTACGGGCAGTGCGGGCACGCCGGCGGTACGGGCGGGCGGGGCGGCGGAAACGTACACTTCGGCGTCGCGGCCACCCGCCGCCCGGCGATCCCCCGGACCGTGCCACCGCACGCGCCCCGGGCGCCGCAGACACCCGTGAGCACCGGGACCCGTGTCCCGCGCGGGAACGCCCACGAGGCGCCCGCCCGAACGAAAGGCACCCGCACCCATGAGCAGCACCGACTCGCCGCGCGGCCCCGTCGACTCCTCCCGCGTCCCGAGGTATGCCGGGCCCGCCACGTTCGCCCGGCTGCCCCGGCTCGACGAGGTCGCCACCACCGACGTCGCCGTGGTCGGCGTGCCCTTCGACAGCGGGGTCTCCTACCGCCCCGGCGCCCGCTTCGGCGGCAACGCCGTCCGTGAGGCGTCCCGGCTCCTGCGCCCGTACAACCCCGCCCAGGACGCCTCGCCCTTCGCGCTGGCCCAGGTCGCCGACGCGGGCGACATCGCGGTGAACCCGTTCGACATCAACGAGGCCGTCGAGACCGTCGAAGGCGCCGCCGACAGCCTGCTCGCCACCGGGGCCCGGCTGATGACACTCGGCGGCGACCACACCATCGCGCTGCCGCTGCTGCGGTCCGTCGCCAAGAAGCACGGGCCGGTCGCCCTGCTCCACTTCGACGCCCACCTGGACACCTGGGACACCTACTTCGGCGCCGAGTACACCCACGGCACCCCGTTCCGGCGGGCCGTCGAGGAGGGCATCCTCGACACCGAGGCGCTGTCCCACGTCGGCACCCGGGGCCCGCTCTACGGCAAGCAGGACTTCACCGACGACGCCAGGATGGGCTTCGGCATCGTGACCTCCGCCGACGTCATGCGGCGCGGCGTCGACGAGGTCGCCGACCAGCTGCGGCAGCGCATCGGCGACCGGCCGCTCTACATCTCCATCGACATCGACGTCCTGGACCCGGCCCACGCCCCCGGCACCGGCACCCCCGAAGCGGGCGGCCTCACCTCCCGCGAACTCCTGGAGATCCTGCGCGGGCTCGCCTCCTGCCACCTGGTCTCCGCCGACCTGGTGGAGGTGGCCCCGGCGTACGACCACGCGGAGATCACCTCCGTCGCCGCCTCCCACACCGCCTACGAACTGACGACGATCATGGCCCGACAGATCGCGGAGAGCCGCACCTCATGAGCCACGACCACGACGACCGCCCCCGGCTGACCGCCGCCCAGGCCGAGGCCGCCCTGAACCCTCCGCCCGGCCGGCTCGGCGGCGATCTCGTGGTGGAGACCCTCCAGGGCCTCGGCGCCACCACCGTGTTCGGCGTGCCCGGCGCCCCCGTGCCCGGCACCGCCGACGCACTGGACCGCTCCCCGCTGACCTACGCCGGCCTGGCCACCGAGAGCGGCGCGGGCTTCGCCGCCGACGCCTACGGCCGGATCACCGGCGAGGTCGCCACGCTGCTGCTCACCGCCGGGCCCGGCGCGCTGGCGGCCCTGCCCGCCCTCCAGGAGGCGGCGGCCGCCTCCGCGCCGGTACTCGCCGTCTGCGCCCAGGTACCGGCCGCCGGACTCGGCGGCGGACGGCACGGATACCGGCGCGAGCTCCGCGACCAGCAGGCGTCGTTCCGGGACGTCGTCAAGTCCGTGCACACCGTACGCACGGCCTCGCAGATCCCCTCCGCGATCGCCGCCGCCTGGGAATCGGCCCTGACCGCACCGCATGGCCCCGTCTGGGTCGAGATCCCCGAGGACGTCCTGAGCGCCGGGACCGCCCTGCCCCCGGTCAGCGCACTCGACGCCACCCCGAGGGAGCTCTACCCGCGCCCCGAACTCACCCTCGTCGCCGCGGACCTGCTCACCCGCGCCGAGCGCCCCGCGGTCATCGCGGGCGGCGGAGTCGTACGCGCGGACGCGAGCGGCAAGCTGCGCGCGCTCGCGGAACGGATCAGCGCCCCCGTCGCCACCACCTACGGCGGCAAGGGGGCCTTCCCCTGGACCCACCCGCTGTCCCTGCGGTCCTGGCCGGCCGGCCCGCACACCACCGAACTGCTGGAGTCCGCCGACGTACTGCTCGTCGTCGGTACCGGGCTCGGCGAACTCACCACCGAGGGGCGGACGTTCGCGCCCCGCGGCCGGATCGTCCACATCGAGGCCGACGCCGGGAAGCTGGAGGCCAACCACCCCGCGCTCGGCATCCACTCCGACGCCCGCGAAGCCCTCGACGACCTGCTGGACACGGTGGACCGGCGCGAGGACCCCACCGCCGCGGAACGCGTACGCGCGGCGCTGGACCAGCACCGGGGGCCCGGCCAGGAGCCCGGCCCGGAACAGCGGACGCTGGACGCCGTCCGTGCCGCGCTGCCCGCCGCCTCGCCCGGCTTCTGGGACCTCACCCCCCTCACCACCTGGGCCTGGGCGGTCTTCGACGCCCGACGCCCGAACACCATGCACTCCGCCCAGGGCGCCGGCGGCCCCGGCTACGCCCTCCCGGCCGCCATCGGCGCGGCCTTCGCGGACCGGGGCACCCCGGTGCTCGCCGTCTCGGGAAGGGACGACGCCCTCCGCTCGGCCGCCGAGCTCTCCACCGCGGCCCGCCAGGGACTGCCGGTCACCTGGCTGATCACCGACGACGGCGGGCACGAGCCGCCACCGGAGGAACAGGGAGCCGGACCGGCCGCCCCCGACCTCGTCGCCCTCGCCGCCGCCTTCGGCGTCCCGGCGCTCCGTACGGCCCCCGAGTCGCTCACCGCCGACCTGACCGGGGCACTGCGCGCCCCCGGCCCGTCGGTACTCGTGCTGCCGGGCCGGATCAGAAGCCGCACCCCGGGGCGGGACTGAGCGCACGCCGGAGCGGGACTGGGAGCCGGCCGGGACTCCCCCCGGGGAGGGACTGGGCGCCGGCCGGGACCCCTCGGGGCGCCCGTCCCCTGCTCGGTAGAGTGCCGGGTATGGGTGCGACGTCCGCCCGGCCCGCCGGGCGCCCCGCTTCGTGGTGGCGCGAACAGTGCCTCCGGCTGCTCGACGCGGATGAGGGTACGAGCTGTACCGCGCGGCGAAGTCCTGGCGCGTCGCAGGCGGGGGGTCGTCCACCCCGGACGCCTGGCTGATGGACGTGTGCGCGGCCCTGCTGCTCCACCGGCCGAAGACCGCGCTGCACTGCTGCGACATGGCGCTGAGCACCTGGGTCGAACGGCCCGGCGACCGGGCCGTGCTCCGCTTCGTCCGCGGTCTGGTGATCGCCGACCACCTCAGGGATCCGCGGCGCGCCCTGGACGACCTGGAGTCCGCACTGCACGGGCCGGACTGGCTGGCGGCGCGGGCCGCACACGAGCTGGACCGGGTGTCGGCGGAGGCGCGGCGTTCACGGGTGCGCGTGCCCCGTGCCACTCCGGCACCCGAGCTGGACACGGACTACCGGGAGCTGATCTCCTCCCGGGCTTCGTCCTCCGCTCCGGCCCGGACGGCTCCCCTGCCGCCGGACGGAGCGGTCCCCTCGCTCTGGAGCCCGGCCATGACCCGCCTCCGGCGTCCCTGACCCGCCTCCGGCGTCCCCGACCTCCGCGCGGCTCACCGCCCCGGATCCCCTCGACCGCGCCTGCGGCCATCGGCCGGGAATTGTTACGGCGGGATGAAATCCGCAGCTCGCCACGTTGGTGAGTTGCGGCAGAGCAGGTGGACGGCGCGGCTGGAACGGAGGCGTACGGGTGGCGGGCGCGAGGAAACAGGCATCGGAGCGCGAGGCCGGGGGAGGGCCCCCGGCCGGACGACAGGGCGGCGGACGGCAGGGCGACGGCCGGCAGGACGGCGGCGGGCAGCAGGCGGGCTGGGCCCGGCGGCTGACCGGGTACGCGTGGCGCTACCGGCGCAACGTCGTGCTGGCCCTCGGCTCCTCGCTTTTCGGCATGGGTGTGATGGCGCTCGTCCCGCTGATCACCAAGGTGATCATCGACGACGTCGTCACCGACCACACGCGCTCCCTCGCCCTCTGGACCGGCCTGCTGGTCGTGGCGGCCGTGATCGTCTACATCGCCACCTACATCCGCCGCTACTACGGCGGCCGGCTCGCCCTCGACGTCCAGCACGACCTGCGCACCGAGATGTACACGACGCTTACCCGGCTCGACGGGAAGCGGCAGGACGAACTGTCCACGGGGCAGGTCGTCGGGCGCGCGACCAGTGACCTCCAGCTGATCCAGAGCCTCCTGTTCATGCTCCCGATGACCATCGGGAACATCCTGCTCTTCCTCATCTCCCTGGTGATCATGGCGTGGCTCTCACTGCCGCTCACCCTGATCGCCCTGGCCGTCGCCCCCGCCCTCTGGTACATCGCCCGCCGCTCCCGCGCCCGGCTCTTCCCCGCCACCTGGTACGCCCAGAGCCAGGCCGCCGCCGTCGCCGGGGTCGTCGACGGTGCCGTGTCCGGCGTCCGGGTCGTCAAGGGCTTCGGACAGGAGGAGCAGGAGACCGGCAAACTGCGCGAGGTCAGCCGGAAGCTCTTCGCCGGCCGGCTCCGCACCATCCGGCTGAACTCCCGCTACACCCCGGCCCTCCAGGCCGTCCCCTCGCTCGGACAGGTCGCGATGCTGGCCCTCGGCGGCTGGCTGGCGACCCGGGGCGAGATCACCCTCGGCACGTTCGTCGCCTTCTCCACCTACCTCGCCCAGCTCGTCGGCCCGGTCCGGATGCTCGCCATGGTCCTCACCGTCGGCCAGCAGGCCCGTGCCGGTGTGGAGCGCGTCCTGGAGCTCATCGACACCGAGCCCTCGATGCGGGACGGCGTGAAGGAACTGCCCGCCGACGCCCCCGCGAGCGTCGAGTTCGACGACGTCCGCTTCGGTTACGCCGAGGAACGCCCCGTCCTGGACGGCTTCTCCCTGACCATCGAGCCCGGCGAGACGGTCGCCCTCGTCGGCGCCTCCGGCAGCGGCAAGTCGACGGTCTCCCTGCTGCTGCCCCGCTTCTACGACGTGACCCACGGCGCGGTCCTGGTCGGCGGCCACGACGTACGCGAACTGACCCAGGAATCCCTGCGCGCCGCCATCGGGCTCGTACCGGAGGACAGCTTCCTCTTCTCCCAGTCGGTCCGCGAGAACATCGCCTACGGGCACCCCGGCGCCACCGGGGAGCAGATCGAACAGGCGGCACGGGCCGCCCAGGCGCACGGCTTCATCTCCGAACTGCCCGAGGGGTACGACACCAAGGTCGGCGAGCACGGGCTCACCCTCTCCGGCGGCCAGCGCCAGCGCGTCGCCCTGGCCCGCGCCATCCTCACCGACCCCCGGCTGCTCCTCCTCGACGACGCCACCTCCGCCGTCGACGCCCGGGTCGAGCACGAGATCCACGAAGCCCTGGCCCAGGTCATGGCCGGGCGCACCACCCTGCTGATAGCGCACCGGCGCTCCACCCTCGGCCTCGCCGACCGCATCGCCGTACTCGACCAGGGGCGGCTCGCCGACATCGGTACGCACGCCGAACTGGAGGGGCGCTCCGCGCTCTACCGCCGGCTGCTCACCGACCCCGACGAACTGGGCGGCACCTCACCGGGCCACCGGCGGACACCGCCCCCGGAGCCCGAGGACGGCCGCGCGCTCCAGGAAGAGCTGGACGCGGAGTTCGACGCCGAGCGGGGCATCACCCCGCAGCTGTGGATCCGCGGGAAGGAGGAGCGGCGCGACCCGGCCGCGGCCGGCATGCCCGCCACACCCGAGCTGCTCGCCCAGGTCGAGGCGCTGCCGCCCGCCACCGACGTCCCCGCCGTGGACGAGGCGGCGGCCGTCCGGCCCGAGGAGTCCTACGGGCTGCGCCGGCTGCTGCGCGGCTTCGGCCTCCCGCTGCTGGTCAGCCTGGGCCTGGTCGCCGTGGACGCGGGCATGGGCCTGCTCCTGCCCATCCTGATCCGGCACGGCATCGACGAGGGCGTCACCCGGCTGGCGCTCGGCGCGGTCTGGGCGGCGGCCGGACTCGGCCTGCTCACCGTCCTCCTCCAGTGGGCGGCGCAGATCGGCGAGACCCGGATGACCGGGCGCACCGGCGAGCGGGTGCTCTACTCCCTGCGGATCAAGATCTTCGCCCAGCTCCAGCGGCTCGGCCTCGACTACTACGAGCGCGAGCTGACCGGCCGGATCATGACCCGGATGACCACGGACGTGGACGCCCTGTCGACGTTCCTGCAGACCGGGCTGGTCACCGCCTTCGTCTCCGTCGTCACCTTCGTCGGCATCGCGGTCGTGCTGCTGGTCCTCGACATCCAGCTGGCCCTGGTGGTCTTCGCGACGCTGCCGGTGCTGATCGTCGGCACGTTCTTCTTCCGCCGCAGGAGTGTGAAGGCATACGAACTCGCCCGGGAGCGCATCGGCGTCGTCAACGCCGACCTCCAGGAGTCGGTCTCCGGACTGCGGATCGTGCAGGCGTTCCGCCGCGAGCACGACGGCGCCGAGCGGTTCGCGGCGCGCAGCGACCACTACCGCGAGGCCCGGGTACGCGGCCAGTGGCTGATCTCCGTCTACTTCCCCTTCGTCCAGCTGCTGGCCTCGGTCGCGGCTGCCGCCGTGCTGATCGTCGGCGCGGGCCGGGTGGACGACGGCACCCTCACCACCGGCGCGCTGGTCGCCTACCTGCTCTACATCGACCTGTTCTTCGCCCCGGTGCAGCAGCTCTCCCAGGTCTTCGACGGCTACCAGCAGGCCACCGTCTCGCTCGGCCGGATCCAGGAACTGCTGCGCGAACCCACCTCCACCGCCGACCACGAGCAGGCCCGCACGGTGACCTCGCTGCGCGGCGACATCGCCTTCGAGGACGTGTCCTTCGCGTACGGGGCCGGCGAGGGCGAGGAGGCGGCGCTGAGCGGCATCGACCTGCGTATCCCGGCCGGCCAGACCGTCGCCTTCGTCGGCGAGACCGGGGCCGGCAAGTCCACGCTGGTGAAGCTGGTCGCCCGGTTCTACGACCCGACGAGCGGCCGGGTGACGGCGGACGGCACCGATCTGCGCGCGCTGGACATGACGGCCTACCGCCACCGCCTCGGCGTCGTACCGCAGGAGGCGTACCTCTTCGCCGGTACGGTCCGTGACGCCATCGCCTACGGGCGCCCCGAGGCGAGCGACGCCCAGGTGGAGGCGGCGGCCAGGGCGGTCGGCGCGCACGACATGATCGCCACGCTGGAGGGCGGCTATCTGCACGAGGTGGCCGAACGGGGCCGCAACCTGTCCGCCGGGCAGCGTCAGCTGATCGCGCTGGCCAGGGCCGAGCTGGTCGACCCCGACGTCCTGCTGCTCGACGAGGCCACCGCCTCCCTGGACCTGGCCAGCGAGGCCCAGGTCAACCAGGCCACCGACCGGCTCGCCGGCCGGCGCACCACGCTGGTGGTCGCCCACCGGCTGACCACGGCGGCCCGCGCCGACCGGGTCGTGGTGATGGACCACGGGCGGGTCGCCGAGGACGGCACGCACGAGGAACTGCTCGCCCGGGGCGGGACCTACGCCCGGCTGTGGCGCACCTTCATAGGGGAGGACCTGGGGGAGGGCGCCCCGGCGGGGGTCTGACCGGGCGGAAGCCCCACCGGGCGGAAGCCCCACCGGGCGGGGCCCGGCGGGGCGGCCCGGCGCTCCGGGGCGGGGCGACGGGCGGCGCGGGGGACGGGCGAGCCCGGCCGTGCCGGCGGTCCGGTGCCGGTGCCGGGGCTGCCCGGGGCGGAACCTTTCGGCCCGCCCCCGACGTCGTACTCAGATACGCACATGTGTCTGATGGCGATTGAAACGTTCGATGAGGTGGGGCGGATGGGACGGCTGGGGCGGATGCGCAGGGCGGCGGAGCCGCTGCCGACCGAGGGGCGGTCGCGGGAGGAGCGCCGGGGCTTCGGCAGACGCCTTGCCGCGTCCCTGCTCGTCCTGCCGATGCTCGGGACGGCGGGCCTGGTGCTGGGCACCGCCGGGGCCGGCAGCGCCGAGGCCGCGTCCGCCTGCTCCGGACGGCTGGTCAAGACCGTGCCGTTCTCCACCGGATCGCTGCGCGTCTACAAGACCCGTTCCTACGCCTGCGCCATGACCGTCGCGAAGAAACCGGGCCCCCGCCGTGTGATGAGGGTGTCGCTGCAACCGCGCGGAGGCAAGGCGGTCGTGGACAGCGGCAGCTACACGAAATGGGCCGGCCCGGTCCGGGTGCACGCCCTGAACCGGTGCGTCCGCGCCTCCGGTTCCGTCGCCGGGGCGTCGGGTTCGACCGGGTGGATCGAGTGCTGAGATCCGAGCCGACACGCAACCGGGTCTGGCGTGAGGGGTGTTGCCCCCGCTAGGTTCACGGCGTCTGTCGTGAATCAAGGGGAGGGTGCATGCGCAAGACGCTCAGAGGGGTTCTCTCGCTCGCGGTGCTCATCGGCACGGTGAGTGCGACGGGAGCCTCGGCCGGTGCGGCCACCGCCGCACAGCCGGCCACCACGTGGAGCGGCTCGACCAGCAGCAGCGAGAGCGGCGCCGAGGACATCAAGGACCGCATCCTGGCCATCCCGGGAATGAGCCTGATCGAGGAGAAGCCCTACCCCGGGTACCGCTTCTTCGTCCTGGAGTACACACAGCCCGTCGACCACAAGAAGCCGTCCAAGGGCACCTTCCAGCAGCGCATCACCCTGCTGCACAAGGATGTCAGCCGCCCCACCGTCTTCTTCACCAGTGGCTACAACGTCTCGGTCAACCCGAGCCGCAGTGAGCCGACGCAGATCGTCGACGGTAACCAGGTCTCCCTGGAGTACCGTTTCTTCACCCCGTCCCGCCCGGAGCCGGCCGACTGGTCGAAGCTGGACATCTGGCAGGCGGCCAGCGACCAGCACCGCGTGTACAAGGCGCTGAAGAAGATCTACTCCAAGAACTGGCTGAGCACCGGCGGTTCCAAGGGCGGGATGACCGCCACCTACTTCGAGCGCTTCTACCCCGAGGACATGGACGGCGTCGTCGCCTATGTCGCGCCCAACGACGTGGTGAACGACGAGGACTCGGCGTACGACCGGTTCTTCGCCCGCGTCGGCACGAAGGAGTGCCGCGACCGGCTGGGCGGGGTCCAGCGCGAGGCGCTCGTCCGCCGTGACGCGCTGGAGAAGAAGTACGCGGCCTACGCCGCCGAGAACAAGCTCACCTTCACCACCGTCGGCAACCTCGACAGGGCGTACGAGGCCGTGGTGATGGACTACGTCTGGGCGTTCTGGCAGTACAGCCTGCTGGCCGACTGCGAGGCCATCCCGGCCGACGCCCGCAAGGCCACCGACCAGGAGATCTGGGACTCCGTCGACGGCATCTCCGGCTTCTCGGCCTACGCCGACCAGGGGCTCGCGCAGTACACGCCGTACTACTACCAGGCGGGCACCCAGCTCGGTTCGCCCGACATCCGGCAGCCCTGGCTGGGCAACCTCAGCCGTTACGGCTACCAGCCGCCGCGCAACTTCGTGCCGCGCTCCATCCCGATGAAGTTCGACCGCTCCGCGATGCGGGACGTGGACCGCTGGGTCAGGAACAACGCCCGGCAGATGATGTACGTCTACGGCGAGAACGACCCGTGGGGCGCCGAACCGTTCCGCCTCGGCCGGGGTGCCAGGGACAGCTACGTCTACACCGTCCCCGGCGGCAACCACGGCTCCAAGGTCGCCGGACTCGTCGCCGGTGAGAAGGCGAAGGCCACCGCCGCCATCCTGCGGTGGGCGGGCGTCGCCCCGGCCGCCGTACAGGCCGACCCGGCCAAGGCCGAGCCGCTCGCGAAGTTCGACGCGCGCCTCGACAAGAGGGACGCGGAGCTGGAGCGGAACCAGGGCACCCTGCGCCCGTGAGGCACACCGCCCCCGGTCCGTCCGCGCTTCACGGACGGACCGGGGGCGGTGCCGCCTTCCGGGAAGGACCTCAGTACGACAGGCCGTAACCCACCGGGTAGAGCGCCTGGGCCGGGGCGTCGGCGCGCTGCACCGGCACCGGCAGCCTGCCCCGGGGCTCGGCGCGGCCCGCGATCACCCGTACCGCGGCCCGCAGTTCGACATCGGTCCAGGAGTACGCGGCCAGGCTCGCCCGGTACCCCGTACCGGCCAGGTGCGCGATGTCGTACGGGTTGCGGACGGCCAGGGTGATCACCGGGACCCCGGTCGCCGCCAGCGCGGTGACCAGGGCGCGCTGCGCACTCGTCGCGGTGACGTTGTACGTCCCCACCAGCACCGCGTCCTTGCCGGCGGCGGCGGCCACCGCCTCGGCGATCTTCGCCTGCGAGGGCGCCGTCCCGGTGGACAGGGCGCTCGCCGTGAACCCCAGCTCCGTGAAGGCCTCGGCGAGGGTCCTGGTCGGCGGGCCCGTCGTGCCCGACGGGGACGCGGGATCGGCGCCGACCACGAGGACGTTCCCGTGGGTGCGGCGGGAGAGGGGCAGCAGCCGGCCCTCGTTGGCGAGCAGGGTGGTCGTCCGCTCGGCGATGCGGTCGGCGGTGGCCAGATGTGCCGCGGTGCCGACGGTGCGGTCCACGCCCCGGCGGGTGACGTAGGGATCGCGGAAGAGGCCCAGCTTCGCCTTCAGCCGCAGGATGCGCAGAACCGATTCCTCGACGCGGGCCTCGCTGAGTTCACCGCTCTTCACCGCCTCCAGCACGGCGTTCCAGGCGACCCGCAGGTCCGGCGGGTTCAGCAGCTGGTCCACACCGGCCAGGAGCGCGAGCACCGGCACCCGTTCGTCGCCGTACTTGGTGCGGACCCCCTCCATGCCCAGCGAGTCGGTGACCACGACCCCGTCGTAGCCCAGCTCCTCGCGGAGGATGCCGGTGAGGATGGGGCGGGAGAGGGTGGCGGGGTCCTCGGAGGGATCGAGGGCGGGGACCACGATGTGCGCGGTCATGATCGAGTCGATGCCCGCGGCGATGGCCGCCCGGAAGGACGGGGCGTCCAGTTCCTCCCACTCCTCGCGGGTGTGGTGGATGTAGGGCAGACCGGTGTGGCTGTCCGTACTGGTGTCCCCGTGGCCCGGGAAGTGCTTGGCCGCGGAGGCGATCCCGGCGCTCTGGTACCCCTTCACCTGGGCCGCCACCATCCCGGCCACGGCCTCGGGGTCCGAACCGAAGGACCGTACGCCGATGACCGGGTTGGCCGGGTTGACGTTCACGTCGGCGACCGGGGCGTAGTTCTGGTTGATCCCGAGCGCGGCCAGCTCGGCCCCCGCCACCCGGCCCGCGGTACGCGCGTCGGAACGGGAACCGCCCGCGCCCAGGGCCATCGCCCCCGGCATCAGCGTCGCCGGCTCGCCGACGCGGCAGACGATGCCGTGCTCCTGGTCCGTGGAGACGATGAGCGGCAGCGGAGTGGGCCCGGCGAGCCCGGCGCGCTGGATGCCGTTGGACAGGTCCGCGATCTGGTGCGGGTCGCGGGTGTTGTGCGCCCAGGCGAAGTAGATGATCCCGCCGACGTGGTAGGTGGAGATCAGCTCGGCCGCCGTACGCACCCCGATCTCGGAGAGGTTGGCGTCGATGTCCGCCTGGTCGGGGGCGGTGGCGGAGTGCCCGTACACCCGCATCACGAAGAGCTGGCCGACCTTCTCCTCCAGGCTCATCCGGGAGATGAGCCGCTTGAGGCGGCTGTCCGTGGACACGCCGGACGTGCCGGAGGCCTGCGCCGCGCCACCGACGGCGACGGTGCCGGCCGCCGCCGCGACGGCGGTGGCCGCGGTGGCGGTGAGGAGGGTGCGTCTGGAGGTGCGGTAGTGCACGTGAGCCCCTTCCGGTGCTGAAAGAAACTTCCAAGAAGGTACGGATATACGGAAAGTAACTACCAGTCAAGAGGGTGATCCGATAAACGACTGGGGCGTGTTCCGAAAGTCCCGCCTGTCCGGCGATGCCCGGCGCACCACGCTCCCGCACGCCGCCACGCGGGCACTCGTCCTCCCGGCCGCACCGCCCGGCCGTGCGCCGGAACGGGTGAATCCCGCCCGCCCGGGAATAGCGGGCGCGGGACGCTGTTGGCCCGGTCATGACTTCTCAGAAGCACGAGACATTCGGACGGGTCGGTATCTGGAGCAGTGCCCTGCACATGTCGCGGACGGACGACGCGGGAGGGAAGGCGATCGCCGAGGCGGCCAGGGAGCTGGAGGAGCTGGGTTTCGGCACGATCTGGCTCGGCGGCAGCCCCTCGCCCGAGGACGCCGCGGCCCTCGTCGAAGCCACCCGCACCGCCACCGTCGCCACCGGCATCCTGAGCATCTGGGACCACACGGCCGAGGCGGTCGCGGCACGGATCGCGGCGATCGACGCGGACGCGCGCGGGCGGTTCGTCCTCGGCCTGGGTGTCAGCCACGGCCCGATGGTGCCGCAGTACTCCAAGCCGTACAGCGCGATGGTCGCCTACCTCGACGCCCTCGACGCCGCCGCCCCGCCGGTGGAACCCGGACGCCGGGTCCTCGCCGCGCTCGGCCCGAAGATGCTGGAGCTGGCGGCCGGCCGGGCGCTCGGCGCCCACCCCTACCTCGTCACCACCGAGCACACCGCCGAGGCCCGTGAGGCGCTCGGCTCCGACGCGCTGCTCGCCCCGGAGCTGACGGTGGTGCTCGACACCGACCCCGACCGGGCCCGCACCACCGCGCGGAACATGCTGGGGATGTACCTCCAGCTGCCCAACTACACCGACAACCTGTTGCGGCTGGGGTTCGCGGAGAGCGACTTCGACGGCGGCGGCAGCGTCCGCCTCCTCGACGCCCTCTTCGCCCTGGGCGACGCCGAGCGGGTGAAGGACAGGACCCGGGCGTACCTCGACGCCGGGGCCGACCACGTCGCGCTCCAGGTCCTCACCGCCGCCGAGGGCGGTGGCGGGCTGCCGCTCGCCGAATGGCGCGAACTGGCCGCGGTGTTCGGCGACGAACTGTAGGAGCGGGTCAGGGTCCGCTGTCGGTCAGGTCCGCTGCCGGGCCGGGTGCCACCCGGGTCCGGCAGCGGAACCGGCTCAGCTCAGCCCGGCCTCCGCGCCCCGCTCCCGCAACGCCTCCACCGCCGCGGTGATCGCGGGCCGGCGCGCGGCGCGGGCGCGCCAGAGCGCGTACAGCCGCCGTACCGGCACGGGGTCGAGCCGCACCGCCACCACCCCCGGCGGCAGCGGCCCACGGCCCAGCCGGGGGACCATCGCCACCCCGAGCCCGGCCTCGACCAGGGCGAGCTGGGTGTGGTTCTCCTCGGCCTGATGCCGGATGTCGGGCTCGCACCCGGCCGCCCGCAGCGTGCGTACGAGCCAGTCGTGGCAGACCGTGCCGGGCGGCTGGCACACCCAGCGCTCCTGGGCGAGGTCCTCTCTGCGTACCGCCCGGCGGCCGGCGAAGGGGTGCCCCGCCGGGACCAGGAGATCGCACTGGTCGTCCCCGATCACCGCCTGCGCCACCCCCTGCGGAGCGGGCAGCGGGGCGATGTCCCAGTCGTGCGCGACGGCCAGGTCGATGACGCCCTTCGCCACCAGGTCCACCGAGAGGTGCGGGTCGACCTCCGTCAGCCGGACGTCCAGCGCGGGGTGGGCCCGCTCCAGACCGGCCAGCACCCCGGGCAGCAGCCCGCGCGCCGCCGACGCGAACGCGCCGATCGACAGCCGCCCGGTCGGCAGGCCCCGGCGCTCCTCCAGCGTGGTCTCCGCCTGTTCCACGATCGCCAGCAACCGCTGGGCGGTGGAAGCCAGGTGCAGGGCCTCCTCGGTGAGCGCCACCCCGCGCCCGCGGCGCTCCAGCAGCGTCGTACGGGTCTCCCGCTCCAGCTTGGTGATCTGCTGGGAGACCGCCGAGGCGGTGTAGCCCAGCGCCGAGGCGGCACCCGCCACCGAGCCGTGGACGGACACGGCATGCAGGGCGCGCAGCCGGGAAAGGTCGAGCACCGGAACCTCCCGGAGGGGCGGGCGAGGCGGAACGGACAGCAGCACTTAATCCAACCATGTAGAAATCCGCGCTGGTGCTACATGGTCTCTGCACCTGATCCTCGGTGCATGCGTCCCCTCCACATCGCCCTGGCCGTGCTCGTCACCGCCGTCTGGGGTGTGAACTTCGTCGTCATCGAGCTCGGTCTCGACCACTTCCCGCCCCTGCTCTTCTCCGCGCTGCGCTTCCTCGTCGCCGCCCTGCCCGCCGTGTTCTTCGTCGGCCGCCCCAAGGTCGCCTGGAAGTGGATCGTCGGTGTGGGCCTCGCCCTGGGGGTGGCCAAGTTCGGGCTGCTGTTCATCGGGATGGACCGGGGGATGCCCGCCGGGCTCTCCTCCCTCGTCCTCCAGGTCCAGGCGGTCTTCACCGCGCTCTTCGCGGCACTGGTCCTGTCCGAACGCCCGGGGAGGACCAGGGTCCTGGGGATGTGCGTGGCGCTCGCCGGCATCGGGCTGGCCGCCGTGGACGAGGGCGCGAGCGGGCCCGTGCTCGCCTTCGTCCTGGTCGTCGCGGCGGCGGCCTGCTGGGGCGTCTCCAACATCCTCACCCGCAGGGCCGCCCCGCCCGACTCCCTCAACTTCATGGTGTGGGTCTCGACCGTCCCCGTACTGCCGCTGCTCGGCCTGTCCCTGCTGTTCGAGGGCTGGGACCGCGACACGGAGGCGCTCGCCTCGCTGGACCCGGGCGGCGCGGGCGCCCTCCTCTACGTCGCCTGGGTCGCCACCGTCTTCGGTTTCGGGGCCTGGGGCTTCCTGCTCCGCCACCATCCGGCGTCCTCGGTGGCGCCGTTCAGCCTGCTCGTACCGGTCTTCGGGATGTCCTCGGCCGCCCTGTTCCTCGGCGAGACGGTCAGCCCGCTGCGCTGGTGCGCGGCCGGCCTCCTGGTCGGCGGGGTGGCCCTGACCTCACTGGCCCGCCCCCGGCCGGCGGCCGTACCAAGGCCCGGGTCCGTACCGGGGTCCGGGTCCGTGCCGGGGCCGGGGCCGGGGCAGGAGCGGGTGCCGGAACCGCGGCCGGAGACGGTGAAGGGCTGAGCCGCTCCCCGGGTGCCGGACTGTCCCCCGGGCGTGCGGGGCCGCCTCCGGGGTGCGCGGGGCCGTCCCCCGGGCTGCGGGGCTACTCCTTGGGGGCGCCGAGGCGCAGCAGGTGTTCCCGCCCCGCGGACAGCATCCGCGGCAGCTCCGCCGCGTCCGGGTACCACCGCTTCTCGTACTCCCAGCAGACCCAGTCACCCGGGTCCAGCAGGTCCAGGCAGGTCTTCAGCGGCAGCACCCCGGCGCCCAGGGCCAGCGGGGTGGTGTCCTCGGGCGACGCGATGTCCTTGACCTGGACGTATCCCAGGTGCGGGGCCAGCACCGCGTGGGAGGCCACCGGTTCCTCACCGGCCAGCCAGGTGTGCATCACATCCCAGACCGCCCCGATCTGCCGGTGTCCGACCGTCCCCGCCACCCGGGCCACGTCGGCTCCCGCGGGGTGCGAGTCATGGGTCTCCAGGAGGATGCGTACGCCCTGGTCGGCGGCGTGCGGTGCGGCGGCTCCCAGCCGCCGGGCGGCGATCGGGCCGGCCTCGGCCGGGTCCTGGTCGCCGCCGCCGGGGAACACCCGGACATAGGGCGCGCCCAGGTCGTGGGCCAGGTCCACCAGCCCCGCCAGTGCGGCCAGTACGGGTCCGTCCTCACCCGGGGCGGCCACGCGCGTGTATCCGGCGACGGCCAGGATCTCCACCCCGGCCCGCCCGAACTCCTCGGCCACCGAAGCCCGTTCGACCGGTCCGAGACCGGGGTGGACCGGTTCCTCGGGGTGGGCGCGCAGCTCCACCCCCTGGTATCCGTGTGCGGCGGCCAGCCGTGCCACCTCGGTCACCGGCACACCCGGCACTCCGAGGGTCGAGAAAGCGAGCTTCACGGTCCGTCCTTCCGTCGGTGCCTTCGACGCGGCCGGGACGTGCCCGGCGTTCCCGTACCGGCCGTCACCTGGGGGAACGGCCGGTCCCGGGCTCCTGCCCACCGGACCGGCCGCCAATCCCGTACGCCCGTCAGCGTACGGCCCGTCAGCCCGTCAGCCCGTCAGCCCGTAACCCGACAGCCGTCGGCCCAGGCCGTCAGCCCGTGCCCCGCAGCAGCCGCTCCAGGCTTCCGAGCAGTTGCAGCGCGTCCTCGCGGCGCTCGTCGTCCAGGGGGCCGGCGGCCGGGGCGCCCGGGAAGGCGGGCGGCCGGGAGACCACCCGCAGGGCGGCCGCCGCCTGCCGGGCGAACATCGCCAGCAGATCCAGCTCGCCCAGCTGCGACCGTGCCTGGGGCGAGGGGTCCAGCACCTCCAGCACCCCCAGCACCCGGGAGTCGCTGATCAGCGGGGCCGCCATCAACGCGTCCGGTACGTAGCGGGTGGACTCCGCCAGTGAGCGGTCGAAGGCGGTGTCGTGGCTGAGGTCGTCGACGACCATCGGCTCGCCCGAGGTCGCCACCCAGCCGGCGATACCGCGCCCCGCGGGGAACCGGCGGCCCACCAGGAACTCCTCGCCCTCGCCGGAGACCGCCTGGAAGACCAGCTCGCCCGCCTCCTCGTCGAGCAGGCAGACCGAACTCGCCGCCGCCCCGAAGATCGCACGGGCCACGTCGACGACCGACTGGAGCAGTTCGCGCCGGGCGACGTCGGCCGGGGCGAGAGCGAGGGTGACGTCAGTTCTCGGAGTCATCACGGATATCTCCTGCCGCTGGGGAGGGACGCGGACCGGCGTGCACATTGGCCGCGGAGAGATAGAGGGCGTTCTTGAGCTGGAAGGCCGTCATCCTGGGGTGCCCGGACAGCACCCGGGCGCAGAGCCCGGCGACGTACGGGGTGGCGAAGCTGTTCCCGGTCGTGCGGATCGTCCTGCCGCCCAGCCAGGGCACCGACACGTTCTGCCCCGGCCCGAAGAACTCCACCGGGGGGTCCGGGTTGTACAGGTGCAGTTCGGGGTCGTCCTCCTGGTGGCTGCCCACCGAGATCACCGAGGCGAACCGCCAGGGGAAGCTCTCCACCGGGGTGTTGTGCGCCGACGCCACGAGCACCGTACGGCCGAAGTAGGCGCGGTCGGCGAGGCTGTGCAGCTCCTCGGCGAACCGGGTCCTGGTGGTCGACAGACTGAGGTTCACCACGTCGAAGCGCTGCTCCACGGCCCACCGCAGCCCCGCCATCAGCACGTCGCCCGTCCCGGAGAAACGCTCCCCGAGGACCCGGACACTGTGGATCTCGCAGTCCGGCGCGGTACGGCGGATGATGCCCGCGCACGCGGTGCCGTGCCCGCAGGTGTCCCCGGTGGTGGTCGGCTCGACCGTGATCGTGCCGCTGGTCCCGTCCTTGACCACCACCCAGGAGCCGGCCACCTCGCCGACCAGCGGATGGTCGCGTTCCACCCCCGAATCCACCACACACACCCGCACACCGCGCCCCCGGGCGTGCGGCGCGGGACGGCCGCCCGCCGGTCCCGGGTCCGCGGGCACCGGCACGTCGTCCGGTCCCCGGCCCCGCAGACTCCAGGTCAGGCCCTGCCCCGGCGCCGTACCCGTCACGGTTCCGCCCATCGGTCAGCTCCTCTCCGTCGTGGTCGCCATGGCCTGCTCCGGCAGCAGACCGGCCGCCCGGCGGACCCCGGGCAGATGGCCCTTGCCCGCGAAGTACTCCCCGGCGGTGCGCGCCCGGGCCAGTGCCTCCGCCCGCCGCCCCAGCAGCGCCAGCGTGCGGGCCCGGTCCAGCTCGGCCGTCGCCTGGACCAGCGGGGAGTCGGTCAGCAGGGACGCCCGGACCGCGCGGTCGGCGTGCGCCCCGGCCTCGGCGGACCTGCCGTCCGCGGCGGCCAGCCGGCCCCGCATCCCCTCCAGGTCCACCGCGTCCGCGTGGCTCAGATCCACCGGGTCGCCGATGCCGCCGAGCCAGGCGGCGGCCCTCTCCGGCCGGTCCTCGTCCAGCTCGATCCGGGCCGCGTCCAGTGCCACCGCCGTCCGCATCCCCACCGCACCGGCCCGCCGGGCCGCCGCGTCGGCGCGCCCGAGCAGTTCCAGCGCCGGGCCGCTACGGCCCGACAGCGACTCCACCGCGGCCCGGAACACCGGCAGGAAGACCTCCGCCTCGGCGAACCGGAGCTTTTGGGCCAGCGCCTCGGCCTCGGACAGGCAGGCGTGGGCCCGGCCGGGCCGGTCGTCGAGCGCGTACAGCACGGCCAGCGGGCAGTTCAGGGTCAGCCGGACCGTCGGGCGGCCGTGGCCGTGCGCCTCCAGCAGGGCACGGCAGCGGGCCACCGCCTCCGGCACCGGCAGCGGCCCGCGCCACAGGGAGATGCCGATGGCCCCCAGCGCCCCGGCGCGCTCGGGCTCGGCCCCGGCCAGCACCGCCTGCTCCAGGGCCCGTGCCTGGTCGCGTTCCGCCTCCTCGTGCCGCCCGGCCTGCTGGAGGCGCTGGGCGAGCCGCAGATGGGCGCGGGCCAGGCCCACCGCGTCCCCGGCCGCCTCGAAGACCGGCAGCACCGCGCGGGCCGTGGCGGCGAGACCGGGCCCCGGGCCGCCGGGGTCCAGCACCACCAGGGCCAGCCGCGCGTGGGCGGCCTCCACCGGCGCGGACTCCAGGTCCCGTACGCGCCGCAGCAGCCGGGCCCCGCCCTCGGTATCCCCGAGCGCGACACGGACCTCACCGAGCCGGCGCAGCGAACCCGCGTCCTCGGGGTCCAGAGCGGAGGCCCGCTCCAGCAGGCTCTCGGCCCAGGACAGGTCGGAGCGGGCGGCGGCCTGGGCCCCGGCCCGGCCGAGCGCCCGTGCCGCCCGGACGCGCAGCCGCCCGGTCAGGTCGTCGAGCAGTCCCAGCTCGGCGCGGAAGCGGTAGGCGCGCTCCAGATGGCCGCCGACGGCGCCGTCCCCGGCCCGCAGCACGCTGGGCAGCTCCGCCGCCCAGGCGTGGCGGTCCGCCTTGGCACGCTTGGACAGCGAGTCGTAGGTCACCTCGTGGACCAGGCCGCTGCTGAAGCGGTACCCCGAGAGCTCCTGCGGCCGCGGCGGCACCGGCGGTACCGGCGGTTCCGGTGTCCCTGAGGCCCCCTGCGGTCGCGGGGCCCCTGGGGTTCCCAGGTCTCCCGGGGCTCCTGGAGGCCCCGGGGCTCCTGGGGGTCGCGGGGCCTCCGGGCCCCTGGGCGGCGCCCACTCGACCAGGCGCCGCCGGCTCAGTGCCGCCAGGGTCTCCTCGACCCGCCGCAGGTGCGGTCCACGGCCGGCCGGTGAGGCGGCCCCGCCGGGGGGCGTGCGGTGCTCGGCGTACCGGGCGGCGTCCTCCAGCAGTACCAGTTCCGCCGCGGTGAACTCCCGGCCGATCACGGCGGCCAGATCCACCAGGGTGCGTTCCGTCCTGGCCAGCGCCCCGAGGCGGGCACCCAGCAGCGCCTGCAGGGTGGGCGGCAGACCGGCCGCCGTGCCACCGGCCCCCGCCCCGTCGCCCCGGTCCGTGACCAGCAGCTGCTCCAGATAGAGCGGATTGCCCTCCGCGCGGGCCAGCAGCCGTTCGTCGACCGGCGCGGTACGTCCGTCGAGCCGGGCCAGACGCGAGGCGAGCAGGGCGGCCTGCTTTGGGGGCAGCCCGGTGAGCTGGAGGCAGTCCGCGTTCCCGGCCGACCCGTCCGGGCGGCCCACACAGAGCACCAGCACCCCCGCGGGCCCCGGATGCTCCGTCAGCCGCTCCAGGGTGCGCGTGAGCAGAGGCGCCGCCGCGTGCGCGTCGTCCAGCACCAGCACGACCGGCCGCTCCCGGGCGGCCCTGGCCAGCACCGTCGTCAGGGCGGCGCACATGTCCTCGAAGGAGGCGTTCGGCGTCCCGTCGTACAGCAGCCCCGCCGAGAGCAGGGCCATCGCGTCGTCGGCCGCCTCCCCGGTCCCGGCCGCCTCCCCGGTCCCGGGCTCGGATCCGGTCCCGGGCATGGATCCGGACCCTGGAATGGACCCGGACCCGGACCCGGACATGGTTCCGCTTCCGGCCCCGTGGCCCCCGCCGTCCTCGCCGGCCCGGCCGCTCCCGTCGTCCTCCGTACGGGGGCCGGCCGCGCGCACGGCCGAGGACGGCAGGGCGCGCAGCGCGTCGGCGAGCGGGGTGAGTGTTCCCTGGTCCCCGTGGTCGCGGCAGCGCCCGGCCCCGTAGGAGAGTGCGCCCGAGGCGGACCGGCGCGCCAGCCACTCACGTACCAGCCGGGTCTTCCCGGTGCCCGCCTCCCCGGTGATCCGGAGCAGTCCCGCGCCCCCGTCCCCGACGGTCTTCGCCAACGCCGCGTCCAGGGCGCGCTGTTCACCCTCACGCCCGACGAAGGGGACGTCGAAGCGGCGCATCAGCGCCGGGTCGTCCGCGCCCAGCGCGATCAGCCGGTAGGCGTCCACACGGTCCTGCTTGCCCTTGAGGAGGAGCGGCCCGGTGGGTTCCGCCGACACCGTCGGCCCGGCGGCCAGCAGGGTTTCCGGTCCGATGAGGATCTCGCCGGCGGCGGCGTTCTGCTCCAGCCGGGCGGCGATGTTGACGGTCTCACCCGACACCAGGGCCTGACGGGCCGTCGCGTCGCCACCGGCCACCACCTGGCCGGTGTTGACCCCGATCCGGACCGCCAGCCGGACCCCGAGCGTGGCGTGCAGCTCCTCGTTGAGCCCGGCCAGCGCCTCCCGCATGGCGAGCGCCGCGGCCAGCGCGCGCCGGGCGTCGTCCTCGCGGACCACGGGGACCCCGAACACCGCCATCACGGCGTCGCCGATGAACTTCTCCGGGGTGCCCCCGTGGGCGGTGATCCGGCCGCTCATCGCCTCGAAGTACCGCAGGGTCACCGTGCGCAGGGTCTCCGGGTCCAGCACCCCCGACAACGCGGTCGACCCGACGAGATCGCAGAAGAGCACCGTCACCGGCTTGCGCTCGTCCTCGACGGGGGCGGGGACGGCCGCGGGGGCCCCGGCGCACGGGGCGCCGCAGGACATGCAGAACCGGGCCTCGGGCGGCAGGTCCTGACGGCATGAGGAACAGGTCATGAGGGGGGTTCCTTCTCTCGGGGCCGGGCGGTACGCGACGGCGGGCCGGACCGCGCGGACCGGACCGGCCCGGCCCGGTCCGCGCGGACACCGGCCCGTGACCGCACCCGGGCGCGGTCTCAGAACAGGGCGCCGCCGGCTATCTCGCCGTGCGCCCGCACCTCGGGTTCGACCGCGTCCAGCCGGCTCTTGATGTCGAGCAGCACCGCCAGTTCCGCCGGGGTGAGTTCGCTGAGTACCTGACGCTGTTCCTCGCTGAGCAGATCGACGGGCAGGCCCGCCTCGTACAGCGCGGCGGACAGCTCGGCCGGGCCGCTGCCGCCGGGCTGCGGGGGTCCGCTGCCGGGTGGTCGGGTCATGGTGTGACTCCCATCGGTGAGGAGGGTCCGGCTCCCCGGAGCGACGGCGCCGCAACGGGGCGCCCGAGCCGGACGAACAGCCGGGTGAGCGCGTCGAGGGAGTGCATGGCGCTGACCGTCACGTCCGCCTCCTGGGCGCGGGTCAGCGGCAGCCGGTCCAGCAGCGTGTACAGCTCGTCGAGATGACCGGTGTCGAGCACCGCGTGCTCCCGTACGGTCCGCAGAGCGGTCTCGGGGAGGCCGGTCGCGGCGGTGATCCGGGACGTCAGGCCGGGTGCGGGGGCGTAGCCCTCCAGGACGGCGATGTACCCGAGCAGCGCGACGGGGTGGTGGTGCTCGATCCAGTAGTACTGGGGGCCGGCGAGCGCGGCGACGGCCGGCGGGGGCATCGGCAGGAGCGCGTCCTCGCCCGCCGCACCGGCCGCGGCCAGGTCCTCCAGCAGCCAGGCGTCGTGCCCCTCCTCCTCCCGGATGTGCTCGGCCAGGTACCCGGCCAGCGGCCCGGCCACCGGGTCGCCGCAGGACTCCAGCAGCAGCGCGCGCTCCCGGGCCCGCAGCATCAGGGGTACGGAGGCCCGCACCACCGCGTGCATGGCGCACAGATACGTGCGGTAGCGCGGCAGCAGGTCCTCCGGGCGCCACAGGCGGTCCATGGCCCCGCGCAGACCGCCGTCCAGCAGCCGCAGCGCCACCCGCAACCGGGCGGAGGCACGCGGCGGGGCGCTCGCCGGGGCGCCCGGGGGAGCGCCGCCCGTCGCGGCGCTCCCCGGTGACCTCCCCGGCGCCGCCTCCGGAGCGTTCCCCCGCGCGCCCACCGGCGCCTTCCCCGGCGCGCCCGCCCGCGCGTCCGCCTCCACGCCTGCCCACGCGTTCACCGGGAGCCGCCCGGCACACCGTCCGGGGCGCCCGCCGCGACCAGCGGTGCGTACGCGGCGCAGCCGTGGCGCCGCACCACCCCCACCGCGCCCTCCGCGGCTCCCTGCCGGGCCGCGGCCAGGTCCAGCAGCGCACCGGCCGGTCCCGCCGCCACCGACCGGGCGTCGGCGGCCACCCGCGCGTCCCCGCCCAGTGACCGGCAGCCCTCGCAGTACCCGCCGGCGGCGGGGACGCCGGAGCGTGCGGCCAGATGGGCGGGGCCGACGGTACGGATCATGCGCAGTACCGGGGACTCCACCGCCCGGCGGCGTACGGCCGCCCAGTCGTCGGTGGCGATATGGCCCAGCCGCAGATGGGCGGGCGCGGGCCGCCGGTCCACGGTGTCCTGGTTGCAGCAGGCGAGCACCGTGCCGTCGAAGGCCACCACGGGCCAGGCGGCCATCGCGCACGGCGACACCGCGTCCCCGGCCGGTCCGGTACGGGCGGGGGCGGCCCAGGAGGCCGCACGGCCGAACGCCCGCACCTCGTTCACCAGGGACGGCACCCGGCCGCCGAACTCCTCCTCGACGGCCCGGGTCACCTCCGCGAGATAGGGATCGTCCGCACCGGTGCCGGTGAGGTGGAAACTCACCGCGACCCCCAGCTCCCGGATCCGGTGCACGGCCCGGAAGACGTCCGCGCGCGGCACCTCCCGCTCGTGGTGGAGGTCGAGACTGGCGGAGAAGTGGTCCACTTCCCCGATCGCCCGCAGGAGAGGCGCGGGAATGTGCCGGGAACGGGCGAAGAACATGCCGCTGAGCAGGGCCGTACGCGATCCGGCCGCACGGGCCGCCGCGCTCAGCTCCCGTACGAGGCCGGGCAGCAGCAGCGGTTCACCACCGGTCAGCATGACCACGTCGGGCCGGTCCGTCCCGGTGAACGACCGGACGAAGCGCACCAGGCTTGCCGCTTCTGGTTCCTGACGTGCCGTCATGTTCGAGCCGGTCGAGCAGTGGGCGCACGTCAGGGGGCAGCGCCGGGTCAGGGAGAGCAGCAGGCCGGCGGCCGGGAAGGGCCGCCGGCCGACGAGTTCGCCGAGTTCCATGCGGGCCGCCTCCATCTCGGGACCGGGAGCGCGGGTACCGTGGGGGCCGCTTCCTGCGGACCCACCGGCGTGCGCGGAAGTCTTCCCAGGGTGTGACCCGCCGGTTCGGCGGCGGTCCACCCGCGCTTCAAAAGCGGTATGGGCCCAGCTCGGCCGGGGTCAGGGCCCACCGCGGGGCCCGCCTGCCGGCGGTCACAACCCCGGTGGGCTGGGCCGATACCGGAGCCATACCGCCGCCGAAGCGTTCGCCAGGCCGGCCCTCCTAACTTTCTCGGCAACGGCAGGCAACAGCCCGCCGCACCGGAACCCCGGCACCTCAGGGCCCCCGGCACCAGCGCAGTGACGAGTGGACGGAGACCACCATGTCCGAGAACACCAAGCCCGCGGCCGACGACAACAACGAGACCGAGACCCCCGAGGTCGAGGCGCACTCCGTGCTGGACCTCCAGGAGACGGCCGTCGACAAGGTCGTGGTCCCGGGCAGCTGTGTCAGCGTGATCAGCGTCGTCATGGAGAACTGACCGGACGCACCGGGACGGCGCCACGGAGGCCCACCTCCCGCCGTGGCGCCCGGCCGGCCGGTGATGTGGGGCGGTTCCGTCACGGCGGAACCGCCCCGCCGTCGCTTCCGGCCCGACAGCCCGGCCCGACAGCCCGGCCCGGCCGAACGGTCCGGCCGGACGGCCCGGACCGACGCGGCCCACCCGGCCCGACCGCCCCTCGCAGTACCCCCGGGGACCCCGTCCCCGGCCGGCGGCCCGGACCGGGCCGCGCCCTTCGTCACGGCCCCGACCGACACCGGGAGTTCACGATGACCAAGCCGCTGCGCGACAACAGGGACTTCCGGCTGCTCTGGCTGAGCGGCCTCTTCGCGGTCCTGGGGGCGCAGATGAGCGCCCTCGCCCTTCCCCTGCTGGTACTCAAGGAGACCGGTTCCGCGGTGCAGGCCGGTGCCGTCGGAACGGTGTCCGTGGGGGCCGTCCTGATCACCATGCTGCCCGGCGGGGTGATGGCGGACCGTGTCGAACGCCGCCGGCTGATGAGGCTGTGCGACGTCGGCAGCCTGACCGTCGTCACCGCTCTCACCGTGGCCGTCTGGTCCGGGCACGCCCCCATGCCGCTCGTCCTGCTCGTCGCCGCGGCGGGCGCGATCCTCAGCAGTATCTACGGACCGGCCGTCTTCGGCCTGATGCGCGCGGTGGTCCCGGCCGACCAGATGGGCACCGCCACCGCACGCCTCCAGGCCCGCACCCACACGGCCCGGCTGGTCGGACCGCTCCTCGGGGGAGCCCTGTTCGGTATCCACCCGGCCCTGCCGTTCGCGGCCGAGGCGCTGGGCCTGCTGCTCTCGACCGTCTGCGTGACCCTCGTACGCACCCGCTCCCGGGCGAGGAAGACGGCGGGCGCGGTGTTCAGCAGACGCGAACTGCTGGCGGGCCTGACGTTCCTGTGGAAGATCCCCTACCTGCGGACGGTCCTCCTCGTCTTCGGCCTGGGCATGAACTTCGCGTTCGGGGCGCTCACCTTCACCGCGCTGACCGCGTTCTCCGAAGGGGGACGCTCCGGCGTCGGCGGCGGATTCGTCATCACCTGTGTCTCCGCCGGGGCGCTGGCCGGGGCACTGCTCGCGCCGAGGATCGGCCCCGACCGGCACTCCCGGGCCCTGATCCTCGCCACCTGCTGGGCCTGTGTGACGGCCGCCGGGGTGATGGCCTGGACCGAGCAGTCCCTGGTGGCCGGGATCATGTGCGCGCTCTGCATGTGCCTGTCGACGATCGCCAGCATCGGATTCCTCTCCAAGCTGCTGATCGTGACCCCGGACGAACGGGTGGGCCGGGTACAGAGCGCGGCGGGCTTCCTCTCCTCCATGGTCCAGCCGTTCGGCCCGCTGGCCGGCGGTGCCCTGCTGTCCGCCTTCGGCGCCCGCTGGGCCTTCGTCCTGACCGGCTGTGTGCTGGCGGGGTCCGCCCTGGTGGTCACCTTCGCCCCCTCGGCGCGGACCGTACCGGAACCGCACGACGACGCGGCGGAACCCTCCGGCCCGCCCGGGGCCGCCCCGCCCGGGGCCGGTGCCGACCGCGCGGCGGCCGGCGCGCCCCGCGCCGACCTCGGGGACTGATCCGCGGTCCGTGGCCCTCCGGGCCCCACCGCCCCACCGCCCCCGCCACCGTCCGTGCCCCGGGCGGGCCCCGGAAAGTCCGGAGAAGCCCCGAGAACTTCCGAGAACTTACGAGAACTTCCGAGAAGTTCCGAGCAGAGAGAGCCGAACGTGCCAGGCATCCAGGAAATGCAGCTGTACTGCCTCGCCGACCGTACGTACTACGACACCCCGGACCGGCTGCCCGACGCGGAGTCCCGGTACCGGCTCGACACCGACCCGCCGCCCGAGGGATGGCGCCGCGAGGCCGTGGGACTGTGGACCTCGCTGGTGCCCGAGCACGCCGCACCGGCCGAACAGGGCTGGAAGATCCACGTGTCCGCCGTCCCCGGCGAGGCCGAGGCCACCCTGAGGGACACCGCCCGGATCTGCCTCCGCCACGGCGTACCGTTCAAGTTCCTGCGCAGCGAACGGGCGTTGCTGCTGATGGCGGACAAGTACATGAACCGCAGCGGGGCGGGCAAGTTCATCGCGGTCTACCCGCCCGACGAGACGGTGTTCCTGGCCCTGGCCGACGAACTCTCCCGGGCCCTGGCCGGGCGCAGCGGCCCCTACATCCTCAGCGACCTGCGGATCGGTGACGCACCGGTCCACACACGCTACGGGGCCTTCGTCCCCCGCTGGTGCACCGATGCCGAGGGCCGCCGGGTCCTCGCCCTGCGGGACCCCTCCGGGAAGCTGGTACCGGACGAACGCGGAGTGGTCTTCCGGGTGCCCGCGTGGGTCGAGGTGCCCGCGGCCCTGCGGCCGCACCTCGCGGCGCGCGCCGCCGCCCGCGACGACACCTTCCCCTACACGGTCACCAAGGCCCTCCAGTTCTCCAACGCGGGCGGGATCTACCTGGCCACCCACCGGGAGACGGGCCGGCGGGTGGTGCTGCGCGAGGCGCGTCCGCACTGCGGCCTCGACAGTGCGGGCGACGACGCCGTCACCCGTCTGCACCGCGAGTACCGGGCGCTGACCGCACTGGCCGGACTGGACTGCGTGCCCGAGGTCCACGGGGTACGGACCGTCTGGGAGCACCACTTCCTGATCGAGGAGCACATCGAGGGGCACACCCTGCTGGAGGAGATCACCGCCCGCTTCTCCCTCGTACGCGGGGCGCGGACGGTGGAAGACCTCGCCCCCTACGTCGCCTGGGCCGACTCGGTGGTGGACGGGCTCGCCCGGGCACTGGAGGCGATCCACGCACGCGGACTGCGCTTCGGCGACCTGCACCCCTCCAACATCATCGTCCGGCCCGACGGACGCGTCGCCCTCGTCGACTTCGAGTACGCCACCGCGCTCGACGACGAGGACACCCCGCTGGCCGGGGCCCAGGGCCTCCAGGCACCCCCGGGGACCCCGGGGGCGGAGGCCGACGCCTACGCGTTGTGGGCGACCTGGCTCACCCTCCTGGTGCCGGTCACAGAGATGGCCGGACTGGAACGGGCGAAGGCCCTCACCCTGGAACGCTGGGCCCGGCGGCGCTACGGGCTGCCGGCCGACGCGGGCCCGCCCCGGCCCCGGCTGCTCGACGGCATCGACGCCTCACGGCGGCGCGAGGCCGGGGTGGCCGCCCTGTTCGAAGGGCCGGACGTGGACTGGGCGGGCATCCGTACCCGCCTGCTGTCCGGTATCCACGCCGGAGCCACCCCCGCACGGAAGGACCGCCTCTTCCCCGGCGCCCCGGGCCTCTTCGCCACCGGCGGGACGGACCTCGCCAACGGGGCGGCCGGAGTCCTGTACGCCCTGCACCGGGTGGGCGCCCCCGTCCCCGGCGAGTGGACCGACTGGCTGGCGGCGGCGGCGCTCCGCAGGGACCCCGCCGGTGCGGGCGGGCTCTTCGACGGACTGCCGGGCACCGCCCTGGTGCTCACGCTCCTGGGCCGTACCGAGCAGGGACGGGAACTGTGGGACCGCGCCCTGTCCGCCGCCCCGCCCGTCTCGGCGGACCTGCTCACCGGGCGCGCGGGCATCGCGCTCGCCGCACTGCGGATGGCCCGGACCGGTGGAGCGGCCCCCGACAGCCGGCTGACCGACACCGCCCTGGCCACCGCCCGGGACCTGGACCGGCTGGCACGGGACGGCGGACCGGTGGACGGCATGCGCCTCCCGGAGTCCGCGGGACTGCTGCGCGGGCTGAGCGGAGCCGCCCTCCTCCACCTGGAACTGCACGCCCTGACCGGCGAACCGTGGCTGCGCGAGGCCGCGCGCACCGCCCTGGCACGCGAGACCGGACACATCGTCACCATGCCCGACGGCACACGCCAGGTACGCGAGGGCCAGCGCCACCTGCTCTACCTCGGCCAGGGGAGCTCAGGGGTCGCGCTGGTGGCCCAGGCGTACACCGACCGGTACGAGGACGAGGCCCTGAGCGCCCTGATCCCGGGGGTACGCCAGGGATGCGCCGTGGAGTTCGTCCGCGAACCGGGCCTGTTCACCGGACGCGCGGGCCTCGCCGCCGCCGCCGGCCAGCTCGACCCCGTGACCCGGACCGGGCCCGGCGTCCTGACCTCCGTACGCAACCTCGCCTGGCACCTCGTCGCCGACGGGGACCACCTGCTCGTCCCGGGCTCGGCGCTGCGGCGCTTCTCCGCCGACCTCGCCACCGGAGCGGCGGGGCTGCTGCTCGCCCTGCACTTCCTGTCCGGGGGGCGGGACGTGGCGGGGCAGGAGCAGGCCGGGGGAGGGACCCCCGGCCTGCTGGACCTGCTCACCCTCGGCTGAGCCCCGGGAGCCTGAGAGCCCCTGGGGGCTGACCGGCCCCGGGGACCCGAAGCCCCCGGGGACCCGAAGCCCCCGGGGCCGGTCAGACCCCGCCCCGGCCCGCGCTCTCACGGGCGTACAGACAGAGCAGGCGGGGCACTTCGTACAGCGCGGCGTGGGCGGTGACCTCACCGGCGGGCGAGGTCACCGCACCGGTGTCGATGAGGGCCTCGACCGCCCGGATGGCCTCCCGCGCGTCGCAGCCCAGCGCCGCCATCGCCCCGTCCAGGGTGAAACCGCCCTCCTCCCACGCGGCCCCGGCGAGCCGCGCCAGCGCACGGCGGTGGGAGGCGCCGAGGTCCTGCCAGCCCGCCGCGATCCGGGAGCGTACGGACACGTCCCCGGCCACCAGTTCGTCCAGTGCGACCGCCGGATCGTCGAGCCGGGCGGCGTACTCCGCCAGCGGAAGGTGCCGCAGCACCGCCAGCCGCATGCCGCTCACCGTCACCGCCAGCGGCAGGCACCCACAGGCCCGTACGATCCGCAGCGCCGCCACCGGATCGGTGCGCAGGCGGTCCGGCCCGGTCAGCCGCCCCAGTACCTCCAGCGCCTCCTCCTCCGAGAACGGGTCCAGCGCGATCCGGTGGACCGGCGCGAGCCCGGCCAGCTGACCACGGGCGGTGAGGACCGCGGAGGACGCCCCCGACCGGGGCAGCAGCCCGCGCACCGACGCCTCGTCCGCCACATCGTCCAGGACGACCAGGGCCCGGTGCCCCGACAGCCAGTCCTGCCACGCGTTCTCGGCCTGCGCCGGATCCGGCCGGACCGGCCCGGACACCCCGCACAGCCGGACCAGCTCCTCCAGCATGTCGTTACGGGCACGCGCCGCCCCGTCGTCCCGGCGGGCCCGGACGTGCACCCGGCCGTCGGGGAAACGATCCGCCAGCAGCCGGGCCGCCCGCACGGCCAGTGCCGACTTGCCCGACCCGGCCGGGCCCGTGACGACGAGCACACCCCCCTCCTCGCCCCCGCAGACCTCCCGCAGCCGCGCCAGTTCGTCCTCACGGCCGGTGAAGTCCCGGGCGTGCGCGGGCAGCGACGCCCCCAGGACGGCGGCCCGCGCGCCGGCCGGCCGGGACGCCGGGCCCCGGCCGAGCACCTTCCCGTAGAGCGCGGTCATCGCCGCACTCGGGTCCAGGCCCAGCTCCCTCGCCAGCAACTGCCGGTAGTCGTCGTACGCCGCCAGCGCCTCGGCCTGCCGGCCGGACTGGTGCAGCGCGTTCATCCAGGCCGCCCGTAACCGTTCGCGCAGCGGATGCCGCTCCACCAGGTCCCGCAGCCCGTCCACCGTGACGGCCGCCCGGCCCGTCTCGATCTCCGCCTCCGCCCAGTCCTCGTAGACCGTCAGGCAACGCGCCTCCAGCCGCTCCGCCTCCTCCGCCACCCCGGCCGAGTCCCGCAGGTCGTGCAGCGGCGGCCGCTCGCCCCACAGGTCCAGCGCCTCCCGCAACAGCCGCGCCGCGCCCCGCAGGTCACCCCGCTCACCGGCCGCCCGGCCCGCCCGGGCCAGCGCACCGAACCGCAGGGTGTCCAGCTCGCCCTCGGCGATCCGCAGCCGGTAGCCGCCGCAGTCGTGCACCAGCCGCTCCCGCGCCCCCTCCTCCGCCGCCCCGAACAGCGCCCGCGCGGCACTGACGTAGACCTGGAGGTTCTTGCGGGCCGTACGCGGCGGATCCTCCGGCCACACCACATCGGTCAGCACATCGACCGGTACGGGGGTGTTGGGGCGGGACAGCAGCGTGGCCAGCACCAGCCGCTGTTTACGCGGACCGAGCGGCAGCGGACTCCCGCCGGCCACGGCCGAGAGCGGACCGAGCAGCGAGAAGTACACCGGGCCGGTGGAGCCAGGGCTTCTGACGGGGGCGGGGCGGGGCATCAGCGCCTCCTGGGCGGGGGACGGGCGACAGGCTGCCGTACGCCGCGATCCTGCCGCGCACCCCGGAACCCCCACATCGGTACCGCCCCCGCATCTTCCGCCCCGCACCCCCGCCCCCTACGGGCCCGGGCCCCCATACGGGGGGCGCGGTGCCCCCATTCCGGAGTGGCGCCACGGTGGGAGGCAGTGGCCCGTCGTACGCCGTGCAGCGTCCCGGGTTCCGAGTCCCGGGTTCCGGGGGCGGCGGCTCACTCTTTCGTGGGTGCGGGGGAGGGGTGTGGGCCCGGGGCTTGAGTGTCGGGATTCGGGGGCCGGGATCCGGGTTCCGGGGTTCGAGCGGTGTGGGTTTCCGGGAGGGGAAAGAAGAAAGAGGGAGGGAGACCTTCCGCCCTCCCACCCCGTCACGGCCAGCAAGTATGACTATTCGTGAGCGAGTTGCGGCGGAGTGTCACGGCTGTTTACGGTGCCCCCAACGAATCGACCCCGACGCGGTGCTGACAACACCGGCCGGGGTCTCACCCCACGATCGAACGAGAGCGATCCTGTGGCTACCGAGCACCTTAGCCCTGCCCTGTCCGCGCCCGCAGTCTCGCGCCCTTATGCCAGGGCCCACGCCGGTTACGGCAAGCGCACGGCCCCGGAACAACGTCCGGCCCGCGCCGATGACTTCGCGCTGCTGCCGGAGCGGGAGCGGTACATCGCCGGGTATGTGGACCGGTTGCCCGACGGTGGTGCGATGGATGTGAAGACGCTGGCCAAGTCCCTTCCGCCGTACGGGCAGATGGCTGTCGGCAGTGCGCTGCGGGCCCTGGGGGTGGCCGGTCATCTGCGGCGCGTACGCTGCCGGGTCGTCGGCGGGGACGGGCAGAGCCGCTGGGTGACCCGTACCTACTGGTCCCATCAGGTACCCCGTCGGGATATGCCTACCGGGGCACCGTACACCGGTGGTTGGCGCGCGTGCTGAGAGTCGCCCAGACAGCACGAAGCCCCGCCCGGCGGCTGCCAGACGGGGCAGAGGACGGGCAGCGCGTCACTCCGGCGGGCTGCTGTATCGCTCCAACGTCGCCTTGCTGGTGGACCGATCGACTAGACGCAGCTCCCAAGGTCCTGTGTTCACGTCGAAGTCCTTCCCGAACCCGACCCACTTCCCGGCCATGCGGCGGCCGGTCGGCTCTACGAGGAGCTGAACTGCTCCGTGGTACCGGGCGCCGTTGTAGTAGCCGTCCGAAGCGGTCTGCTCGACCCACGACCCGGTGACCACGTTGCGGTCAACGGTCAGATCCAGCGTGAGCGGGCTGTCCGGGTTGCTGCTGGCCCCGGGCAGGCTCTGAGCGGTCAGCCGGTTCCCGTGCTGGACGATCACGACGTAGTGCTTGCCCTCGTACGTATCCGCCCGGCTGGATGAGTAGAACTCATAGCGGCTGAGCCACACACCCGAGAACGTCTCGTCAGTCGCCTGTACGGCCTTCTGCGCGCCTACGGAGGCGGAGGTGACCCCGCCTGCTCCTGCGTCCATGTCGTGCCCTCCCTTGCCGTCAGTGCGGACTCTTGCCATCGGTACCGGGAGCGTGAAGCCCAGAGCCTCCACCGGGCGACCGGTGACCCGCTCCAACGCCCTGGAGTACACACCCCGGGGTGTCTTGCTTGTTCCGGATTCCCAGCGCTGCACCAGGCGTTTCGAAGCCTCGTTGGGCTCTCCCAGTTCTTCGCCCGCTCGGCGGATGGCCTTGGCGAAGTCGTCTTGGCTTAAGCGCAGGCCGATACGAACGGCCCGCAGCACATCATTCGGCACCACGGCGGTCGTCGTCATGACGTCAAAGCTAGACCGAACCGACGTTCAATGACACCCAATTGACGCCCTTGGAGGCGTCATTGACGCCCCTCCGAGTGACACCCCGGCGACGCCCTTTCCGTCGTCGCTCTGCCCTACCTCCTGGCAGGAACATCAAGGCGAACCGAGGGCAGCCACGTGGGAGGCAAGCGGATGACGATGACCATGCGGGTATCCCGCGACGGCGGACGGACGTACGGCGGCGAAGTCGTCTACCCGTCCGACCGGACCGTGAAGCCGCTGACCCCCATGGCTTCCGCCATGTGGCCCGCCTGCGAATGCCCTCGGTGCACCAGCCCCGCTCACGCACCATCCGCAGGGAACGGCTACCGCCATCCCTTGACGAGGAAGGCACAGACGTGACGATCACGCAGTACAGCCCCACCGAAGTTCAGAGCCTCATCAGCCCGGAACTTCGGGCGCTGCTCATCAAGGACGTACGCAAGACCTGGCCCGACCTCACCGACGACCTCGGCGAGCGCGGTGTGAACCAGACGGTGGCCTTCCTGGCCACCAGCACCCGGAGCGATGAGCCGCTCACCCCGTCCCTTCGGGTGGACCTGTTCTGGCACGCCTTCGTGCAGCGCACCGTGCCCTACGTCGCCTTCTCCCGTTCCCTCGGCGTGGACTACATCCACCACGTCCCCGACGAGGACGAGGGCGGCTCGGACCCCGAGGCCGGCCGCTCCGCCATGGCCCTGACCACGGCTGCCATCCGTGCGGCCGGGTTCACGATCGACTCCGAGTTCTGGCCGAACGAGGGCGCGGCGGACTGCTCGCAGTGCCACGCTGGCTGCACCGACAGCCCCGTCGGCGGGAAGTAGCTCCACCCAGTCGGCCAGCCGCCCGGTTCCCCACGCCGGGCGGCTGTGCCCGTGAACGAGAACGGAAGCGAAGTGTCTGACACCCGTAGTGCTGCCTGGGATGAGTACGCGCAGACCAAGCCCCAGAGGCGCACGACGAACGCACGTGGCGAGTCCACATGGTTCAACTGGACGCAGTACGCCGACCACGGCCCCGGGGCTGAGGTACTTGCCCTGAAGCTGGGTGAGACCGCGCTTGACCTTGGCTGTGGCGCGGGCGGGAACGCGGCCCACCTCGCCAGCCTCGGCATGCGGGCCGTGGGCATCGACCTCTCCCCCAAGCAGCTCGCGAAGGCGCGGGACCGGTGGTCCGATGTGGACGGGATGGAGCTGCACCAGGGCGACGCACTCACATACCTGGGAGAGACCTACACAGTCTTCGATGCGATCTACAGCGTGTTTGGGGCGGGCTGGTTCTCGGACCCCGGCCTGTTGCTCCCGATCGTTCACGCGAACCTCAAGCCTGGCGGTGTGTTCGCCATGTCCCAGCGTCCCCCGGTCGAAGGGTGCTACGGCTGTCAGGCGTCGTACATCCCGCGCGGGCCTGATGAGGACCCCGCCGTCGTCAAGCGGTGGGACTACGAACCTGATCTGTGGGCGCTGATCCTCAAGGAACACGGCTACGTCGATGTATCAGCCTCCGTGATCGCCCCGCCCCCGGGGAGTCGGCGCACGGGCACCCTGTTCGTCCGGGGCGTCCGAGGAGACTAGGACTTGGTGGCATCAGCCGGAACCGACGAAGGCCCCCGACAGCCACCCATCAGGGCAGCCGCCGGGGGCGGTGTCGTCAGAAATGCTCCGGGCAGTCGCAGACGACTCCCAGGGCCGCCGGGTCCGGGGCGGTTCCGGCTTCGGCGTGGAACAGCGATGCGAAGAGTGGCCACAGCGGATGCACGCCGATCTCCCTGGGCTCCTCATCGGCCAACACGCAAGCCAGTTCCCTAAGACCGTGTCCTATGTGGTGATCCGGAGGAGTCGTTTGTAGCAGCAGAGTGCTGCGGCGAGGCCGAGGAAGGCCAGGTAGTTGCGGGGGTGGCGTTCGTAGCGGTGGTTGAGGCGGCGGTAGCCGGTCAGCCAGGACATGGTGCGCTCGATGACCCATCTGCGGCGTCCTAGCCGTTCGCTGGACTCGACTCCCTTGCGGGCGATACGGACCCCGATGTGCTTGCCCCATAGCCATTTCCGCAGGTGAGGGACGTCGTACGCTTTGTCCGCATGTAGACGCTGGGGCTTGAAGTAGCGGCCGCGGTGGGGGTTGTGTCTCGTTTGGTGGCCCTCGATCATGGGCTTCAGGGCGAGGCTGTCGTGGGTGTTCGCCGCGGTGAGGCCGACGAGGAGGGGCAGTCCGTTCGCGTCCGACAGGACGTGCATCTTGGAGCCCGGCTTGCCCCTGTCCACGGGGCTCGGACCTGTGAGTTCGCCCCCTTTTTAGCCCTCACGTGGGCGGAGTCGAGGACTGCCCGGGAGAGGTCGAGGAGGCCGGCGTCGTCCAGGCGGTGCAGGATCTCCTCGTGGAGCCGACCCCAGACACCGGCTCTCGACCAGATGAGGAATCTGCGGTGGGCTGTCGACTTCGATATCCCGAAGCACGGCGGCAGGGCCCGCCAGGCGCATCCGCTGACCAGGACGTAGATGATCGCGGCGAACAGCGTCTCATCAGGCGTGTCCTGCGTCCCGCCGCCCTGCGGCCTCACCCTCGACGGCGGGATCAGCGGCTCCGCGATCTCCCACAGCCCGTCCGGAACAATCCAACTCCACGTACCCCGCCCCATACCGAGCCCAACGAGCAAAGCCCACATAGGACACGGTCTAAGAAGCCATCTCATTTGGGCGACTCGGTAGTCTGTGAGTCATGGTGGGGATCGTTGAGCGGCTGGTGCCGGACGAGTTGTGGGCGTTGTTCCAGCGGGTGGTGCCGGAGGCGCCGTCGCGGCCGCAGGGTGGTGGTCGGCGTCGGTACGGCGACCGGGAAGTACTGGCGGCGATCGTCTTCGTGGCCACGTCAGGTTGTACCTGGCAGCAGCTGCCTTCGGCGTCGTTCGGCCCGTCCGGAGCGACCGCCCACCGGCGGTTCTCGGAATGGTCGAAGGCCAGGGTGTGGGCCAGGCTGCACCGCCTGGTCCTCGACGAACTCGGTGCCCGCGGCGAGCTTGACTGGTCAAGGTGCGCGATCGACTCGGTGAACATGCGAGCCCTGAAAAGGGGGACCTGACAGGTCCGAATCCTGTCGACCGGGGCACGTACGGCTCGAAGATCCACCTGATCACCGAACGGACCGGTCTGCCCGTATCCGTCGGCATCTCCGGGGCCAACCTGCACGACAGCCAAGCCCTGATACCCCTCGTGAAGGGCATCCCGCCGATCCGCTCACGCCGCGGACGGCGCCGGCGCAAGCCCGCCAAACTCCACGCCGACAAAGGATACGACTACGTCCACCTGCGGCGATGGCTACGCGAACGCGGCATCACCCACCGCATCGCACGCAAGGGAGTCGAGCCCTCCCAACGGCTGGGCCGCCACCGCTGGACCGTGGAACGCACCATGGCCTGGCTCGCCGGCTTCCGCCGACTCCACCGACGCTACGAACACAAGGCCGACCACTTCTTCGCCTTCACCAGCATCGCCTGCACCCTCATCTGCTACCGCCGACTCACCAAATGAGATGACTTCTTATCTGCGAGCGCACCAGAGCGAACGCTTTCGGGTCCTCAGCGAGGTACGCCTTTCCGTCCCGGCGTTCCATCACGTACGGGAAGGGTGCGCGACCGGCGATCCAGCGGCCCTGTTCCCGCCGCTCTGCGTGTGCCGCCGTAACGCGATCCTGGATCATCTCCCGTTCCCACTGAGCGAGAGCGGCCAGGATGGTGGCCACAAGGTGACCGCCGGGCGTGGACGTGTTCAGGGCCCCGTCAGCAGTCGCCAGGGTGACGCCGTGTTCCTCGGACCACGTGACCAGCTTCAGGAACTCCGACACGGAGCGTGCGAAGCGATCGAGCTTCCACGCGATCACGACGCGCGGGCGGTCCACGAGGATGCGGGCCATGCCTTCGGTGCGGGACTCCAGCGCGGACGCGCCGGACACGTCTTCGTCGATGTACTCAACGGCGGTGTCGGGGTCGAGTCCCAGGGCGACCGCCTGAGCGCGGCAGGCTCGGCGCTGGACCGCGAGGGATGAGGATTCATCCGAGGAGATCGACAGGCGGAGGCTGAAGGCAAGCTCAGGCCGGACGGGCGTGGGGTTCGCAAGGGCTGTCACATCAGCGCCGGAGCGGGTGACGTGCCTCTTGACGGGCGCAGACGGCTTCGGGGTGGTCATGCCCGGCGTCTGGGGTGCCGATTGCTTAGGCGTGCTGAGCTGCACGGATGCGCTGGGAGCGAGGGTCTTCGTCGTCATGCGTGTGCTGGAGCGCAAGGGTGTCCCCTGGATGTCCTAGGGGGGTACCCATTGGTCCCGTACCGCCCGCGACAGCGAGTGGTGGAACACCTTCACCCAGGGTGTCGCCCAGGCTGCCCCGGAGGC